>JBJMGQ010000133.1:0-7246 GCA_045807845.1 Pyrinomonadaceae bacterium | reverse complement strand
GCCTCCAGACAAGCCTGCGCCGTCGCCCACGCGATGGAGCGCTTGTTCGCCACGCCGAAGATAATTCCATTCTTGTTTTCAAGCAGCATTGTTCGGAACTATGAAGTAGGAACGATGAACGATGAACTAAACTGCTTTGTCTTCCAGTTCATCGTTCATTGTTCCTACTTCATCCTTTCATTGTTGACGGAGTTCGAACTGCTCTTTCAGCTCGGCCGTGCGCGCTTTGGTCACGCGGGCCATGCAGAAGGATTCGATCATGGGGCGCATCGTGCCGCCCGCGTACTGCGAGGACTCGAACGTGCAGTTCGTGTCACGGTACTTGATCCAGGCGAGTTCCGCCTCCTTCAGCAGCGCCTTCTCCTCCGCATCGAGGATGCCGGCCAGACGGCTGTAAGCTTTGTTCAGCTCGGCGTCGGCTGCCAGAAACTCGCGGTGCGCGCACCCGCTCGCCTCGGCCTGCGAGCCGTACCCCTCGCAGGGTTGAATCGGCCGCTGCTTCTGCGTCTTCGCGCCCGCCGTCGAGAGGAGCAACGACGCGAGCAGGGCGTAGAGAATGATTCGTCTCGTCTTCATCTTCAGTCCGTGCCGTGGAGTGTTTGAGTCTGCGCCCTCAACTCGGCGGCGCGTTCCAGCGTCACGCGCGCCATGCATTGCAGTTGGATGAGCGGCTGAATCGTCCCGCCTTCGTAGATGGAGGCTTCGGTGTCGCAGTTCGACTTTCGGTAGCTGAGCCAAAGGCGCTCGGCCGTCCTCAGCTTCACACGCGAGCGCGGCTCAAGGTCTTCGTAGAGTTCAGCCCGCGCGCGCTTCAGCTCGGCCGTGGCCTCTTTGAACTTCCTCTCGGCGCAGGACATCAACTGTGGTGAGCGCTGCGCCTCGGGCGCGCACGGGTCTTCCTCCGCCTGTGCGCGGGCGCCCGAGGGGACGAGGAAGAGCATGATGACGACTATCGTGACGAACGTCTTCATCAGTCTCATCATGCGGCCGCGCTCGCCTGCTCGCCGTTGAGGACGCGCGCGTACTCGCCGCTCTCGACCCAGCTCATGATTTCGGCGACGCGCCAGACGGGGAAAGGGTGCGACAGGCCGGCGTTGATGATGTCGGCCCAGAAGCGGTCGAGCGCCTTCTCGTCGTAGTTCTTCTGGAAGTCGCGCCCCTGCGCGAGGAACTCTTCATAATCGATCTTCGACGCGAATGTTCCGCCGCAGAGCTTCATCATTGTCCGCCCGATGATGTGCGGGTCTTGCGTGACGAGCAGCGCCGCGCGGTCGCATGAAAGCTCGGCCCTGCGCGCCCACGCCAGCAGCGCCGAACGCATCGTCAGCGTGAACAGCTCTGCGATGACTCCCGCGATGGGCGCGGCTTTGAGAGCGGCCGTGGCTCCCAGCTCGATCAGCTTCGCCGCCGTGATGTAGAGCACGTGCTCGGCGTGGATGTGGCCGACCTCGTGCGCGATGACGGCGAGCACCTCCTCGTCGTTCAGGCGCTCGATGAGCTGCGAGTAGAGGACGATGATGGGCTTCTTCACGCCGCCGGTGAAGGCGTTGACGATGGGATTCTGCTGGATGAACAGCTCGGGCATGTCCACGCCGAGCGTCGTGCAGGCGACCTGAAGCTTGTAGTAGAGGTCGGGGCACTGCTTGGGCGTGACCTTGACGGCGCTCGCGGTGAAGATGACACGGATGGCCGAGTCGCCCGTCCATTCGAGCAGCTTCTTGAGCGCGGTGTCGATGCCGGGGATGTTCTTCAGCGCGGCGAGCGCGCGGCTGTCGAGCGGGTGAATATATGAGTACTTGTCGAGGTGGGCGAACTTCTTGTGCGGCTCGTCCGAGAGCAGCAGGCGGCAACGGCCGCAACGCGCCTGCCCGGTCTGGCCGCGCTTGCTGTTCAACTGCCCGCAGTAGCGACAGCGAATAGTCTCTCCGCCTTCGCCCGCCAGTGGTTCCAGATCAGCCATCTTTACTCCCCTTCGGAAAACATGATGACAGGCCGCGCGGGAAGACTCTCTTGCGTCGGGTGCCTGTTTCGGTGACGCAAGTATCAACGATTGCCGGACTCGGAGGCAAGCGGGGAGCGACGCGGCGCGGCGCGTGACAGCGGCAACGTGCGCTCGTCCTCAACGCGATCTGCCGGGAGCCCCGCCCCAGTATTCCGACACGTCGATGACGGCGCTCGCCGGCAGCCACTTCACGAAGAAGCCTGTGCCGGGAACCTTCTCCCAACCCGCGGGCGAAGAGCCGCTCGTCAGCCCGAGGTAGAAGCCCTGCTCCTCTTCCACGACTCTGAAAAGCCAGTCTTCGTAAGAGCCGAGGGTCAGGCAGTTGAGCCGCAGGTGATCGTCGAACTTGGAAGGGCGCAGGACATACTCGCCGTCCTCTATCGTCTCGAAGCCCAGCATCTCTTTCATCAACATGAACTGGACGTTGATGTCGCGTTCATCGCTGACGCTTTCGCCGCGGCCGTTGCCGAGGACGTACCGCGTCGGAGTCTCGTCCAGAAGGTAGAGATGATATTCGCGGTAGAACACGCCCCGGCCGTAAAAATCCTTCCCGCGCTCAATCAGTAACTCTTCAAAACGTTCAGTCGCGCTTTTCATCTGGCCTCAATGTCTGAAGTGTCGGACGCCGGTGAAGACCATCGCGAGGTTGTGCTCGTCCGCGGCGGCGATGACTTCCGCATCGCGGACGGAGCCGCCCGGTTGGATGACGGCGGTGATGCCGTGCCGGGCCGCCTCGTCGAGCCCGTCGCGGAAGGGGAAGAAGGCGTCGGAGGCGAGCACGGAGCCTTCGACGGGAAGCTGCGCGCGCTCGGCGCCGAGGCGGACGGAATCGACGCGCGACATCTGGCCCGCGCCGACGCCGACGGTCTGACCCGCGCGCGCGTAGACGATGGCGTTTGACTTCGTGTGCTTGCAGACCGTCCAAGCGAACATGAGCGCCTCGAACTCTTCAGCGGTCGGCTCGCGGCGTGTGACGACCTTGAGGTCTTCGCGGCTGAGTCGATGCGTGTCGCGCGTCTGGACGAGCATGCCGCCGGTCACGCGTTTGAAGTCCAAGCCCGCCGGTTGTCGAGCTTCGCCCGCGCGGAGGATACGCAGATTCTTCTTCGACTTCAGGACTTCGACCGCGGCTTCGTCAAAGTCAGGCGCGACGACGACCTCTGTGAAAATCTCGGTCACGGCGCGCGCCGCCGTTTCGTCAACCGTGCGGTTGAAGGCGACGATGCCGCCGAAGGCCGAGATGGGGTCGGTGGCAAGCGCGCGCCTGTAAGCCTCTTCTACGCCAGCGGCCGTGCCGACGCCCGAAGGGTTCATGTGCTTGATGATGGCGCACGTCGTCTCTTCAAAATCACACACGAGCTGCCAAGCCGCGTCGGCGTCCACGTAGTTGTTGAAAGACATCTCCTTGCCGCCGAGCAGTTCGGCGCGGGCGATGCCGCCCTCGTCCGCGAGTGTGTAGAGAGCCGCGCGCTGGTGCGGGTTCTCGCCGTAGCGCAGGTCGGAGTGCTTCTCAAGGGAGGGGGCAATGTGCGAAGGGTACACTTCGAGCACGGCGAACACCCCTTCACTCACGGCCCTCTCAAGGAACTCTGTGACCGTAAATGCGCTGCTCAAGTCCGCAAAATCCCCGGACTGGAGTGGCAGCGCGCTAGAGAGGTAGTTGACGATTGCGTCGTCGTACTTCGATGTGTGTGCGAAAGCTTCGAGCGCGAGCCGGGAGCGCGTCTTGAGCAAGAGCGCGCCGCCGGTCTGCGTCAACTCCTCGAAGACGCGTGGGTAGATATCCGGCGAGGTGACGACGGCCACGTCCTTAAAATTCTTCGCGGCGGAGCGCACCATCGCGGGGCCGCCGATGTCGATCTGCTCGACGGCCTCTTCGAGCGTGACGCCCTCGCGGGCGATTGTCTCTTCGAAGGGGTAGAGGTTGACGACGACCATGTCGATGGGGCCGATCTCGTGCTCGGCGAGCGCGCGCGTGTGCTCGGGGTTGTCGCGGACGGCGAGGATGCCGCCGTGGATGCGCGGGTGGAGCGTCTTGACGCGGCCGTCGAGCATCTCTGGGAAGCCGGTCACGTCCGACACGTCGCGTACTTCAAGGCCGGCCTCGCGCAGAGCCTTCGACGTACCGCCGGTGCTGAGCAGCTCGACGCCGAAGCCGCGCAGCGCGCGTGCGAATTCGACGAGTCCCGTCTTGTCCGAGACGCTCAACAGCGCCCGGCGGATGTGCCTGAGACCTTCGATGTTCTGTTCGTTCATAAGTTCAGTGAAAGAAGATTTGGGTGTCAGAGCGGAAGGCAGATTGTAGAGCAACAGGGCTCACGTGTCATGCCAGTTCAGCGTTTCGATTCGTAACTGTCGCGCAACTGCCGGACGCGGAGCTTGCGTTCGCGCGGCCTGTTCAGGCGCACTTCGACGCGGTGCGTGCCGGACTCCGTGCCCGCGGCGGCGGCGTGATAGCCGAGGACATACTGGCTCTGTAGGTCTTCGGCGATGGCGCGGAAGATGGGGCTCAGGTCGTGCTCGGCGCGCGGGTCGAGCGACGTGCGCGCGTCGCCGACGACGAAGAACTGCCCCCCGGTCTTCTCAGCCAACTCACGGAAACCCTTAGCTGGCTTGCGCGCGGCGAGACGGCCGTCGAGCGGCGTGTAGAGCGGAAGATGTATGACGTAGAAGGAGACGCCCGCGGTGTTCGCGTCGGCGATGATAGATGCGGGCGGGGTGTCGCTCGCCGTGTCGAGGCCGTCGCTAATGAGGACGACGATGCGGCGCTCGGCCGCGCTGCGCCCCTTTGTGCCGAAGGCGCGGACGGCGTCGCGGGCTGCGTCGAAGATGGCCGTGCGGCGGTCGGGAAGAGAGGCGACCTGAAAGGCTCTGCGGGCGGCGCGCAGGTCACGCGTGAAGGCTTGCGACAATTCCGCGCGCTCGCGGAACTGCATAACGGCTACATAGGAGCGCGCGCCGAAGTGTGAGAAGAGCGCGAGCGCCGTCTCGCGCTGCTGCGTGATGGTCTCGCGCGTGCTGCCGGAGGCGTCGAGCAGGAAGAGGAGCGCGACGCTGTCGGCGCCCGCGGCGAAGTAGCTCGTCTCGACGGGCCGGCCGTTGTCGCGTACTTGAAAATCGGTTTGGGTGAGACCTGAGACGCGGCGCCCGCGCCCGTCGGTAACGAAGACGGGGACGACGACGAGGTCTGTGCGGACGCTGATGACCTCCTCGTCTTCAAAGGGCGTCGGCGTCGGCTCCTGTGCTGAACAGCTAAAGCTCGTGAAGAGAAGTTGAAGAAAGAGAGCGGCGGCGAGTAGGGCTTGACGGCGGCGGCGGTTGACGCTGGGGCGCGTCGCGCCCGCCGTGCTCGGGTGGGTCATCCGGTTCGTCTAGAACAGGAAGCGCCCGAAGAAGAGAAGGCTGATGATAAAGACGAGCGTGATGAGAACAATCTTGATGAGACTCACAGCCGATTCCTCCGGAGTGTGTGCGCCCGCCCCTTGGTCAGGACAGACATTCTATCGGCGCATCGAGCGGCGTGTCAACGTACGGGCCTTGCGTTCCTAAACCCGCGCGGCCTGCCATTTTCCTCTAAAAATACGCGAAAAAGCCGGCTCAGGTTCCCTCCTTCGTGGCGTCGGGCAAAGTGAGACGGTCGCGCTTCATCCAAGCAGACCTTGGTGCTATAGGTCACTGTCACGACTCTTCCACAAAGGTAAAGTCTAGAGGGTTTGGGCGAGAAGCTGAGCAGTCAGGTGCAGAAGTTCGTCAGGTCGCGCACGGCGGCGGGACTGCTGCTGCTTGCGCTGACCTTGCACGCCTTCGTCGCCGGAGCTACGCACTTCCATCGTCTCCCGCCTCCCGGCGCGAGCCCTCGCGCCCGAGATCGGCCGCGGGCTCCGGTTCAGCTACGCCATCCGCTACTTCTGATAAGCGGGTCGGTCATCGCTCCGGGCGGGGCTGATGTGCTTAAATGCTCCCGCCGATGTTCAACCAGCAGATAACCAGACAGAGGAGGGAAGCCGCATCGACGGCTTCCCTCATTCTTTTTTGCGTCCTCATGCTTTTGTCAGCGCGCGCCGCGTCGGCGCAGGCGTTGGACGTAAAGATAAAGGTCGTGCCCGGGACTCCTCCGCGCGTTCGAGTCGAAGGGCGCAGGGCAGAGGCGTCGAGCGCGTGGTCGATTCGCAACTTCTACGGGAGCGCGGCGGGCTTAGCCGAGCGCGTCGAGAATTTCGAGCTGTTCGACGACAAAGGCGCCGCGGTCGTCGTCAAGAAACTCGCCCCGGGCGAATTCTCCTCCGTGAGTCCGGCCTCGCGCTTCTCTTACGACTTCAAGCTCGACCCCCCGGCCTTCGCCTCCGACTCTTCGCACGTCTCATGGCTGACGGCCGACCGCGGCCTTCTCATGTTCGCAGACCTCCTGCCCGTGCCGCTCACGAACGCGAAGGTGGAACTCTCCCTCCCCGACGGCTGGAAGGTCGCGACGAGCGAGCCGCGCTCTGCGTCGGGCGTGTTTGAAATCGCCGACGCAGAGCGCGCCGTCTTTGCGGTCGGCCGAGACTTGAGAGAACGGCGCGGGCGCGCGGGGGCGTTGGCGTTCACGCTCGTGACGGCGGGCGATTGGGCCTTCAACGAAGAGGAGGCCGCGGACTCGGCCGCGGAGATTCTCAAACTTCATCAGGAGACTGCGGGCGGCGCGCCGCGACAGAGCCCGACCGTTGTGCTGCTGCCTCTGCCGCAAGCGGGCGCGGGCGGAAACCTTTGGAGCGCCGAGACGAGGGGCGCGACGGTTGTGCTCATCTCGGGGCGTCTCCCTTCTAAACTCGCCGCCAAAGCGCAACTCGACGGCGCGCTCACGCACGAGCTGTTTCACCTCTGGGTGCCCAACGGGCTCGCGCTCGAAGGCGAGTACGACTGGTTCTATGAAGGCTTCACCAACTACGTCGCGCTGCGCGCGGGGATGCGGCGCGGGCAGTTGACCTTTAACGATTACTTGAACGCGTTGGGCAGCGCCTACGACTCCTACATAAGCTCACGCGGCCCGCGCGAGGTGTCACTGTTGGAAGCTTCGCGGCGACGCTTTGCGGGCAGCGCAGCAGTCGTTTATCACAAAGGGCTGCTCGTCGCCTTCCTCTATGACCTCTCGCTCATGCGCCGGACGGAAGGCAAAGCCTCGCTCGTAGATGTCTATCGCGAACTCTTCAGGCGCTACGGTCGGGGCGAGAAGCCGACGGACGGCAACCGCGCGGTCGTCGAAGT
>JBJMGQ010000132.1:0-6922 GCA_045807845.1 Pyrinomonadaceae bacterium | reverse complement strand
GAGGTGGCGGCGGGGCCGCCGCCATCGTGCCGACGGTCTTCTGCCCGTCGCGGTTCATCGCGTGTCCGACGCAGTTCAACTGCCCGTCGCGTTACACCCCGTGTCAGTCGCAGTATCTCAGGTGCCCGTCGGCTCTAGACGCGTGCCCGACGCGCTACCAATGCCCGACGATGCCCAACGGGTGCCCCGGGTACACGCAGTTCGGTAGTTGCGAGACGATTGGCGCCTGCCCGTCGGCGGTTGACGCGTGCCCGTCACGCTTCGGCTGCGAGGTGACGCAGAACTGCGGCCAGTCCATCGCCTGCAACCCCGGCGGCTTCGGCGGGGGAGGCTTCGGCGGCGGCTTCTAAGAGGAGAGCCTTTTAGAAGCGTCGTCCTTTAACCGCGAGTCCCGTCGTCTCGAAGGCGGCGGGACTCGCTCACACTCCACAAAGTTCTTCCTTGACACCTTCCGTGCTTCTGGCTTAACTGTACGCGTCCGGCGCCGGCCCGCGCGCGCTGCTCCTCGATGATCATCACCAAAGAGACAATCGCACACTACCTCCTCGGCCGCGGCCTGCTGTCGTTCGACTCGGTCGTGGACGGCGACTTCCTCGTCGTCGAGGCGACGAGCCGCAACCGCAACTTCAAAGTTATAAGAACCGCGAACCCGGGCTACTTCGTCAAACAGGTCAAGACCTTCGAGCCGCAGGCCGTCGAGACGCTGCGCTACGAGACGGCCTGCTACTGGCTCTCGCAGAACGATCCGGACTTCGAGCCGCTCGCCGCGCTCATGCCGAAGTTCTACGACTCCGACCCGGCGCGCCACGCGCTCGTCATCGAGCTGCTGCCCGAAGGCGGAAGTCTCTCCGACTATCACCGGCAGCTCGGCTCGTTCCCCGTCGAGGTCGGCGTACAGCTCGGGCGCATCCTCGGCACGTATCAACGCGAGATGGGGCGGCGCCTGCGCGACGGCGCAAAGTCCAACTCGTTCGCGCGCCGCGTGCCTTGGATTCTGTCGCTCCACCAGTTGAACCAGAACCTCTTCGGTCAGTTGAGCGCCGCCAACACGCAGGTGCTCAACATCATTCAGAGCTACCCCGACTTTCAACAGACGCTCGACCGCATGAGCGCGGGCTGGCGCTTCGACAGTCTCATCCACGGCGACATCAAGTGGGACAACCTGCATGTGACTGTCGAAGGGGCCGGCGCGGAAGAGGGCGGGGAAGCGAAGACGGAGGGCGAGATGAAGCTCCGGCTCATCGACTGGGAGTTGGCCGACTTCGGCGACGCGTGCTGGGACGCGGGCGCGGTCTTCCAGTCGTACCTCTCCTTCTGGGTCTTCTCGATGCCGGCGGTCGCGGGCGTGCCCGCCGAGCAGTTGGTGAGCAGTGCGCAGTTCCCCGTCGAGAAGATGCAGCCGGCCATCCGCGCCTTCTGGAAGACCTACGTCGAGACGCGCGGCCTCAACCACGAAGAGGCGCGCGACGCCTTAGAGCGCAGCGTCTCGTACGGCGCGGCGCGCATGATTCAGACCGCTTACGAGTACATGTTCCACGCGCCGCAGATCACGACGAGCGCGCTCTATCTGCTCCAACTCAGCCTCAACATCCTCAAGAGCCCGAGGGAGGCCACCACCAGCCTTTTAGCTTTGTAGGGTTACGATGAGAGATCAGCTAACGGCACAGCTCAAAAAGATTCTCCGCGCCGTCGAGGTGCGCGCGCCCGACTCATTCAACTTCGCGGGGCGACACTTCTCGCTCACCGCGCAGGGAGCCGCGCACGCGCACGGCTTCGCGCAGCAGCAGGCGAACCCGCTCGCGGGGTTGCTCGAACAGACGCTCTATCAACACTGCTACTGTCGCACCTTCGACGGCGCGTTGCGCGACGAGCAGCCCGCGCCCGTGCAGGGCGTTGACTTCACGCCCGCGCTCTCTGAAGCCAACGCGACGCGCGAGCGTTGGGACACGGGCTGGCAGGTCTATCAGGTGCTTCCGTCGGGCCAAGTTCTGGCGCACAAGGACGGGCGCACGCGCGCTCTGTGGCCGGGCGAGTTTCTCTCGACCGACGCGCCGGGGCTCCCGCCGCGCCCGGGGATGAACCTCTCGGTCTTCTTCACGCGCGAGACGAAGACGATGCAGCCCGGCTTCTACTTCGCCTTCGGCGAGGCGCAGGAGGGCGAGCTGGACAGCTTCAGCCTCGCGCGCTTCTACTGGAACCTGCGCGCCGAGGGCGCCGTGCCGCTCATGCGCTCGGTCACGCGCGGCCTCAATCGTTTTCAAGTGCCGTTTCGCATCAAGTGTCTGACCAACTCCGCCTTCTACACACGCAACGACGCGGCCGTGCTCTACGTTGACAAGCGCTACTACCGCGTCACGGCGCACGTGCTCGCTGAAGTTTACCAAGAGGTCGCGCGCCATCTCCGCCCCGACGCGCCGCTCTTCGCCAAGCCGCTCGCCGACGGACTCGCGCTCGCCGAGGAGCCATACACCGGCGAGAGCTTCGGCATGCAGCGCTGCCGCATCCTCGCCGAGGGCATCATGAGCGCGCACGCGCGCGGCCTGCGTGATGAAGCGTCGCGGCTCGAAGAGGTCGAGCGACACTTTGCCGCCTACGGCCTCAAGCTCGAAGCGCCGTACCTCAACCCGCGCTCAATTGATCAATACGAATTCACGCCCATGCGGGAGGCGGCATGAACGCTCAGGGTGAGACGTTCCTCGAAGCGGCCGATGCGGTCGCCGCGCGCCTGTGCCGCGACGCGGTCTGGGCGGGCGCGCGCTGCAACTGGCTCGGCGACTCGATGGAGTTCGTCGGCGGGCAATGGGTGGTCGCGCACCGCGCCTTCGGCGCAGACCTCTACTCGGGCACCTCGGGCGTCGCACTCTTCCTCGCCGAAGTTTTCCGGAAGACCGGCGAGCCGCTCTTCCGCGAGACGGCTGTGGGCGGTTCGCGCACCGCCCTTTCGCTTCTCGAAACGATGCCGCCGCAGACGCGCATCGGCTTCTACACGGGGCACACTGGCATCGGCTACGCGCTGACGAGAATCGGCGAGCTGCTCGGCGAGCAGGAGTTCGTAGACCGCGGCCTTCAGACGGTTGAAGCTCTGGCCGAAGTCGAACCTGACGGGCACGCGACCGACGTGCTCGCGGGCAGCGCCGGAGCGATACCCGCGCTCCTTCAACTACGAAAGAGGTACGACCGCGAGCCTCTGCTCGACATCGCGCGCCGTCACGGCGAGTTCCTCATCGGCGCCGCGCGCAAGACGCAGACGGGCTGGTCTTGGAACACGCTCAACATCCCGGCCGAGCAGCGAAAGCAAGACCTCAACGGCTTCTCGCACGGCGCGGCCGGCATCAGTTGGGCCTTGCTTGAGCTTTGGAAGGCGACGGGCGAAGAGAGATTCCGCGTCGCCTCTGAGCAGGGCTTCGCGTACGAGCGACAATGGTTCGACGCGCGACAGGAGAACTGGCCCGACTTCCGCGGCCTCTACGACACTTGGTCGGGGAGCACCGGCCAGCCCGGCTTCATGACGGCTTGGTGCCACGGCGCACCCGGCATTGGTCTGTCGCGCGTGCGCGCGTATGCTTTGACCAACGGGGACGTTTACCGTCAGGAGGCAGAGGCCGCGCTGCGCTCGACGAGCCGCATGCTCGCCGTGCCGCCCGCGCCGGGGCAGGCCAACTACTCGCTCTGCCACGGCTCCGCGGGCAACGCCGATCTGCTCGTCTACGCCGCGCGCGTCTTTGGCGACGACTCGCACCGGCTCCTCGCCGAACAGGTCGGACTCTTCGGCGTCGAGCAGTATCGCAAGACCTTAAGCCCTTGGCCCTGCGGCGTCCTACAGGGCGGCGAGACCCCCGGCCTCCTCCTCGGCCTCGCAGGCATCGGCCATTTCTACCTCCGCCTCCACGACCCCGCGGGCGTCCCGTCCGTCTTAATCATCCTGCCGGAAGAAGAGGTTAGTAGGCAGTAGGCAGATGGCAGTCGGCAGTTGAAAGAAGAAAGCACCCGTAAAGAAATCGGAGGCGGCGAGTAATGCATCTCGCCGCCTCCGATTTCTTTACGGCAGACGCAGCTTCTTCAGGACGGATGCGCCAGGAAAGACTTCCTGCCTTTCAACTGCCTACTGCCATCTGCCTACCGCCTACTTCTTCTTCGTTCCCGTCGGGGTGGTCACTACTACTGTATCCGGCACGGGCGCCATCGCGGCGGTGCTGTCGCCGGTCAGCGCCACGCTCTGCGCACGCGCCGTGAAGTCGTTGACGAGCGTCCCGTCGCCCATCATCGTGCTGTCGGCCATCAGCACGGAGTCGCTCATGATGACCCCGTCGCCGAAGAGCACGCCGTCAGTCATCAACGAGCCGTCGCCCAGCAGCACGCCGCTGCCGAGGAAGAGCGTGCCGTCGCCCAGCAGGCCGCCGTTGCTCGTCCAGATGTTGTCGGACATGATGACGCCGAGCGACATCCTCGTCAGGTCGGACATCATCACCCCGGAGCCGTCCACCGTCGTGCCGTCGGTCAGCAGGACGCCCGTCCCGTAGATCTTCTGATACTTCGTAATCAGGTCGAGCCCCGAGGCCGTCGCTTGGTCGAGGACGATGCCGCGCGACCAGTTGAAGGTGTGGCCGGCGATGGTCGTCGAAGGCGTCGGCGGCGCCGTGCCCGTCTTGAGCAGCGGCGAGCCGAGCGGCATCGTCGCGTTTGGCACCGAAGGGTTCCAATACTGCGGCAGGTCTGTGCGGACGAGCTTGGCGAGGCGCACCGCGCCCTCGATGTTGAGTTGACCGGCGCCCTGCTCGAAAGCGTTGTGACCGGCGAGCGGCTGCGCCGTGTACATCAGGATGGCCTTGACCATGTTCGGCGTCAGGCGCGGGTTGTGGCGCAGCAGCAGCGAGGCCGCCCCGGCGACGAGCGGGGCCGCCATCGAAGTCCCGTTCATCGTCATCATCTTCCGCGTCTTGTCGGCGCTGACGCCCGAGTCGAGCTGCGGGTTGTTGAGCAGAAGATTATTGTCGGCCGCCGCGGCCCAGATGACCTTGTTGCCGGGGGCGACGAGGTCGGGCTTAATCAAGTTGTCGTGATGTATCTGGCCGGCCCCATCCGTCCTAGCGCCGCGAGTCGGCCCGCGCGAGCTGTAGGTGGTGACCACGTCGTCGTCTCGCGTGTCGGTGCCGAAGGTGTTCGAGGCGCCGACCGTGATGGCCGAAGGCTCGATACCCGGCGAGTGAATCATCCCGTAGACCTTCCGCCCCTGCGCGTCCCGGCCGTCGTTGCCGGCGGCGACGACCACGACGATGCCGAGGTCGGTCATGCGGCGCACGGCCTTGCAGACCGGGTCGTTCATGTAGGAGTCGATGGCGGGCATGCCCAAGGAGAGGTTGACGACGCGGAGGTTGTAGATAGTGCGGTTGGCGATCACCCAATCCATCGCCGCCAGCAGTTGCGAGACGGAGCCGCGCCCCTGCGAGTCGAGCACCTTGACGTTGAAGATTTGACCGTCGTAGGCCGCGCCCTTGTATGCGCCGCCCGCGATGAGCGCGCTGCCCGCCGCCGCCGAGGCGACGTGCGTGCCGTGCCCGTAGGCGTCGAGCTTGCCCGTGGCCGCCTCAGACGTGAAGACGTAGTTGCCCGAGACGCGCGAGGAGCTGCCGGCTTCGTTGTAGGTCGATTTGTGCCACGCGTCCACGCCGGAGTCGAGGACGGCGATGTTGATGATGGCGCGGTTGTTCACCATCGTCGTCGTGTCGAGCGCGCGCGCTGCGTCGGCGCCCGTCGTCAGAGAGACGTGGCCGAGGGCATACATCTCTCGGTCAGCCGAGACGTACTCGATGTCTTCGCGCGCGGCCAGCGCCTCGACGGCGGCCAACGGCATCTCGACGACGCGCGAGTCCAGATTCTCGTGTCGCTGCTTGACGTGCGCGCCGTGGGCGACGAAGGCGCCCTCCTGCTCGTCCGTCCACTCGCCCTTCGGCTGGACGATGACCGTAACCTTGCCAGACCCGCCGGACTGACGTATGTGCTCGCGCAGGTCGGACGAGACTTTCGACCCGTGCTGCTGTTTCTCTTCCTTCCCGTGCCCCGAGTTGCTGCCCCCCGACGCGGCCGTGCGCCCGAACGGGAGCAGCAGCAGCGTGGGAATCAACAGCCATGCGGCGAATCGGTAAGGTCTGCGTCTATCCATCATTCATCTCCGGGGCGCGGGGCGAATTCTGTCTCTGGCGCAATATCAGCCGCCCACCTCCTTACAAGCCCCGTGCCGGGAATGATTGTGACGAGTAAACGCTGAAAGAGTTAGGTTTGAGTTGGGGAGGGGCGTCGTGTGTCGGCGCAGCACCGGTCAAGGCGGTCGGATTGAGAGAGAGGCATCGGTCAATCTGGCTTTGACGGTTGTCATGGTCGAGGTGGGGAGATGGCTCCGAGGTAAAGGCCGGAGCCCCGCGAACGTTAAGGTGTGGGCTTGGGTCTTGGGCGTCGTCGGTGTCGGGCCGGCCCGCGCGGGCTGAGCCACCGACGGCGGCGCCGCCGCCATCAGTTGCGTCCGCGGCACTCCATCGTCGTCTCAAGGACGCTGCTCGTCGTCTCGCCGTTGGCATTGACTGTGACGTGGAAGACGAGACGCATGAAGTAGTTCAGGGCAGGGCCTTGCGTGATGAGCTTGACCGTCTGGATGACGGTCATCTCGGACTGCTCGCCGTCGGGGTCGTTGAGCGTCTCATTCGAGACGGTGCCGACGCGGTAGCTGTTCCCGCTCGGGGTGCCCGTGCCGCTCACGTCCTGATAGTTCACGTGAGACTTCAGATGAAAGCCGCCGCTGGCGTCGTTCGTCACGGTGTTGGTGACGTGCATGGTGCCGGAGAATGTTACCTGATCTGCGTTGCAAGGGTTAGTGATAGTGCTGGTGAACGGGATGTTCTCGTTGGTCGTCGTCGTGGTGGCCTGCCCG
>JBJMGQ010000131.1:0-11150 GCA_045807845.1 Pyrinomonadaceae bacterium | reverse complement strand
GAGCGCTCCGCCTTCAGGCTCGTTGTCGTCGTCCTCGATAACAGACGGCGCGCGGCCCAAGGTGAAACGCGCGCGTCCTCCGTAGACGTGTAACTCTTCGTCGAGTTGTCGTTCTACGTCCTTAAGTGTCTGCCGCCTTCGCCCCTCAAGTGCGAGCGGCACGTCGAGAATCAGGAAGCCTTCAGCGTGTCGCACGCGCAGCCGCACGCCTTCGCCCGACCAGGTGCAGGCGCACGGCGCGCGAAACGGCGCGAGCCACTCGGCCGGCAGACGCCACGCATCCTCGGGCGCGAAGTCATGGCCGGGCGGCTCGGCCTCATGCCTTCCCGCGAGCTTCGCAAGCAGAACCCACACGGCGTCCTCGCGCAAACGCTCCCCGCACAGGCGCTCTCCGAGCAGCGCGAGAAAATCCCATAGAGGGAGGGCGAGCCCCGGCGTCAGCGGCGTCGTAAAGTCGCCGTAGAGATTCAGAAACAGACCGAGGTTGACGAGGTAGAAGAGCCCCCCGAAGCCGGTCTGAATACGCGCCTGACTGATTGGCGACGGAATAACAGACTCATCGGTCTCGACCGAATCGGTAACAGTCTTCTCCCACGAACTCGATTCCGATTCCGCCGCTTCTTCTTCATGCCGCGACTGTCGAAGAGATGCACGCGCCTCGGCCTCGACCTCGACTGCACTGAGGCCGCGCTCGTCGGCTTCCATCGAACGAACATCTCCGGCGACGAATCCCGTTAGAACTGTCGAGTCATCGACAGCGTCGCCTTCATGCTCGACGCGCGTGCGCGGCTTCGCATCACGTCGCGGCGCCGGAGGACTCCGGGCCTCGCCTTCGTCGAAGTCGTCTACCACGTCGGCGCTCGCGCCGCGCGCGGACATTTCATGCCCGACGTTGAAGACCTCGGGCGGCGTTGTAGCTTCTGTCTCGCGTTGCGCGTGAGCCTTCACGGCCGGCGGCGTTTGTGCCGGCGCATGCCCCTCCGAACTCTGCGCGTCGGCGTCGAACCGCCGACGCTTAAGCGACTCAGAGAAGACGTGCGAGCGCACGCGCGAGGGCGAGCGCAGCAGCATCAAGCCGACCCCGGCCAGACACATCTGCTCGCGCCCGAGGCCGTACCCGCGAAGCTCGGGCACGTAACGCAGCCACGGCGCGCTACTCGGTTTCGGCACTTCCCTGTCGGCGCGTGTGACTTCACTCGCGTCGCCGTCGGCGACCGCGTGCGGCGAGGCTGTCAACGTCTCGCGTTCTTCATAACCGATGTTCGAGTCGAGCGCGGCGGCGACTTCGTAGAGCCCGAACTTCTCGACCACACGGCGGCGTATGGAGCGCGCCTGCGTTTCGCCCAACGCGCGCGCGAAGGGTATGAGCTTCCCGGCCGAGTGGAGCCGCCCCAGAGCGGCGGGGATGTGCTCGGGCGCTTCGAGCCACGCGGAGAGCATCGCGGCTGCCGCGTCGAGCCCGCCGAACAGGCTCCGCCACCACCAGCGCGCGGGCGCGGCCTCCTCGCACCAGTCGGCCGCGAGGCACGCGAGCAGTTCGGCACGGTCGCCGAAGATGACCGCCTCGGCGTTGGCGGGCACAGACCCGAGGGCGGGTCTGGCCGCGTGTCGCGCGAGCCGGGAGACTTCGGCGGCGACCGAGCGCTGCCACTCTGCGAACGCGAGCGCGCCGCGCGTGCGCGCGTGCGTCGGCCGCTCGCGCCGGTCGCTCAAACGTCGCACGCAGAGGATGGCCGACGCGGGCAGTCCCGGCGGGTTGAAGTCCGCGCCCGCGAGCGCGCGCTCAAGCCGCAGCCGGAGCAACAGCGCGTCGCGCTCGCGGCTGACGGCGCTCAGCCTCCTGACGTATGTTTTACCCGGCTCAAGCGTCATGCGGCGTTAACTGAGAGCGCAACGTCTTCGTCGAAGGAGGTGATTAAAGTGTCGGGCGTCTGCGCCCCGGCCGAAGCGAGCAGGCGCGCGATGGCCGCGCTGATGGGCAGCCCCGCGTGCGCCTGATAGTAAGAGTATGCGGGCGAGGGGTTGACTTCGAGACAGTACCACTCGCCTTCGGGCGTGCGCCGCAGGTCGATGCCCGCGACCGGCAGTTTCATCGCCGAAGCGACCCGGAAGCAGCGCTCCTCGACCTCCTGCGGGAGACGGCACGCGTACAACTCGACCTCCTCGTCGCCGGGGTAGCGATAGTCGGTCGCGCCGCAGATTATCTCGCACGGAAAAATCTCCGAGCCTACGACGTGGACGCGGTGGTCTGTGCCGGGCACGTACTGCTGAAACTGGGTCGGGCAGAAGGCCACGTCGTCGAGCCGCTGTTCGGGCTTGAGGCGCGAGACGATGCTGCGGACGCTGCTGACGGACTTGTAGATTATCTCGCCGTGGCGCTCGCGGAAGGCGCGTACGGCTTCGGCGTCCGTCGTCACGAGCGTGTCGGGCACGTCGAAGCCGTGGGCACGGATGATTTCGAGTTGATACGGCTTCGAGCCGTTCGACCCCATGCTGCTGAAGCGGTTGACGACGAGCGCGGGCGTCAACTCGACCCACGTCGAGAGCAGCTCCGCGACGGTCGTGGCGTGACGCCACAGCTCGCTCCCCTGACCGGCGCGCGCTACCGCCGGAAGCATGCGCGAGTCGCAAGGGCGGACGTAGGCCGCCGTGACTTCGCGCAGGTCAACGTCATGCGTCGGCGTGCGTATGCGGCCACTGACCTCCGCGCCGACCGTCAACTCGACTACGGTCTCGGCCACGTCCCGCTGGTCTACGAGCAGGACGGGCAAGCCCTGCTTCTCCAACTCCTCACACATCACCTCGAAAGGCCGCTCGGTACTGAGGCCCCACATCATGATTAGCATGAGCCGCCTCCCTTCAGATGTTCGAGAATCGCGTCGGCGATGTCGGGCGAGCCGATGTCGGGCCAGAGGCTCACGCCGACGAACCGTGCGCGCGCGTCGTCGCCGTCGAAGAAAACGTCGAGCAGCCCCGTATGCGCGTGCTCGGCCAGCCGCAGGGCGTGAAGCCTCAACGTCTCGTCGGCCACGCCGAGGCATCGCGCCCCGACGACCGTGACCTTGACTTGCCCTTCGGCCGGAGGCGGCGGCGCGGGCTCCACGCCGAGTTGGCTGCGGCGCTCGATAGGTCTGACGGGGATTCGCAGGCTCGCGGCGCGGTGCGTCCACTCTTCGGGCTGCCAGTTCGGCCCGGCGAGGCAGGTCGCCGTCGGGCGGTTGAGCACGGGACACTGAAGCTCTGAGAGCCAGGAGGCGAGGAACGCGGACATCTCTATGCTCACGTACTCGCGGTCTGCGGGCACGATGTGCGGCAAGTCCTGAACGCCCACGCACCAGAGGCGCGTGAGGACGCCGGTCAACTCTTCTACGGGGACGGGACGGCCGTCGATGACTGCGGCCGAGTCGGACGGCGAGCCGAGGTGATGACGCCACCCGGCGACCGAAAGCTCGCGCGGCGTCAGCAACGCGACGCCCTCCGCGGCCCAGCGCGCGGCGAGCGAGCGAGCGAGTTCGTCGTGGCGACCTGCGAGGATGGCGAGCATCAGTTGAACGCCTCCGCCTGTTTGCCGCCCGCGCCAGCCTCGGGCAGCTTGTCGTCCGGCTTGTCCGCCAGTTGGAAGGCCATGCGGCCGACCTGCGGGCGCTCGTCCTCGCAGATGAAGGCACGCCCGCAAGGCTCTTCCTCCTCCTGCGCCGCTTCGAGGCCGCAGTAGGCGGGAGGGGCGTCGGGGCTGTAGGGCGCTGGTATCTGTTCGTGCTCTTTCTCCTTGAGGGACAAGAACTCCTTGCTGCGATCCTTCTGCTCCTTCTCCTCCTTCTCCTCCTTGTTCTCCTTGTTCTCCTTAGTCTCCTTAGTCTCCTTCGAGTCCTTCGACTGCTCCTTGGTGTCCTTCGTGTCCTTGGACTCCTTCGTGTCCTTCTCCTTGGTCTCCTTGGTATCTTTCTCCTTCGAATCCTTGGTGTCCTTAGTCTCCTTCGTGTCCTTCTCCTTCGTGTCTTTAGTGTCTTTAGTCTCCTTCGTGTCCTTCTCCTTCGTGTCCTTCGTGTCTTTAGTCTCTTTGGTGTCCTTCTCCTTCTCTTTAGTGTCCTTCTCCTTCTCCTTGTTGCCCTCCTTGGAGTCCTTCTCCTTCTCTTTCTCCTTCGTCTCCTTCGCGTGGTCTTTGCGGTCTTCGAGGTTTTTGAGACGCAGCTCAATGTTTTCGAGACGCGCCAGAATGTCGTTGATGATGTCGGCCGTTATGAGATCGCCGGGCTTGAAACGTTGCGGCATGACGGTTCCTCCTGATGCCTCGCGGGGGGCGGCCCCGGCCTTTAGGCCATGTTGTTCTGCCCCGCGCGCGCGCTGTTGAAGAGCGCGGCGCCCCTGAAGGGCATCTGGGCGGTGGTGAAAATGATGTAGGGCGTGACGTTGGTGTTCGTGATGAAGTCGTGGTCGTTCTGCCAGACCTGATAGAGCCAGACCACCTCGCCCTTCGTCAGATCGACCGGCTCGTAGTTGCCCGCGTCGGCGAGCAGAGAGCGCACGATGGCCACGTCTATGAAGGCCGACGCGGGCGGGGCGTGGCCGCCGAAGAAGGTCGTCGGGTTGACGCCGTTGTAGTCCCTGCCCGTACCGTCGCGGCGCGCGAGCGGGAGCAGGCCCACGGGCGGCAGCCGTCGAAAGAACTGCCCGGCCGCGACGGTGTTCAAAGGCACCGCCGTGTTCCTGAGCATGTCGGCGACGTGGTCTTGAAACTGAAGCACCATCGCCTCGGACTCGGACGTGCGGCGGTCGCCGACGAGCGAGTGCCACGCTTCGCTGTGCGCGGTCTTGGTCAGGCGTCGGCGGACAGACCACATATCTATGAACCCGATGCCGCGCACGTTCGACCAGTAGATGAGCGCGAGCGGGACTTCGCAGTCGGTCAGGATGTCGCCGCGCAGCGAGTCGAGCAGCCCGTAGCTGTCGAGCGAAGTGCCGAAGGGGTTGACGGCGATGCCTCTGGTCGAGTCGGCCCCGTAGCAGAGGTACGCGACGCGGTTGCGGAGAGTGTTGAGGTCGCCGAGGTTCGACGCGTTGACCGCCTCGATGAGTCGGAACTGCACGCCCTCGACGAGGTAGCGCGTGTTGAAGGCGGCGGGGACGTTGCCCGCGCCCGTCGTGGGGGCGCGCCCCTCGCGCCCTTCGGCCGGCGCGACCGTCAGGAGGTAGACGCTCTCCGCGGCCACGTAGAGTTGCGGCCGGAGCGGCGAGCAATCCCTGAAGGTCACGCCGAGCTGCTCGAAGGTCTGCGAGTCTTCGCGCCGCACGAGCCCGACCTGCGTGCGCTCGCCGAGGCGGAGCGTCTGCCCCGAGCGGTTGACGGCGATTCCCGGCTCGACCGTGATGACGGGAAACTGCGTGGTGCTCGACTCGGCGGCCTCGGAGACTTCGAAGCCGAAGGCCACGCCCTCACCGACCCCGCGCCCCAGAAGTCGCCGCGCGCGGCGCTGCGCCTCCTGCTCGTCGCTCAGGTCTTCGCCCGAGAGCACGCGCCCGTTGAAGAAGTTGACGGAACGGACGCCGCCCCCGAAGACGGGTTGCAGCAGTTGCTCAATGGTGCTCATCGGTTAATGCTCCCCACGCGCGAGCGCCCGCCCGTTGCGCGGGCGGGCGCTCGCGCAACACGACTTCAGTTGAACGCCTCCGCCTGTTTGCCGCCCGCGCCCGCCTCGGGCAGCTTGTCGTCCGGCTTGTCCGCGAGGTCGAAGGCCGCGCGGCCGACTTCGGGGCGCTCCTCGCCGACGATGAAGGCGCGGCCTTCGGGCGCGGCGTCGCCGCCGCTCGCCTCCGGCAGCGCGCCGCCCGCAGCGAAGAGCGACGGGGACGCGCTTGCGGGAGCCGCGGAAGCAACGTCCGCAAACTTGCTCTCCGTGTCGGTCGTCTTGGTCTCCGTGTCCTTCACGAGCTTGCTGTCCGTGTCCTTCGTCGTCTTGCTCGTGGTCGTGGTGATGACCTTCACATCGTACTGGCTCACCTCGACCATGAAGGACATGTTGTTGATAGCCAATGCGCTCAGGGCCGAGCCCGCGTTGTTGACGATTAGCGTGAAGCCCGTCGTGATGTCGTTGAAGCCGCCGAAGGCGACCATGAGGCCGAAGAGGCCCGTCCCGGCAGGCAGCACCCCCAAGACCTTGACGATGTACATCTGCGTCGGGGCCGCCGGGGGCGCCGGCGGCGGCTGGTAGCCGTCGAAGACCATCGTGATGAGTCCGGCCTTGACGCTCGTCACGCGCAGGTTGTTGTAGCTGCTGGTGGGGCCGCCCACGACGCCGGGCAGGACTCCCGCGGCGACGATGCTGTAAGCGGGCTGACCCGACGGGCGCGTGACGACGTTCGTCGGCGTCGTGGTGCCGCCGCCGGAAGGCGGCGCGAGCGGTTTCCAACTGTTGGTCGGAGCGTCGAAGCCTAGGAACTGTCCGGTCGTCGGCTTCGTCGGGTCTACCGGCGTGTTCCGTAGCGCGATGACCGTCGCCGCGCCCGTCGTGCCCATCACGTCGCCCGCGAGGTTGGACGCAGAGACGGCGGGCGGCGAGACGGGCTTCCAGCGGTTGAGCGCGGCGTCGAAGCCGAGAAGCTGGCCGGTCGTCGTGGGCTTCGTCGCGTCGACGGCCACGTTCTGAATCGCCACGACCTTCGTCGCGTTGGCGACGATAGTCGAGCCCGTCACGTCGCCCGAGAGCGTGGGCGCGAGCGGCGAGCCGTGCGTGTGGTCTGCGCGCGCGTAGTCCGTGCTGGAGCCGGCGTTGGGAGTGATGCCGTAGGCGTTCCCGCCGGTGACGGTTGTCGCGGGCTTCGGCACGTTGGTGGCGGCCACGGCCGCGGGGGTGGACGGCTGCCACTTACCGCCCGTGAAGGTAAGCACCTGCCCCTCGGCGGGCGCGGTCGCAAGCACCTCTCGGTTGCGTATGGAGGCGACCGTCGTCGAGTTAACGGGGCCGGTCACGTCGCCCGCGAGCACGGGCGCGGGCGGGGTGCCGTGCGTGTGGTCTGCGCGCGCGTAGTCGAAGCGCTTGCCCGCGTTCGGCTGAAGGCCGAAGGCGGTCTCCGAGGTCACGCCGAAGGCGGGGCCGATGGACGCGCCGCCGCTCGTCGCGCCGCCGCCCGCGCGACGGCCGCTGACGACCAGTTCCTGAAGCATGCGCAGGTGTACGAGGTACGGCCGCCGCTCCTCGTGAATCTCGACGCGTGTCGCGTCTTCGACCTGCCAGATGGTGTTGGCCGTGTTCCGCGCGAGCGGCACGCTCACCTCGCCGAGCAGCACGCAGTCTCCGCCGCCCGCGACAGCGGCCGAGCCCTTGAGCACTTCGCTCCGGTCACCGCGAGCCTCGTGCCACGTCGGCCGAAGCTCGGTCGTCCAGAGCCGGAAGGCGGCGCGCAGATACTCGTAGGCCATGCTCGGGTGTATGCGCAGGGCCTCGGGCGGCGAGCCGTAGAAGAAGTCGGGCGGCGACGGTGGCGAGGCGGGCGCGCGCGCCGCATCGCGTATGGCCTGCTCAAGCTCTTCGAGAGTCGAGAAGCTGCCCGGCTCGTCCGTCACCTCGACCTGCCCGAGCCACTCGACGAAGTCGCGTAGCGCGTCCTCTTCGCGCTGGTCGGGCGCGTCGTATCTCAGTTCGAGCTTGAAGTCGTCTTCGAGGCGCGACGGGGCCATCGTCTCGTCCTGACTGCGGCAGGGCTCGCCCGGTATCGGCACCATGTCGGTCGCGCAGTCGCGGTAGCAGAGCACCAAATAGAGGCGCAGCAGCGCGCGGTTACCCGCCGCGCCCGAGAGGCGCTGGCGCAACTCGTCGTGTCGCGCGGCGAGCCACAGGTTCAGGTCGGCGCACTGCGCGGGCGCGACGCGTATCAACTGTCCGCTCGGGCTGACGGCCACACCCGGCGCGACGACGACCTGCGCCGAACTGTCCACGACCTCGACGCCGACCCGAAGGCCGGAGGCCGTTCCGTAGCCGAGGAGATCGCGCGCCAGCCAGCGGTCGCGGCCCGCGAGGTATGCGAACTCCTGCGTGAAGTCATCGACGCCGAGCACCATGCCGAGCGTGTACTTGACGTGCTTCGTCGGGTCTGGCTCGGCGAGCGTCGGGGGAACAGCGCGCGGTACGAAACTACTCATCTCGTTTCTCCTGTCGGGCGACTCGTTCAGCCGGCGAGCGGGTCGCGCCCTAGAATCTGCCGGTCGGCGGGCGTCGCCTGCCGCGCCATTAGATAAGACTCGGCGAGGCGTCCCCGCCCGAGCGTCAAAGGCGTCATCAGTTGCGGCGCGCGGCCGCCGAGGTTAATCAATGTGTCTTCGCCGAGCCTCGCCTCTCCGAGGCGGAACAGCTCCCAGTAAAATTTTATGTCGAAGGTCGTGTGCGCCGGCTTTTCGAGGTTGACGACGCGCTCGGCGAGGCTCCTGCGTTGCAGCCCTTCGGCGTCGTCCGGGTCTGCCGAGGCGCGCATCGGCAACAGCACGGTGAAGCGGTGCGCGGCGTCGCGCATCGGCAGCACGACGCTCTCGAACTGGTACCAATCCCGGAGGGCAGCGCCGTCGGCGGGCAACTCTTCGGGCAGCGACACGACCTCGAACGAGGGCCAGTGTGTGCCGTAGGCTTCGTTGAGACTGCCGACGCGCTGGTAGCGGAGCGCGAGGAAGTTTTGCCAGTACCTACGCCGCGCGGACGACGGGGTCGTCTCGGTGACGAAGTCGAGCCAGTCCGCGAGGCGCACGGCCGTCACGGGCATGTCGCCCGGCAGGTAAACTTGCGCGAACGTGTCGAAGCTCGTCCTGTAGAGGATGTTGAGCTGTTGTATCTGGCGGTGGCGGCGTTTGAGAAAGTCCTGCCAGAGCGCCGTCTCGTCGGACGTGGCCGCAGGCGTGAACCCTATGACCTCGCGCGAGAACTGCGACCACTTCTCTTCAACTTCCGGCACGGGGCGGAGCGTGTATTCGTTCTTCGACGCGGCGAACGATAAGGTCTCCTTCGTGAGAATCTCGGACGCCGCAGGCGCCGACGCGCTCAGGAAGCTTCTGTAGAGAGCGTTGAGGGCGTTGCGTCCTAGCTCGGGACGCCAGCGCGTCGAGAGCGTGACCGGCCCCTTCGACGCGTCGGTCGGGTCGCCGAGCACGACGCCGGGTGTGCGGCGCGCGCGGTATCGCTCGATGATGCGTATGCCGCCCGCGCCGCGTGCGCAGGTCGGGCAGGACTCGTCGAAGATTTCGTCCGAAGGGCAGTCGTCAAGCGCGAGCCTCAAAGCCCAGCGCAGCCCACGCACAGTCCCGCGCGCCTGAAAGAAGGTCGGCGCGTGCCTGATTAAGAGCCGGCGCCGAGTCTCGTCCCACGTCGGGTCTAAGGCGAGTCCGAACCAGCCCGCCAGCCACCCCAAAGCCTCGGCCGGGGCGCTGCGCACGTCGAAGAGCAACTGTGCCGCAGCCACCCTGTCTTCGAGCGACGTGTAGAAGCCCTCGAAGTTCGACAGGAAGCGGTCGAGGAAAGAGGCCGACACTTCGTCCTCACGGTAGACGGCCGGCATGTACTGTTCGAGGTAAGAGAAGCGCGGGTAGTAGGCGCGCAGTGCGCGAAGGCGCGGCGTGGTGCGCCCGTTACCTTTCAGCGTGAGGCGCAGTTGCAGGTATCGGCCGCGCGCCTTCTGAAACAGCAACTCCCAGGTGCCGTCGCCCGCGGCCGTCGTCGGGCGGCGCGCGAAGGGCAACTCCGCGCCGTCGCCGCGAAGGTACGGGCGCGGCTCGGGCCGCCACTCGGCCTCGACCAACTCGCGCTCGTCGTTGGCGGCGCGGCTCTCGACTAAGACCTCCGTCTCGGGCGGTATGCAGGCGTCGAGCAACAGGCGATTCCAGACGCAGTCGGGCTCGCGCCCGTCAAAGGCGCGCGGCGCTGTGTCGTCGTCTTCTTCGTCTTCGTTGCCGACGGGCGTGTAGAGAGTCGCTTGCTGTAGGAAGCGCGGGCGCTTCTGTTCGACGAGCGGAATCCAGCCGCCGCCGAAGTCGTAGTACAAACGCGTGCCGACCGCCACGAGCCCCTTGCCGCCGAACATGCGCATCGGCAAGTAGTCCGGCAGCGGCTCCATCAGAAGCTGCTCGCCCTGCTCCGAGATGGCGAAGGCGAAGACCTGATTGCCGTCCCTCGTCGCGAAGTAGAGCCGGTCGGAGACCTTCCCTTCCGGCTCGTCGTGTGCGGGCACGTAGGCGAAGTCGAAGGCGCTCAGGCTGAACGCGTCCCGGTCTCCCTGCAAGATGAGGCGCTCCATGCGGCCGGTCGAGACCGCGCGGCCGAGCTGACGCTGGAAGTCGTAGCGATAGACGAGCGAGAAGAGGCCGGTCGGGTTGCGGTCGAGTATGAGCACCGTGCCGTCCGGGAGCGCTTCGATGGAGATGGGGTCGTCGGCCGTGAGCGGCGAGGCGAAGTCGAGCGAGACGCCCGAGGGGAACGTGTTCGGCGTCTCGCGCCGCTCTTCGCCCGCGTCGCGCGGCTGGAAGTCGTCGCGCCCGAGCGAGGCGAGCGTCACCTCGTCCTGCCCCTGCGGGAGGACGTTGAAGTGGCGGTCGAGCCCCCAGAAGCGACGGTTGTCGCGGTCGAGAATCCAGAGGCCGCCCGCCGGCGCCGCCGCCATGTCGAACGGGGCGAAGGGCACTTCGTCGGGCCACAGTATTCGGAGCGGCGAGGTCGTGTCGTAGAGGTCGAAGACGAGGAGCCCCGCGGGCGCGAGCACGCCGACGACGAGGTGCTGATCGTCCGTGACGGCCAGCCCGAGAAAGCGGTCGAGCGCGGGTGCCTCTGCCTGCCTCGGCGCGAACTCGCCCGCACTCGTCGGCGGCGTGTCCGTCCCGCCTTCGACGGGCCAGAAGGTCTCGGCCGCCTGCTCGCCGTAACGCAGGACGAGGATGCGACGCGCCGTCGCGTCCACCCAGTACCAGTTGCCGTAACGGTCTGGCGCCGCGCCGCGCCGAACCGAGAGTGAAGGCGGCGTGTCCTTCGGGGGCGTGACGAACTGGAAGAGGAGCGGGCGGAGCGTCAACTCTGAACCTTCGGGATTCCACGCGAGATCGGCCGCCTCCGTCTCGCCGGTCGAGACGGACGAGGGGCGCACCTTCAAACGCCCGTCGCTGCACGCGGCCCAGTCGTCCT
>JBJMGQ010000130.1:0-17955 GCA_045807845.1 Pyrinomonadaceae bacterium | reverse complement strand
CAGAGACGGCCGCGGTCGTCGGCGCAGACGTGGGCACCGTCAAGTCGCGCCTGCACCGCGCACGCGGGCGTCTGCGGCGCGCGCTTGCGTTCTACTTTAAAAGTGACCGCGGGGTCGCCTCCGTGGGGAAGGTCGGAAGATGAGTAAAGAGAAGAGACAGACGCGACTCCTGCCGTTCCGGCTCCGCCGCGCGACGCGCGTTCCCGGGCGCGCGGGCGACGTTGAAGACCTTGCGGCCGACGCCGAGCTGACGGCTCTGCTGCGCACTTGGGAGGCGCCGCCGCAGGACGCGGGCGCCCGAAGTCGTCTGCTCGCGGAGTTCCGCACGAGCGTCAAACGCGCCCCGCTCTGGCGCCGCGCGCTCACGGCGCAGGTGCGCGTGCCGCTCCCCATCGCGGCGTGCATGGGGCTAGCCCTCCTGCTCTCGCTCTACGCGCTCGGCGCGCGCGCGCGAGTCCCCGTCGCGACGCCCGCGGCTCCGGCAGAGTCGGCCGTGCGTATCGTCGAGGTGCCGGTCATCAAAGAGCGCGTGGTAACGAACACCGTCTACGTCGAGAAAAAGGAACGCGGCGCGGCGCGCGTCGTGTCAACACGAGCCGGCGCACGCGAATCGCTCGCGCAAAGAGAAGAGAGAGCCGCCGAGACTACCCGGCAACAGGAGCCCGCGCGGAGTCCCGAGTCGCACGCGGGCTACTACACGCGCGTTGATATGAACGACTTTCAACCCACCAACGAGGTGAAGCTCCGCATCGTGAGTCGAGGTGGCACCGATGAGAAGTAGGCTGGCCTTCGTCGCGCTGCTGCTCCTCTGCCTCGCGGCCCCCGCGCGCGCGTTCGGTGACGACTCGACGCCCGCGGGCGCGACTGGCGCCGACGCGCAGGACGGCAAGTCGCGCCTCATCGTCCCGATGCAGAGCGGCGCCTTCGTCGTCATCCGCACAGAGTCGGCGCCCCCCTCCGCAGGCGACGCGACGAGCGACCTCGTCGAGTCTGAAGACAAGGCGAACCTGATTCACCGCGTCTTTGTGGACAGCCGTAACGAGCTGTTCTTCGGCTACGAGCTGCTGGTGGAGCGCGCCGCCGAGTCGGGTTACTTCTGGGTCACCGTGCGCGCGCTCAGCGAAGACTACCTGCGCGAGCTGAGCGCGCGTCCTTCGTTCCACGGCCGGCGCCTGCACCCGAGCTACAACGCGACGGCCTTCCCCGCCTCGCCGCAGCTCCTGCGCGACGGCGACACCTTCGCGCTCGACGTGTTCAGCAATCAACGGACGGGCACGAAGATTGTTGACATCATCCAAGTCTCGCTCACAGACCCGAATCTGCGGCAGGGCGCGAGCGACGCGCCGCGCGACTTCTCGCCCGAAGAGGTGCAGCTCAAGGTCTCGGACTACAAGCTGAAGGTCAACGGCGAGACGGTCTATCGCAGCAGGGGCGGGTGCGCGGGCGCCGTCATCTGGTTCTCTCTGGGCGACCGCGGTCGCTTCGTCTTCTCGCTCGTCGAGCGCCCGGGCTTCCAGTTCCAGAAGGCCGGCGCCGTGCGCAACAACACCGTCGCGTTCGAGTGGGGCGGCGATAAGTATGAGTGGGAGTCGAGCCAGCCCGTCGTCGGCACGGGCGGCAACTGGAACCTCTGGGTGCTGCACGACCCCGACTACCGCGTAGACCTCTTCGAGCAGCCCTCAACGCCGTCCGCCGCGGAGCATGAGAAGTCTTTAACGCAGCAGGCCGACGAGGCCGCGCGCCGCTTGAAGGGTGGTAACGCGCAAACCGAGTACGGTGCGCCGCCCGCGCGAGCAGCGCAGCCGCCCACGCACGCGCGCCGCGTGCGCGTCGTCATCGGCTCGGCCGACGGCGTCGAACACCTTTTCCCCAAACAGCAGAAGTAGCAGCCGACAATCCCGACTCAGGCCCACTAACACGGCGCGCCACTCAACTCCCCTTGAGGCCGCGCAGCCTGCGGGTCGTCGTGTGCGAACGCGACGGCCGCCGACGAACAAAGGAGAAACACGCGATGAAAACCCGCGCCCTCTTCACACTCAACGCACTCGTGCTCGCCCTACTCGTTTTCAACCAAGTCGCGAGCGCGCAGGAACAGGACGTGCCGAAGGTCGAGATCGGCGTCCAGTACTCTTCGCTCTCGATTAACCTGCCCGGCTTCGGCGGCACCGAGAATGCTCCCGGCGTCGGCGCGCGCGTCACATACAACCTGACCGACTACTTCGCGGTCGAGGCCGAGGGGAACATCTACCCTTCGGAGACGCAGAGAGACTACACGACGGGCGGCGACTCGCAGCAGATGCAGTTCGGCGTCAAGGCCGGCAAGCGCTGGCAACGCTTCGGCCTCTTCGCCAAAGCGCGCCCCGGCTTCGTCAGCTTCGGCGACACACTGACCCCTGTGCAGGTGCAGGGCGGCAGCCTGCCCGTCTTCAACTTCGAGCGCGAGCGCAAGACGCACTTCTCGATGGCCTTGGGCGGCGTACTTGAGTTCTACCCCTCGCGCCGCATGCTCGTGCGCTTCGACGCGGGCGACACCATCATCCGCTACGGCGAGCACCCAGAGCTTCAGACCTCGTTCACGGGGACGACATCGTCGTCGTTCATCGGGCCCGCGCCCTCCCAGACGATGCACAACTTCCAGTTCGCGGCGGGCGTCGGCTTCCGCCTCGGCCGCGGCGCGGGCGACGACGCGGGCGCGTCACAGTCTCCTTCGACGGGCGAGCGCGTGCGCCGCTTCGAGGTCGGGATACAGTTCTCCTCGCTCATTCTGAACGCGCCGTCGCGCGGCCCCTCTCCCTTCCTCACCCCGCCGGACGAGGGCGCGGATGCCGAGGCGGGCGGCGGCGCACGCTTCGGCTTCAACGCAACCAACGATCTCGCGTTCGAGGTCGAGGGCAACTTCTACCCGCGCCGTCGCTTCGACAGCAGCACGGCCATCGGCGGCTACCCCGGGCAGGTGCAGGCCGGCGTGAAGTACGGCCGCCGCTTCGACCGCTTCGGCGTCTTCGCCAAGGCGCGACCGGGCATCGTCACCTTCAGCAGCGTCAACGAAGTCTCGGGCTACGACTCGTTCACCTTCGAGGGGCAGACCTTCTTCTTCCCCAACTTGAGGAACACGAGCAAGACCTATTTCTCGATGGACTTGGGCGGCGTGCTTGAGTTCTATCCCTCGAAACGCATCCTCACGCGCTTCGACGTGGGCGACACGATGATTCGCTACCCCGACCGCGACAACCCCAACATCTTTACCAACACCCCGCCCGCGCGCCTCCCCGCCGAGCTGCGCCACAACCTGCAAGTCACCGCCGGCATCGGCTTCAGGTTTTGACGTTAGTTCGAGGTAGCAAAGTGTAAGGGCTCAGGGTTGATACGTCTTCAACCCCGAGCCCTTACACTCTTCTACCTCGAACCTATTTCTCTAAACGCGTGCGGGCGCCTTTGAGGAAGGCTTGGAGCATCTCTGTGACGCCCTTCTGGAGAGCGGCGCTGAGGCGGCCTTCGCCGGCGAGGCCGGCCAGCGTGTGCAGCTCGCGGGCGCTCGCGCGGCGCAGCTCGACGCGCTGCTCGATGCGAATGCGCGTGGTGAGCCCTCGCCCCTCGAAGGTGGCCGTGTAGCGCAGAAGGTTCTGGCTCTCGCCTGCGGCCGGGCTCCACTCGATGCGCGTCGGCTCGTCGATGGACTTGCGGACGGCGAACGCCTGCCGGATGGCGCCGACCACGGGCACCTCCGCGCGGATGAGCCAGCGCGCGATGCCCCGCGCGTCGGCCGTGATGCGCTCGACCCCGGGCATCAGCTCGACGAAGTTCTTGAGGTCGCCGAAGAACTCGCGCGCCGCCTCCGCGCTCGTCCGCCACTCCACCTGCTCGCTGAATCCCGCCTTGAGTTGAAACATAAATCTCTCGTGATAAGTGATGAGTGAGAAGAAAGACCCGCAGGGTTGCCTTTCTCTTATCACTTATCACTCATCACTCCCTAAAAGATCGGTTGGAAGAGGAACGAGTTAAAGAAGAGCCGCGTCGTCGAGCGCCAGATGGCGCGGAAGTTCGGGTCTTCGGCGAAGAGGACGACGTGGCCGCGCCCCGTGGGCTCGTCGATAACGTAACTGGTGCCGCGCAGCAGAGACTCGGTCGTCGGCCAGATGAAGCCCGCGACGTGGAGCGGGCGCGCCGAATCGGTAGAGAAGACGACCGCGTTCGTTCCCTCCTTCGAAGGACGGAAGAAGTAGGCCGAGCCCACCAGCACCGGCAACGTCTCCTGTTCATAGCCGTATGTGAGCGGCGTGCGCCGGTCCATGGTGGCGCGCATGATGGCGCCGGGGACGGCCTCGGGCACGCGACCGGGTCGCGCCGACGGCGACGCAATCGGGGGCAGGTCGGGCGGCGCACCCTCCATCTTCTCCGTCTGCGCGGAAGAGACCTCCTGCTGCTCTGGCGTCGAGGTCGCTGCTTGCGTCGGCCGACGGCCGCGCTGCTGTGCGGAAGCCTGCGGGGCTGTGTTCGCGCCCGCTGCGTCCGAAGGCGTCGGGGTAGTCGTTGCCTGCGCGGGTGCGCCGCCCCCTGCGTCGGGCTTCTGGTCGTCCTCGTCGCTGCCGACGAGGCGCGCGGAGGTGAAGTTCACGTCCTTCAGCGCGCCAAAGACCGCCGCACCTTTAACGAGGACGAGCGTGCCGCCGCGCTCGACCCAGCCGCGCAGCGCATCGACGCCGCCCTTGCCGAAGCGCGCGAAGTAGCCGCCCGCCGAGCCGTCCGGAAGGATGATGACGTTGTAGTTGTCGAGCTTCGCGTTCTTGATGGCGTCAATCGTCATCGGCGTGAAGTCCACGCCCATGCGGTCGAACGTCCACCACATCGCGCCGTAGGCGGTCGTGCTCACAGGGTCGTCGGCCGCGACGATAATCTTGGGCCGCCTCAGACTCACGACCGTCTCGGAGCCGACGCCCGTCTCGCCCGTGTCGGGGAAGCCCGTGCCGACGGCCGTCACGTCCACGCCCGTCTCGCGCGCAAGCTGCGCGATGCGCTCGTGCAGAGTCTCGGGGTTACGCGAGACGCGCGCAACGACCGTCCCGCGCGGCCAGTCGCGCCCGCCCGCGTTCAGAGTCTTCGTCGAGACCGCGAGCTTAAAGCCCTCGCGCAGCAAACGGAAGACTAACGAGGCCGCGCCGTTGCGCTCATAAGGGATGATGTATGCGACCTGCGCGCGCCCCGTCACACCTCCCGTGAAAGGATTGTCAAGAAGAGTCTTGTTGCCCTGAAAAGCCTTCGCGGCTTCGGTGCTGATCGGGCCGCTGATATTCGCATATGGGCCGAAGCCAGGCTGCGCCCCCATCGCTGCGTAGACCGGCACGGGTAGCGAGCCGAGGTCAATCGGTTTTGAGTTGAACGGCGCGTCGTCCTCCGTCCAGTAAGCATCGACGCCGAAGGCGAGGGGCAGCGACCAAGAGGTGATGTCGTAGAAGCCGTACTCCTCTTTCGCGCCGCCGCGACCGCGCCGCTCGTTGCGCGCGAAGCGGGCGAGCTGCTCGCGCTGGAAGGCGTCGTCCTGCGACGTGTGGACTTCGAGCAGCGCTTTCGCGATACGCTTGGCGGGCTGCGCGAGGTCAACGACGTAGGCGCCCGCGGGGAAGTCGCGCACCGCGGCCGGCGAGTCCTTGCTCGAATAGTCGTGCGCGCGCGCCGCGCGGAACGGCGCGGTCGCTTGACCGACTTCGACGCCCGCCCGCAGAAGATTCTCGATCAACTCGGCCGCGCGGCCGGGGTCGCGACCGGGCAGGATGACGAAGCGGCGGACGCGGCCCGTTCTTCCCTCTTCAATCGCGCTCCGCTTGAAGTCGTAGAAGTCGCGCAGACGCGCCTCGCGGTTCGTGGCGGCGGTGGCGAGCGTCGTCAGAGAGGCGACGAAGTGCTTAGCGATGCCGGAGCGGAGCGTGACAATCGTTTCGTCGTCGCGCTTCCAGCGCAGGCCCTTCCAGCCGCCGCCGTCCGTCTCGTAGGTCATGCCGGTCGCGCCTTGAAGCGCGGGCCAAGAGTCCCAGTAACCCGGATAGAAGAGGTCGAAGACATCTCGGACGTAGAAGTCCCAGTTGCGCTGGTCGAACTGCGCGGCGTTGGCGCGGCCGAAGGCAGAGAGCCAGCGCTCGGTCTGCTCGGGCGGCAGGTTCGGGTTGACGGGCAGCGCCGCGGGTGGGAAGAAGAACTGCGAAGGCTGCCCGTGATGATCGACGGCGACTTGCGGATTCCATTCGAGGAAGGCGCGCTGCATGTTGCGCGTCTCGACCTGCGAGGTGGCGATGTTGTCGCGGTTGAGGTCGAAGCGGTAACGGTTGACGCGGCCGTAGACCGACCAGGGCTCGTCGTGCTCGGCGGCCGAAGGCTCGGGGTCGCCGACGCCGAAGGAGTTGTACCAAGTCACGAAGCGCTCGTGCCCGTCGGGGTTGGCGCAGACGTTGATGAGGGCGACGCTGTTCTTGAGGATGTCGAGCGTGGCGGGCTCGTCCGACGCCGCGAGTTGATAGAGCACCTGCATCATCGCTTCGAACGACGCCGACTCGTTGCCGTGGATGGTGTACTGCATCCAGAGCGCGACCGGCGTCGTCGCGATGAGGCGGCCGGACTCTTCCGTTGAGAGCGTGCGCGGGTCGCTGAGGCGTTTGAGGTTCGCCTTGATCTCGTCGAGCCGCGCGATGTTCTCGGGCGCGGAGACGGCGACGACGTGCTGCATGCGGTACTCGTTCGTAAGCCCGATGTCGAAGACGCGCACGCGGTCGGGCGCGGCGGCCGCGATTGATTGCACGACGCGCTCCATCAACGCGTAGTTGGTGTGGAAGTCGCCCACGTCGTAGCGCAAGAGCGTCTGCGGGCGCGGCACCTGCTGTCGGTAGGGCCCGCGCGTGTAGAAGTCGAAGCGCTCGCTGTGCTCCTGCGCGGCGACGGCGGGGCAGAGGGCGACGACGAGGAGCAACAGCGCGAGTGCCGCGTGCGGGCGGGCATTCTTCGTCATGGCTTGCGGAAGGTCTTCTCTTTCGGCTGTGTGTGTGTTAAAGACAGCGGCGATATTAACCCGCCGCGCGCGCCTGACCCAAGCCACGCGCGGCGAGACCGACGCACAGGGGGTTGACGCACATGAGCGACGCCGACTACACGACCAGCACGCAGGGCGAGGGGCGCTGCCCGCGCTGCACCGAGGGGCCGCTGAAAGCTTGGTACGAGCTGAGCGAAGAGGAGCGCGAGCTGGCGCTGCGCCTGCCCGCCTCCGCCGACTTCACACAGTCTGAGCGCGCCGCCCGCCACCTCTTCTGCACGCGCTGCTGGTACGAAGAAGTGATGGGCTCGCCGCGTAACGCATAACCTAGCAGCATGAGTCGGAGAGGAAGATGCATGGCAGACACTAGAGTCCAACTTGTTGTTGAAGACTGGGTGAGACGCAACTGGATGGCCGCGGAGTACGGGACTAAATTTTCCCGCGAACGGCTTAGACTCCGTTCGGGCGGCGTCTTCGACTTTGACGCGGTGAGTGAAGATCACTCTATCGTCGCAACGATATCCACCAGCGGCTCAAAGACCTCGGGCGGGAAGCAAGCGGTCGGAAAAATCCTGAAGCTCCGCTCGGACATGTTATTTCTCACAATGGTCGAGGCCAAGCAGCGCATAATAGTCCTAACAGAGCGCGACATGTGCGACTACTGTGAGAAGGAAAAAGCTGCTGGCCGCATCCCTCCCGAAATCGACTTCGTCTGCGCAATCATTCCTGACGACCTGCGAACTCGCCTAATCGCGGCCCGTCTGAAAGCGTCTGGCGAATCGTTGGGCAAGGCAATCGGTGATGGCTGACGCCTCGGCCGGGCGGCCTGCGACGATATGCTGACTCTCGGTACCCTGCCGAAGGAGGAACGCGAATCGTGTGGAGCATCCTGAAGCATCTGCTCGACCGTGCGACGCCGCGGGCGTGGCAGGTGATCGTGGCGGTCGTGTTGTGCCTGCTGCTGCCCGGGTTGGCGGCGTTGGTGCTGTGGCCGGCGGGGATGGCGGGGGTGGGGCTGAGGCTGTTGAAGGGGTTCGCGGTCTTCTGGCTCATCGTCTTCGTCGTGTACGTTGTGGCGGCGTGGGTGCAGAGGCGTCTGCGCGTGGACTTGTACTCGCATCCGGACGCGTTCGTCGTCTCGAACCTGCTCGTCAGCGGCATTCTCATGGTCGGCTGGACGGCCTTCGCCGCGCTCGTCGCGCGCGAGGCGGCGGCGGCAGCGGGGCTGTGGCTCGCGTGCGTGCTCTACCTGACGGGGCTGCTGTCGGGCGTCGCGGCGTGTCAGGTGTTGGCCTCGTTCTACAGCGGTCAGGTCTACCGGCTCGCGTGCCTGCTGGTCGCGTGCGTGGGCTTCATCCTCTTCGCCGTGTGGCCGGCAGCGGATCGCGCGGCGTTCGGTTGGCTATTTTGAGCAAGGAGAGATCATCCGTGAGAAGAACTCTGTGGCTCGCACTCTTCGTCATGGCTCTGTTCCCCGCGGCGGCGTCGGGCGCGGGGCTCGGCGACAAGGACAAGATAGTTAAGAACACGGTTATGTCCGAGGGGAAGAAGCGCACCTACTACCTCTTCGTGCCCGAGGGTGTGAGTAAAGAGAAGCCCGCGCCGCTCCTCGTGCTGCTGCACGGCAGCGGGCACAACGGCCGGCTCCTCGTCGAGCACTGGCAGAAGCTCGCCGCCGAGGAGGGCATCATCCTCGCGGGGCCGGACGCGCGCAGCCCCGAGGGTTGGGCGATGCCGGAGGACGGGCCGCTCTTTCTGCACGACCTCGTCGAGGAGCTGAAGACCTCACAGCCCGTTGACCCCGCGCGCGTCTACCTCTTCGGGCACTCGGCGGGCGCCGTCTTCGGCCTCTTGATGACCGCGCTCGAATCGGAGTACTTCGCGGCCGTCGCCATCTCGGCCGGCGCCCTGAAGGAGAGCAATTTCGGCATGCTCGACGAGGCCGAGCGCAAAATCCCGGTCGCCATCTTCATCGGCACGAAAGACCAGTACTTCCCTCTCGACGCCGTCCGCGCGACGCGCGACGCTTACACGAAACGCGGCTTCCCCGTGGAGCTGACCGAAATCCCCAACCACGACCACTTCTATTACAAAATCTCCGCCGACATCAACGCGAAGGCTTGGGAGTTCCTCAAGCGCCAGAGACTCGCGGGCGCGGCGCGCTACAAGGAGCACCATTTCCGGCAGCACTAAACGCCCCGGCGGCGCGGCCGTGCAAAATGGTCTTGATTAATCCACGATTCCGAGTATCATCTGTTTCCACTTCCCCCAAGTCAGTGCAAGACATCCGCCGTGTGCGGAACCCCAAACCTTGCCGGACGAACTGTCAGCAGCCCTGCGCCACGGAGGAGTTTCACAAGATGAAGAGGATGCTCTGCGGCCTTGCTTTCGCATTGCTGTTCGCCGCTCTGCTCGTGCCTTCGCTCGCGCCGACGACGGCGGCCGACGACCCTTTGGCGGCCGTCATCAAGCAGGAGGGCAACACCGTCTCGCTCGATCTGAGGTTCGATAAGAAGAGGCAGAACAATCTGCAACACGTCCTCTCCTTCCTCGACTACGGGGCGAACGGGTACGCGACCGGGTTCGTCGTCGGCGACCGCCTCGTGATGACGGCCTATCACGTCGTCTCGGGTCAGTTGAGCGCGTCGAAGAAGACGCAGCTCGGCTTCGCCGCGAAGGATGAGCTGGAGGTCAAGGCTTTCGTCAACGGCTGTCAGGCCACGGTCGTGCGCGTGGACGAGGAGGCAGACCTCGCGCTCCTGCGCGTCTGCCGCACGCCGAAGCGGTCGGCCGCGCCCGCCTTCCAAGCGAGCCTGAGCGAGGACGAGCGGCTCCTGCTCATCGCGCGCCCGAACGGCGAGAAGAGTGTCCGGCGCGGGAAGTTCTCCGGCCCCTACACCTTCCGCGGCAAGCAGTACTGGGCGGCGCGCATCGACGGCCACGACGGCTTCTCCGGCAGCCCCGTCTACAACGACCGCGCGCAGATCGTCGGCGTCTTCAGCGGCTACGACTGGGAGCGCAAGCTCGGCGTCATCAGCCCCGGCGAGCGCGCGCAGAAACTCCTCGAAGCCTACAACGAAACGCCAAAGCAGTAGGCAGTAGACAGTAGACAGTAGGCAGTAGAAAAACATGGGCGGCGCGTCCGAAGCCTACAGGCCGAGCGCGCCGCTTCGTCTTCCTACTGCCTACTGTCTACTGCCTACTGCCTACTGCTTTATTGCGACGTGATGCTTTCATAAGCCGCGCGCACGGCCGACATGCGGGCGGCCAGCTCGCGCGTGAGTTCGGCGGGCGAGCCGAGACGTGCGCGGCGCGCGAGGTCGCGCAGGACGGGATGGTCTTCGGCCGCGGGCAGACGCGTCGAGCGCCCCGCCAGCAGACGCAGCTCGTGGTCGAGCCTGCGCAGCAGCGCGTAGCCTTCGCGCAGCGCCTCATAATTCTCTTCCGACAGAGAGCCCGCTTCGCGCAGGCGCGCGAGCGTCTCGCCCGTCGAGCGGTCGTCGCCCGCGTCCGGCTGCCGGTCACGCAGTTGCAGGTAGCGCGCGGCGAAGTAGACATCGAGCATCCCGCCCGCGCCGTACTTGATGTCGGTCGAGCGCGCCGCGCCGCGCTCACGCTCAAGGCGCTCGCGCACGCGACGCGTCTCGGCGGCGAGCAGAGAGGCTTCAGTGTTCGCGGCTCCTTCATGCAAAGCCGCGCGCGCACGCGACTCAACCGCGCGCCCGAACTCCTGATCGCCCGCCACCGCCCGCAGCTTCACATGCGCCAGCCACTCCCACACGCCCGCGCGCTGCCGCAGGTACTCGACAAACGCGCGCGCGGACGAAGCGAGCGGCCCGTTCTTTCCGTCGGGGCGCAGCCGCAGGTCTACGCGATAGAGCGAGCCGTTGCGCGTCAGGCTTGAGAGCGCGTTGACGAGCAGCTCGACCATGCGCGCGTACGCCTGCTCGCACGTCAGACCTTTAATCGGCGACGGCACCTCTTCGTCGTAGACGAGCACGAGGTCGAGGTCGGAGCCGTAGTCCATCCCGCCGCTCGCGAGCCGACCCAAGCCCAGCGCGGCGAGACGCGGCCCCGCCGCCAGACGCCCGTAGCGCCGCGCCAGCTCGCGCCGCGCGACCAGCAGCCCCACGTTGATGCTCGCCGCGGCCAACGAAGTCTGAAGCGCGTTCGACTCCTGCCGGGTCAGCTCGCCCGCCGCATCGCGCGCGCCGATCTCGACGACGAGATGCGTCCACGCGCGACGGAGCGCGGCCAGCTCACCGCGGAACGTCCTCTCGCCGTCCACGGCCGCGCGCAGCAGTGCACGCTGGTCGCGCGCGAGAACCAGCGCGGCCGGCGTCGCGACCGAAGAGATGAGCGACGGGCTCGCCGTCAGAACCTCTCCGAAGAACTCCGACGCGCCGCACAGTCTCACCAAGCCGCGCAGCGCCTCCGTCGAGAAGCCTTCGCCCCCTGTGCTCTTCGCGAGCGACGCGCCGACGCGCGCCGACAGCAGGAGCGCACGTCGCCGGTTGAGCGAGAGCGCGGCCTCCTCGCGCAAGATGCGCTCGACCTCTTCGGCTCCGTGCGGCTCTCCGCCGTCATGCGCGAGCCTCTCAGCGTAGACGGCCGCCGCCGCGCGCACGTTCAAGTCCTCTGCCGCCTCACCCGGCTCCGTGTGAGACGGCGCGAGAGTTTGAGACTCGACGGCGACCGGGTCGTCAAAGATTCGAGCCGCGTTCCCGGCCCCGCGACTTTCATCTTCAACGTCGAAGACGCGCGCGAAGGTGCGGCTCACGGCCGCGGTGTGCCAGCGGAGAGCTTCGTCGAACTCTTCGGTGGCGTGCTCGGGCGCGAAGTGCATGCGGCGCGCGAGCAGTGCGCGGCGCTGCGGGTCTTCGGGGACGCTGTGCGTCTGCAAGCCCTGCTCCATCTGTAGGCGATGCTCGACCGTGCGCAGGAAGCTGTAGGCGTCGGACAGCTCGCTCCGCTCGCGCGCGTCGATGAGCCCGCGCTCGGCGAGCCGTCCCAGAGAGATGAGCGTATGCGGCGCTTGCAGCCAAGCGTCGCGCCCGCCGTGCGCGAGCTGGAGCGCCTGCGCGATGAACTCGATCTCGCGGATGCCGCCGCGGCCGAGCTTGACGTTGAAGCCGCGCGACTCTTCGGCGTGGAAGCGGTCTATCTTCTGCTTGGCGAGCCGCACGTCTGCGAGCGCCTGCGCGACCGTCTGCTCGCGGCCGTAGATGCGCCCGCGCAGCCCTTCGGCGAAGCGCGCGAAGAGAGTTTGCGAGCCCGCGGCTGCGCGCGCTCGGATGAGCACCTGCAACTCCCACGCGTGCGCCTTCTCGCGGTAGTAGCGCAGCGCCTCTTCGAGCGAGACGGCGAGCGCACCATCGCGACCGTGCGGTCTTAAACGCAGATCGACGCGGTAGGCGGCGCCCTCGCCCGCAGGGCTCCCGACGATGCGTGTAACGCGCTCGGCCAAGCGAACGAAGAACTCACGGTTCGTCGTCGCGCCGCGCTCGCCCGCGCCCGAAGTCTCGCCGTCTTCGGAGTAGAGAAAGAGGAGGTCGATGTCGGACGAGTAGTTCAGCTCACGCGAGCCGAGCTTGCCGAGCGCGACGACCGTCACCTCGGCCGTCGTCTTGCGCCCACGCTCGTCCGAAGACTGCGGCGCGCCGTAGAGGTTCTCAAGCTCCTGCTTTGCGAGCGAGAGCGCATGGACGAGCGCCGCGTCGGCGAGGTTCGACAACTCCTCGGTCGTCTCGACGAGCGTCGTGACGTGGCGTATGTCGTGGAGGGAGACGCGCAGCAGCTCGCGCCGGCGGAAGCGCGCGAGCTGCACCTGCGGGCTAACCTGCGTGTGCGTCAGCGCGAAGCGCGCCAGAGACTCGCGCAGCTCCTCGGTTGCGCGCACACGCGCGTCGGCGCGCTCGCGCGCGAGCCAGCCCAAGTAGTCGGGATTCTGTTCAAGCGTCGTCCCGAGCAGAGGGCTCCACGCCGCGAGCGCTAAGGCGTCGGCCAGAAGCCCTTCGTCACGCACGAAGGCACGCGCCACGCGCGCGTGCACCGACGTGACGCGCTCATAGAAGAGGCGCGCGCCCTCCGGGTCTGGCAGCTCGCGGACGAGCGATTCGATTTTTTCCTTTGCGGCCGACAAGGTCATGATATATTACGCGGCCTCGAAAGCCGCTGACCAGTTGCGCACGGGGCTCGCTCTCGAACGCACGGGTCACCTACAACACACTCACGGCACGAAATATAAACGCCGCACGCGACATATCAACCAAGGGAAGCATCAGGCCACTCTCCCGGTGCAGTTCACGGGGCGACATCCACGCGCAGAGCCAGACCGACTCCGCGCCTCCCGGCTCCGTCAGGCGAGCCGTCCAGCAGAAGGAGGAGAAGCCATGTCTCAGAACAACCCCGCCGGGGGCGGGAGCACCGGCTCGGGCACTCAAGCGACTAAGGGCGGGGCCGGGGGTGGAACGAAGGGGAGTTGAGCCTTGCCCCCTCCCCCCGTCCGGATAGCCAATCGCATAGAGATTGCGGTGTCCGTCGTCTTCCTCGTCGGCCTCACGATCTACCTCCTCTACGGCATCACCACCCGCTGGCCGGCCTGCGAGCTGCCGGAAGACTCGAACAGCGCAGCGGTCGCAAACAACAACACTCAGACCAACGCGAACGCCAACCAGAACACTAACGCGAACCGGAACGCGAACGCCAACCAGAACGCGAACGTCAATCAGAACGTCAACGCGAACACCAACCCTGCCGCAGGCGCAGCGACGCCGACGCCCGCGAGCCAGCCCCCGAGCGTGCCCGTCATGAGCGCCACCGAGCCGGCCTCCGGAAGTATCAAAGGCGGTAAGACCGTCACCATCCGTGGAAGCGGGCTCGCGCGCGACGACGTAATCAGATTCGACGAGAAGGAAGCGCCCCCCGTGGGCGGCGGCGGCGGCGAGTCGCTCACCGTCAAGACCCCTTCGCATGAGGAGGGGCGCGTTGACGTGACCCTCTATCGCGGCGGCACATTGATGTCAAGGTTGGCCGGCGGCTACACCTACGTCTGCCCGGCGCCGTCGGGCACCAGCCTCTTCTACATGCTCATCATGGCCGGCGCGCTCGGCGGCTGCATCCACGCCATGCGCTCGCTCTGGTGGTACGCCGGCAACGGCGAGTTGAAGGCGCCTTGGCTGCCGATGTACTTCCTCCTGCCGTTCATCGGGGCGGCGATGGCGATGATCTTCAGCCTGTTGATTGTGGCCGGCATCGTCGATAACACGACGGGGCGGAGCACTTCGCTCTTCATCATCGCCATCGCCGGCCTCGTCGGGATGTTCAGCCAGCAGGCCGCGCTGAAACTGACCGACATCGCCAACGCCTTCTTCACCAAGCCGGGGCCGGGCAAGGACTCCAAGCCGCAAGAGTCGCAGTCGGTCGGCGAGCGCGGCACCGGCACGGGCGGCGTCGTGCCCGTCATCAATCCCAACTCCGGCCCGACGGCCGGCGGCACGCTGGTCGCCATCAGCGATACCGGCTTCACCGACGTGAAGTCAGTCACCTTCGACGCGACGCCCGCGACCGAGGTGAAGTTCGACAAGGCGACTTCAACCATCACCGCCGTCACCCCCGCGCACGCGCAGGGCAAGGTGGTCGTCGTCGTCATGAATCAGGCCGACGTAGCGGTCGTGCTCTCCTACACCTACGCGGCGCCAGCGGCCGGCTCGGGCGGCCAAACGGCGACCACGCCTTAGGCAGGGGGGCCGGGCGGTCAAAGTAAAGTACCATCCGCGTGCGCGACGCGCGGCACGTCTTCGACTCACAAGAGGAGGCTTCACATGCAGAGTGTTCAGAACAACGACGGGAAGCGGCTGGCGGACGCGGACGCGGAACCGTCGAAGGAGTGCGACCTCGTCATGAAGGGCGGCATCACGAGCGGCATCGTCTACCCGCCGCTCGTCATCAAGCTCCATGAGGCCGGCTACAGCTTTCGCAAAGTGGGCGGGACTTCGGCCGGCGCCATCGCCGCCGCCGCCGCGGCCGCCGCCGAGCACGGCAAGGACAAGAAGGACAAGAAGGGCCGCGGCGGCTTTGAGAAGCTGAAGAAGGACATTCAGGAATGGCTCGGCGAGGACGAGCACCTGCGCCGGCTGTTCCAGCCTTCGCGCAAGACCGCGCCGCTCATGAACACGGTCTTCGGCTACATGGACTTGAAGTCACTGCGCTGGCCGCCGTTGAGGGTCGTCATCGCCCTGCTCTGGCATGACTCGCTCGCCTTCATCGTCGGGGCGGGGCTGGGAGCGCTCGTCTCCTTCCTCTTCTCGTGGCTGGTCGGCGGGAGCATCGAAGGTGTGACGCGCGGCGGCGGGCTCTTCGTGCTCGTGCTCTGCGCGCTGGCGGGCGCGCTAGCCTTCTGCGCGTGGCACCTCTACCACATCGTCAAGCACGTCCTGCCCGACCCGCGCTACGGCTTCGGCCTCTGCACCGGGCGCGGCCCGAACCTTGACACCGTGGACGAGACGGTGCTGACCGACTGGTTCTTCGCGCGCATCAACGACCTCGCGGGCAAGGAGTTCAAGGGCGCGGATGCGGCGCCGCTGACCTTCGGTGAGTTGTGGGGGCTCGGCGACTCCGAGCACCGGCGGGAGAAGGGGCGCAGGTTAGACCTGCGGATGATGACTTCCGATCTCAGCCAGAACCAGCCCTACGTCCTGCCGTTCGAGCAAGACCTCTTCATCTTCGACGAGAAGGAGCTGCACAACTACTTCCCGCCGAGCGTGGTCGCACACATGGTCAGGCACGCGCGGAAGCATCGCGGCATAGAACTGCCGACGGGACATCACTTCCTCCCGAAGGCCAAAGACCTGCCCGTCATCTTCGCCGCACGACTGAGCCTCAGCTTCCCTGTGCTCATTAGCATGGTGCCGCTCTACACTATCAGCCCCAACGCCTTCGGCGACGGCGAGAGTGTCGAGCTGGTCGCGGAGGGCGGCCGGGCCCTGACGCCCGAGATGAAGCCGCCCGAGGCCGCGCTGACGAAGGACGAGGCGGAGGAGGTGGTCGTCCTGCTCCGCGCGCCGGGCGCCGCCGCGCTGAAGATCGAGAAGCTGCACCTACAGCGAAACTGGTTCAGCGACGGCGGGATTTGCAGCAACTTCCCCATACACTTCTTCGACGCATGGCTCCCCTCGCGCCCGACCTTCGGCGTCAACCTCACGTCGCAGCTCGCGAAGGGCGTCCCGCAGGGCGGCACGTTGGCCGGGACGATAAAGATGAACAGCAGCGTCGCCCCCAAGTGCGCCGGCCAGCACGAGATGACGGCCTCCGCGGTCGCCTACGGCGACGACGTTTACCTGCCGAAGCCCAACGAGGTTCTCCCACCCGAGTGGACGGAGATCGGAGAAGTCGGGAAGTTCCTTGAATCCATCTTCTGCACGGCGCAGAACTACCGCGACAACATGCAGGCCCAGTTGCCGAGCTACCGCGAGCGCATCGTGCAGATACGCCTCACGGATGACGAGGGCGGCCTCAATCTGAACATGGGACAGAAGGTGATCGAGGCCGTCGTCAAGAAGGGGGAGAAGGCGGGCGGGCTGCTCACGGGCTTCGACCTCCCCTCGCACCAGTGGGTTCGGTTCCGCGTTCTGATGAAGCAGATGGAGAAGAGCCTCTACAGTCTCAGGGAGTCAATAGCGCCCGACTCGTTCTACGACGACATGCTGAAGACGCGCCCGCTGAACCCCACCTTCCCGTACCGCCGCGACGACCCCTGGCTCGACAACGCACAGAGGCGGCTCGACGACATCGGGCGGGTCATTGACGAGATACAGAAGATGGCCCCGGGGGTTCTCTTCTCCGAAGACTCGCCGCTGCCCTCGCCCGTGATGCGTGTGACGCCCGAAATCTAGGAGCGAACGATGAGCGTCTGGCATCCACTGAACGCGCTTCCGGAAGGCTGGCCCACGGGGGTCGCCTTCGTCGTCATCCTCGCGTTGCTCGTCTTCGTCGGGCGGAAGGCGAAGCCCGACCTCGCCCGCGAAGGCGTGCCGCACAGGAACGTCGTCGCGCTCGAACTGGCCGGCGACAGCATCGCGGCGAAACATATCATCGGCAACTGGGAGGAGCACGGCCTCATCGGCGAGGTGCGCCGGCAACTGCGTTGGGACGCCGTCTTCATCCTCGCCTACTCGACGCTGACGGCGCTCGCCTGCGTGATAGCGGCGCGCGCCTTCACCTGCCCGTTGACGGACGCGCGCCGCTTCGCGCTCTTCGTCGCGTGGCTGCCGTGGCTCGCGGGTCTGCTCGACTACGCGGAGAACTACGCCATCTACCGGATGCTTGGGGGCTTCGAGGGCGAGATGTGGCCGCGGCTCTCGGCGTCTTGCGCGGCACTGAAGTTCGCCATCATCATCACGCTCGGGCTCTGGGGTCTGGCCGGCGTCATCATCGGCGCGTTCCGCGCGGTGAGGTGCTGAGTCGAGCAGGACTTGGGAGGACGCGCGGGAATCTCTTCCGCGTCCCGCGTCAGAGACAAAAGGCTGACCGCCGGCGAAGTTCGGGCCGGCAAGGAGAAACTGCATGAAGAGAGTCGCACTCATCACTTCCGTCGCCGTCGCGGCGCTGCTGCTCGCGGCGCTCGCCTACGGCGCAGCCGCGCCAGCGACGAAGACGCACCAGTTCCGCTGCACGGACAAGAACACGTCCCTCTACTTCCTCGTCTACGAGAACGACGGGAAGCTGAGCGGCGGGCACATGTACGTCGAGAACATGCAGGTCGGCGTGCTCACGGCCGAGTGGGCGGGCACGGGCGTCATCAACGCGAAGCTCGCCGGCAACACCGCCAACAACATCTCCTTCCAACTGCACCGCACCCTCAAGAAAGTCCTCGTCGCCAACTCTTCGACCCCGCAGCGCGTCGAGGTCTGCGCGGCAGATTACAAGTATCAGTAGGCAGT
>JBJMGQ010000129.1:0-20331 GCA_045807845.1 Pyrinomonadaceae bacterium | reverse complement strand
GCTGCTCGATGCAAGGTTAACGACCGTCGCCGACTGCGCGGGGCCGCTCAGCGTGACCGTCCCCTGCGCGGACGAGCCGCCCGTGACGGCCGTCGGGTTGATGCTGACGGACGCGAGTGTCACGGCCGGAGCGGGCGCCGGGTTGACTGTCAACACGGCCGACTGCGTCGAGCCGCCGTAGGTAGCGCTGACCGTCACTTGGGTCGCCGTGTTGACGGCGGCGGTCGTGAAGTCTGCGAAGCCGCTCGTGGCACCCGGCGCGATGCCCAGCGTCGCAGGCAGGCGCGTAACGTTCGGGTCGCTGCTCGACAGAGTGACCGTGGCCCCCTCGGGCGGCGCCGCGCGGTCGAGATCGACCTGAACCCTGACGGCCTGCGTGGAGCCGCCGACGACGGACGAGGGCGTGAGCGTGACGGAGGTGACCGACGCGCCGTTAGAGGGGGCGGTGACCGTGAGCGTCGCGCTCTTCGAGACGCCGCCGTAGCTGGCCGTGATGTTGACGGGCGTCGTCAGCCCCGTCTGCTGCGTGTGGACGGGGAAGCTGGCCGACGACTGGCCGGCGGCGACGTTGACGTTCACAGGCGTGGTGACGAGCCCCGGGTTGTCGTTCGTGATCGAGACGACCGCGCCGCCGGAGGGCGCGACCGTTCCGGGCGTCAGGCTGACGACGCCGGTCGAGTCCGTGCCGCCCGGGACGCTCGGCGGCTGCATCTGCAACGAGCCGAGCGCGGCGGCGCCCGCAGGCGTGACGATCAGCGTCGCGCTGCGCGAGCTGCCGCTGCCGGCCGACACCGTGATGGTGACCGACTGCGTCGTCGTGACCTGCGCCGTGTCGAGCTTGAACCTGACGTTGGTCATGCCTGCGATGATGCGGATGCCCGTCGGAGACGGGACGACCGAAGTCCTGCTGCTCGTGACGGTCAGCGCGCGACTCCCCGCGGGGGCGACCGCGCCGGGGGCGAGGAGGACGTTGGCCTCGGCCTGCGTGCCGCCGACGACGCTCGAAGGCGTAAGCTGGACGGAGCCGAGGGCGAAGGCCGCGGGCGCGCTGCCGGTGGTGTTGACAAGGACGGTCGTGCCGGGGCTGTTGCCGCGCACCTGTAGCGCCACGTCCTGCCGGCCGTCGCCGTTAAAGTCCGCGGCGACGAGCGCCCCGCCGCCGCGCGAGACGACGAAGCCGGGGACGAGGTAACGCACGACGGCGCGGAACGTCCCGGTGCCCGTGCCGTAGAGCACGCCGAGCATCCCGTCGCCGCTCGTCGAACAGCAGTTAGCCATCCCGAGCAGCACGTCCTGGAACCCGTCGCCGTTCAGGTCTGAGACGGCCAACTCGCCGGGGCGCTCTTGGAGCGCGTCCTGAACGGAGGCCGACGGGCGGAACGTCCCGTCGCCGTTGCCGAGCACGACGACTGTCCTGAAGTCGCCATCCGCGGCGACGGCGAGGTCGGGTATCGCGTCGCCGTTGAACTCGCCGACGGCGAGGTCTGTGTTATCGACTCCCGGCACGACGGTCAGGTCGGGCAACTGCCGGAACGTGCCGTCGCCGCCGCCGAGCAGGATGAAGACGCCGCCGTTGCCGCCCGCGACGCCGAGGTCGAGGTTGCCGTCGTTGTTCAGGTCGGCGGTCACCACGCGGGCCGGGGCGAAGCCGACGTGGAGCTGCTGCGGCGTCTGGAAGCTCCCATCGCCGACGCCGCGCCAGACGGAGAGCGAGTCGCCGACGACGCAGCCCGAGCTGAAGCAGTTGATCTGGTGCGCGACGACGGCGTCGAGCCGCCCGTCGCCGTCGAAGTCGCCGAGCGCGACCGACGGCGAGTCGAACCCTGTGTCGTTGGGGAAGCCGACGGCCGCGCCGAACGTGCCGTCGCCGTTCCCGAGCAGCACGTTGAGCGCAGTCTGCGCGCTGTCGTTCGTCACGACGAGGTCGAGCCGGCCGTCACCGTTGAGGTCGCCCGCCGCGACATCCTGCGTGAAGCCGCCCGCCGCGTATTCGACGTAAGGGAGGAACGACCCGTCGCCGGCGTTGAGCGCAACGCGGACGTTGCTGCCCGCGCCGGCCAGGTCGGGCCGGCCGTCGCCGTTGAAGTCGGCGGCGACGTGCATGTTGCCGATGATGGGGTAGTCCCTCCCGGCGAACGAAGCGGTCTGCGCTGAGGCGCTCGCGGCGCAGAGCATGATTAAGAGCACGAAGAGCAGCACTCGGTGGGTGCGTGATTTGAACAGTTCGCTTGCGAGTAACATCCTTGTTTGTCCCCTTTCTTTGACAGTGCCCCCTGCGGCTCTATAAATACCCGACCGGCCGCAGGAAAATCTCCGGGGGTCTGAAAGCAGAGTGCCCCCGTGACGAAGGGCGAGAGAGCCCTTCGCCTCCGGGGGCATTGAATGGGCGCACGCCCGTTATAAAGAGCGCTTGGCGATGGTGCCGTTACCCGTGCAGGCGACCCACAGCGCCGAGGGCGTGGCCGCGCCGATCAGCGGCGACCTGTCAACCAAGTCCTTGCTGATGAACGAGCCGTCGGCGTTCGAGAGCCGCGTGATGCTGTTGTCGCCGTTCGAGATGACCGCCACTAGGTTGCCGTAAGCGATCACACCGGCCGCGCCGTCGCCAACGGCCGTCTTCGAGAGCACGGTGCCGTCGCCGCTAAAGCGCTGGACGACCGCGTCCCAGAAGCAGGCCACGAAAAGCTCACCCCGACTGTTGATGGCGAGGCCGAACGGCCCGCGCCCCGTGGCGAACTTGGCGAGCAAGTCCCCGGCCGACGAGACCTTCCACACCTCGTTGGCCTTGTTGCACGAGACGTAGACGTTGACGGTGGTCACCGTCCTCGTGCTCGTGGGGGAGCCCGCCGCCGAGGCCGTCGAGAAGTCGGTGGGCGCCGGCGTCGCGTCGGGGGGCGGCGCGGTGCCGCCACCGTCGGTGGTCGTCGAAGCATCCACGGTGGTCGAGCTACCGTCGGTGGGTGTCGTGCCGCTGTCGGGGGGGGGCGGCTGACTGTCTGCGACCATCGTCGTGCCGTCGGCGGGCGGCGCAGCCGCCATGTCGTAGTTCGAGGTCGAGTACGTGGTCTTGGTCACGCTGACGACCACCCAGACGGGGCGGTTGCCGACGGCCGACGAGCCGAGCGCCGTGCCGTCCGCAGCCGAGAGGCGCACGAGCGTGTTGCTGCGCTCGCAGGCGACGTAGAGCACGCCGCTGTAGAGCGCCGCGTGGACGGGGCCTTCGCCCGCCACCTTGAAGGTGGCGACCGGTGTGCCGTCCAGCTTCAGCTTCGAGATGGTGTTGTCGGCGTTGTTCAGGGCGTAGAGGAGGCCGCCGTTGTTGTTGTCAACGATCAGCCCCGTGGGGTTGCGCCCGACGGCGAACGTGCCGATGACCGTGCCCGCGCCGTTGAGCTTCACAACCTTGTTCGTGTACTGGAGCGACGCGTAGAGGTTGCCGTTCGAGTCGGCAGCCATGCTGGTGACACCGTCGTTGAGCCCGACGCTGGTGACCGCAGTCGAGTCGGTGGCGGCCGTCTGCTTTGTCGTCGTCGTCGAGCCCGAGGTCGAGTCAGTCGTCGTCGGGCTGACGGCGGTGGTGCTGCTGGTCTGCGCGGCGGCTGCCGCCGACAGCAGCGTGAGCGCGGCGACGAGCAGCGCGGCGGTCAGTGACTTCTTGATTCGCAGTTGAGTCGTCATTTGCTATCTCCTTTCGCCGGCAGATGCAGCCCGCCGGGCACAAGCCAGCCGATGGACTCGATGATCATCTCCGGCTTGGTCATCCCGGGGCAGGCGGCCCACCGCTGCAAGGGCTCGTTGCCGTAACGGACGTTCCCGATGTGGTTGGACTTGTCGGCGTCCACGAGCGGGTCGGGGTCGGTGAAGCCGAGCTTGCGCCGCAGCAACTCCAGATCGGCGGGGGCGCCGGTTAGGAACTGCCAGCCCGGCCCCGCCTTGTGCATCCGCGCGTACTCGGCCAACGCCTCCGGCGTGTCCTGCTCCGGCTTGAGCGAGAACGAGTACATGAAGATGTCCTTGCCCACGCGGTCGCCGAGCATGCGCTGCATCCTCACCAAATTCGTCGTGATGCCGGGGCAGATGCCCTCGCACTTCGCGTACATGAAGTTGATGACGACGATCTTGTCCTTGATGAGGTCGTCGTAAAAGCGCACCTTCTTGCCCTCGTGCGTGACGAGCTGGACGTTCGGGAAATGGCGCTCCCGAATCCGGTCGCGCGACGCGAAGTCCTCGGCCCTCAGCGCGGGCTTCGGGGTCTCGCCCCGGGCCACGACCGCCGCGGCACCGACGAGGGGGACGGCGCCGAGCAGAGCCATCACGTTTCTTCTGCTGATGTTCTTCATAGTTCGGCCAATCCTTTCTCACCCGGCTACGGGTTGGTAATCAAGTCCCCCGTGTCGTTGATCTGGAGGAGCACCATCATCGCGTGATCCTCGTGGACGACGTTGTGGCAGTGGAGCGGGAGCAGACCCTTGAAGTCGCGGAAGCGGAAGAAGAGCTCGGCCTGCATGTTGTGCTCAAGGCGCAGCACGTCCTTGCGACCCGCCTGCACGATGCCCGAGGTGGCCGGAGGCTGCCCGTTGATCTTGAGCGTCTGGAACTCCTCGAAGTGCATGTGGATGGGGTGCTGCCAGCCGCCGGAGTTGTTCTGGAAGATCCACTTCTCGGCGGTGTTGAGCTTGATGGCGAAGCGAGGCGGTTCGAGGCAGTTCGGGAACCTGCCGTTGACGGCCCACTGGCCGTTGTTGCGCTCGAACTTGAAGGTGCGCGTGACGCGGATGGGCGTGCTCGTCGTATCGGGGAAGCCGTAGAAGTAGGGCTGGCCCGCGGGGAGCGCCGGGAGCGCCGTGTCGAAGTTGACGCTGTTGTCGGCCACTGCCGGCTGGTCAACGACGATCTTGAGCACCTTGTTGCCCTGCCCGGCGGCCAGCACGTTGCCGGTCGGCCCGCGGCCGTCGGTCTGCTCCATCCGGTTCTCGATGTAGAAGGTCTTGCCGGCGAGCCCGGTGAAGTCCACGATCACGTCCGAGCGCTCGGCGACCGAGATGCGGACGCCGTTGACCTTGACGGGGCGTTCGAGGAGGTTGCCGTCCGTGCTCAACTGCCAGATCTGCTTCGTGGAGTTGTTGGTCGGGTCGAGGATGGAGAACTGGTAGAAGCGCGACGGCCCCATGTTGAGCCAGCGGAAGCGGTAGCGGCGCGGGCTGACGTGGAGCACGGGCTGTACCTTGCCGTTGACCTGAAACTTGTCGCCGAGGATGCCGTCGAGGTTGAAGAGATCGAAAGCCAACTGGTCGGTCACCGAGTCGTAGACCGCGTCGTTGAAGACCATGTTGATGTCGAAGTTCGGATACGAAGGCAGGCGGAACCCCGAGTTCTCGTCGCCGCCGTCGAACTGGCCGTTCTTGTGGAAGAGGTTGAACATCCCGGCCAAGCCCTTGTAGACGTTCTGCGACGTGTAGTCGAAGCGGTGATCGTGGTACCACAGCGTGTGCATCGACTCCTTGAGGTCGCCGGGGATGCCGGCCGCGTTCAGCGTCGGGTGCGTGGACTGGAAGCCGGCCAGCACGTTCGGGTAGTGGTGGTCGTAGAAGTGCGTCCGGTCGTTGAAGAAGCAGGGGTGGCCGTCGGACTCCTGCGGGGTATGGCCGTTGTGCAAGTGGGTCGTCGTCGAGTTCAGGCCGAACCCGCCGTTCTGCCCGTCGGGCGGCAGGTCGTTCCAGTGCCGCACGAGCATCGGCTCGCCGTAGTAAGCCTTGAAGAGCGGGCCGGGGAAGATGCCGTCGTAGCCCCACAGCGTCGAGGGCTGCGAGAACTCCGGATGCGACTTGGCCTGAAAAGCCTTCTGGTGAATCTCGTAATACTTCTGCGGCGGCTGCCCCGCCAGAATCTGGTGGTTGACCGTGCGGCTCTCGCCCGCGGCCGTGTTGGGCGTGACCTGCGGCGCCGGCCCCGTGAGGCTGGCCGCCGAGGTGAAGAAAGGCTTTTCGACAAGGCGCGGCATGTCCTCGACGAACGGCGTGGTCGGGCGGCTCTGCGGCGTGTCGTCATAGATGAAGCCGGCGCTCGTCAGCGGGCGGGCGCTCAGGCCCGCCTTCGGGATGAGCATGCCGGCGCTCGTGAGCAGCCCCATCTTCAGCAGGTCGCGCCGCTTGAAGCCTTCGGCAATCAGCTCGCGCCTGTTCTTGGCGGCTATCTCACTCCGTTTCTCTCTCGTTCGATCCCTCTTCGAGATGTGTGCCATTAACGATTCTCCTTCTGGAACATAAGTGGGTCGAGGCGGAACCCTCGGGGCGTCTGCTCAAAGTGTGTGTTGAGCGGCGGACAGACCACGGGCGCAAGGCCGCGCGTCGCCGCATGCGGCGCTTCGGTCTGTCATGCTGGGTTGACGATGCGAGCGGTCTGTCCTGAACTCCCCGGCCACGGAGTCGGCGGGGCGTGCAGACCTCTTGCTCGCGCGTCATCCCCATTTGGGCGCGGCGTCTTCCACTGTGAGCGGCGGAAGGTGACCTGAGCCCGCTTCGGATTACGGCGTTGATGCGACTGGAAAACTCTCCGCGACTTAGGGAGTGAGTCGCGGTGTTCGTGTCTCTGCCCGTCGGCCACGGATTCGTGGGCAAGCTTCTCTGAGTGCCGTGGCCGCGGTCTGCCTAACGTGACGCGGCGTCGCTGGAAGCAACACGCATGCCTCTGGATGGGCGGCGTTGTAGATGCACCTTCTAAGTAGCGCCGCCGCGCTATGTAGCTCTCAAGGACGGCGCGAAGGATGCGGGCAGCCGCGAGGCCGCGCATGTTTTACCTTGAATCAGGCGAGCGCGCTCTTTGTCACACGGTGAAACAGTCGCGCCCGCGCCCCGTCGTCGGCGGTGAAGGGGACGGCGCGCATTCGCCGTCGAGTCTTGCGTGACGAAAGGTCTGGGTTGGATTGAGGAACGGTGGTTGCTCGGGGGGCGTCCGCTTGCCGAGCCCTGCGTTTCCATTAAGTCCGAAGGGTCTCACCCCTCCGGCCTTCTTCGGGCAGGTGTCTCGGACGGGCGGCTCGAAACTCAGCCCCGAGTTGTTAGCGAGCGCCCCGGCCGACAGCGAACGTCATTCAGGTCAGTCAGTCATCGGAAGTCATTAGGGACTCCGCTACTGACCCCACTCTCATTCAGCCGGTCAACACCTTCGGGTGCGCGCGCCCTATCGTCTTGCGCGCGCCCTCGGGCGAGTTCGCCGACCCAGACAGAAAAGGAAACTTCTCATGCGTTTACTCAACGACACTTCCTACGACAGCAACCTTCGGGGCAAGGCGCTGCGCCTACTTGCAACCCTCATCTGCGCCGCGGCCTGCGGCGCGGCTGCGTTTGGGCAGACCACTCCTCCCCCGACCCTGACCCTCAACACGAACTTCAGCCTCTTCTTCTTCGGCCGTGTGAACACGGGGGCGCTCTCGCCGAACACCGTCATCACCATCTCGAACGGCGGCACGGGCGGCGTCACCATCTCGAACGTCACCATCACCGGTAGCAACGCCGGAGACTTCACCCTCGTCGGCACGACGTGCGTCGGTGTGACGCTCACGCCGACGGGCACCTGCACGGCGACGGTCAGGTTCAACCCGCTCGCGGTCGGCTCGCGCACGGCCAACCTGACGGTGACCGACACGGCCGCCGGCAGCCAGCACCTCGTCCCGCTGCGCGGCACGGGTCTCAACCCCTCGATTCCCAACAAGGCCGTCGGCCCCGTTGACCCGCGCGTCGGCTTCCCGCTCTGGTATCAGGACGAGCTGGGCGTCAAGCTTCAGCTCTGTCTCGACCTGAGCGGCAACTGCATCACCACGCCCCCCGTCTCCGGCCCGGCCTCGGTCACGACCGCCAACATCAACTTCCCCGACGAAGCCTTCTACTGGTACGCCGACGCGCGCATCAACCGTTCCAGCGGCGGCAACGTCCGGCTCGTCATCGCCAAGGAGGCCGCCTTCACGACGCCGCTGCCGTCCATCGGGAACCAGATTACGTTCGACCGCATCCGCGTCCGCATCGACCAGCTTACGCCCGGAGCGACCTACACCATCACGCACCCCTTCGGCGTCATGACCGCGGTCGCCAACGCCGACGGCGGCATCGTCATCAACTCGTCGCTCAAGACGACCACCACGGCCTCGACGGCCGGCACGACGACCACGGCCTCCGCGGGCACAGCCACGACGGCCGACGGCTTCACGGCCGCGCCCGCGCCCGCGTCCGGCACGACGACGACCACCGACACGGCCGCCGCGCCGCCTGCCGACACGGCCGCCGCGCCGCCCGCCGACGGCGATGGGGCCGCCGTCGCCAATAGCGGCGGCAGCAGCGGCAGCACGGCCGAGATCAACACCACGGAAGATATCGGCTGCGGCGGTGCGCCCTGCGACTTCCGCATGGTGATGGAGGGCAAGATCAGCCGCTTCCTCCGCTGGGACACGGGCGCGCCCGCGGGCTACCTCGGCAACCCCAACGTCCTGCACGCGATCACTGGCAGCCCCTTCGCCACGAACTACTTTAAGGTGGACGGCCCCAACGTCGGCGGTGCCGGCATCAACAGCATCCAGACCAACCTGTTCACGGTCTCCGGCAAGCTGTTCTAGTAGTCTCAACACCCGGCGAGGCCGAGCGCCCACAGAGCGCTCGGCCTCGCCGGCCTGTCTCCATATTACTCATGCCTCTTGCCGCTTTTGAAAAACTCCGCCCGACGGGTATAATCCCGACCTCGGTTTGTTCCCCTGCCCTGATACAGCACATAGCCTTTCATATTCCGTCGTAAGGGTTCTGTATGACAATCTGCTTCCGCGCGCCCGAAGTGGCAACGAAGAGATTTGCCCGTCCTAAATTTCCCATTTGGAGAGGATGATATAGAGAGTAATCCCGGCGGCCAGATAGACCCGCGCCTGCTCTGACGACAAAGCTTGCCCCGTCCTCCTCACTTTGTCTTCAGAACATGAAAAGAAGCACCAATCTTACCCTGATACTGTCTTTCACTCTGCTCACCTTCGCGCTGACCGCCATGGTGATGTTGACGTGGGAGAGCGTGCTCCGCGACCCCTTCTTCGCGTGGGTCGAGCGGAGCTATCCCGGCGAGGAACTCAGCGGGACGCGCCGCGACATCCAGCAGCGCGTCGAGCACTTCGTCATCTCCGTCGCGGTTGACCTCGTCGTCGTCACCATCCTCCTGCGACTCGTCAGTCACCAGCAGCGCGCCCTCGTCGAGAGTGGAGAGCGTTACCGCGCCCTCTTCGAGCACGCGAGCGACGGCATCGGCGTGGCCTCGGCCGCCGACTTTCGCCTGACGGAGGTCAACAACCGCTTCTGCGAAATCCTCGGCTACACGCCGCAGGCGGCTACGCAGCACGACGCGCGCGCGATCATCCGCACCTACGGCGACGGCCGCCGCACGGACGACCTCGCCCGCCTGCTCGAAGCCGGTGAGGAGAGCGAGGCCGAGCTGCTCGTCGAGCGGGGGGATGGCACGATGCGACCCGTCGCAATCTCCTTCAGCACGCTTGCGACCGAGAAGGAACAGCTCATCATCTTCATCGTCCGCGACCTCGCGGCGCGCAGGCGGCTCGAAGCCGAGCGGGAGCAGATGCGCCAGCAGCTCTACCAGACTTCTAAGCTCGCCTCACTCGGCGAACTCTCGGCCGGCGTGGCGCACGAGATCAACAACCCGCTGAACGGCGTCATCAACTTCGCGCAACTCCTGAAAGACGAGGGCACGGGTCGCACCGACTTCGAGCGCGGGATGCTTGACGGCATCATCGAAGAGGGGGAGCGCATCGCCGGCATCGTGCGCGGACTGCTCATGTTCGCGCGCCACGACGAGCAGCAGGTCGGTCGCGTCCCCTTCGGCGAGTGCGTCACGTCCGCGCTCGCGCTCTTCGGCCGCCAGTTCGAGAAGGACGGCATCCGCGTCGAGCAGGACGTGCCGGAAGACCTGCCGCCCGTGCGCGCCGACCGCTCGCGCCTGCGCCAAGTCGTCCTCAACATGGTCAGCAACGCACAGCACGCTTTGAAGTCCAAGCGGGAGGGCCCCGTCGGCAAGCTGTTCCGCATCAGCGCGCAGCGGGTCGAACGCGGGGGGCGCGAGTTCGTCCGCGCGGAGTTCTACGACAACGGCGTCGGCATCAGGCGCGAAGACCTCGAAAAGGTCTTCGATCCCTTCTTCACGACGCGGCGGGATTCGGGCGGGACGGGGCTCGGGCTCTCGATCAGCTTCGGGATCGTCCACGACTACGGCGGGACGATCCGCGCCGAGAGTGAGCCGGACGAGTTCACGCGGTTCGTCATCGAGTTGCCGGCGGACGAGACGGAGGTGGGCGGCGATGGCGCTTAAAGTCCTGATCGTTGACGACGAGCCGAGCATCCGCCTGACGCTCGCGGAGTTCCTCAGGCGCGAGGGCTTCGAGCCGCTGACGGCCGCCGACGCCGCGCAGGGCGCCGCCCTCTTCGGCGAAGGGGTGGAGGTGGCCGTCGTGGACATCAACCTGCCCGGGCGCAGCGGTATCGAGCTGCTGCGCGAGCTGCGCGAGCGCGACCCGCGCGTCCCCATCATCGTCATCACGGGCGAGCCGAACGTCTCGCACCTACCCGAGATCGTGCGCGGGGGGGCCTACGACTTCCTGCCCAAGCCCGTCCTCAAGGAGTCCATCACGCGCGCCGTCGCACGCGCGGCCGAGAAGAAGCGCCTCGACGACGAGAAGCGCAGGCTTGAAGAGGAGGTCAGGCGGTACGCTGGGGAACTTGAGCAGCGCGTCGTCGAGCGCACGGCCGACCTCGCCGCCGCCCATAGCTTCCTCAACCTCGTCCTCGACAGCTCGACCGAGTACGCCATCGTCGCCCTCGACCTCGAATACCGCATCACACTCTTCAACCGCGGGGCCGAACTGCTCTTCGGCTACACGCCCGCGGAGGCAACGGGGCGCAGACCGCGCGAGCTGTTTCTGGACGTGGAGCGGTACGGCGAGAACGTCCTCGTGGAGTGTCTGAAGGAGGCCGACGCGGTCGGGCTCTACCAGACCGAGATGAACCTGCACCGACGCGACGGCGAAGAGTTTCCGGCTGCGGTCGCGCTCACGCCGATCGTCGGCGGCGGCGTCATTCTCGGCCACCTCTGCGTCATGCGCGACCTGACGGCGGAGCGCCGCGCCGAAGAGTCGTTGCGCCGGATGCAGGCGCGGCTCGCGCATCAGGAGAAGATTGCCGAACTGGGGCGTGTCGCCGCGCAGGTCGCGCACGAGGTGAGGAATCCGCTGACGGGACTCCAACTCTACGCGATGCACATGAAGACCAAGCTGGCCGACAGGATGAGTGAGGCCGAACTCCAGCTCGCCGACCGCATCATCGAGACCATCCACCACCTGTCGCAGACGGTCGAGCAGATCGTGAACTTCGCGCGCCCCCTGAGCCTTGAGCGCCGCACGGTAGACCTCAACCACGTCGTGACCGACCTGCTCCAACTGCTGGCGCCACAGTTGGACGGCGCCCACGTCGAGCCGTGCGTCGAGCCGTCGGCCGACCCCGTGCGCGGGCACCTCGACGAGTCCTCGCTCCGCTCGGCGCTCACCAACCTCATCATCAACGCCGTGCAGGCGATGACCGGCGGCGGGCGTCTCTCCATCAAGACTCTGCGCGACGGCGACGGGCTGCGCGTCGAGATCGCCGACACGGGCAAAGGGATGACCCGCGAGCAGGTCGGACGGGTCTTCGAGGCGTTCTACACCACCAAGGCTAAGGGGCTCGGCCTCGGCATGCCTTACGCCAAAAAAGTGATCGAAGAGCACGGCGGCGAGATCGGCGTCGAGAGCAGCCCCGGCGAGGGCACGCTCGTCATCGTCCGCCTGCCGGCCACAGCGGAGGACGCATGACGGCACGGCGGCAGAGAGTCCTCGTCGTAGACGACGAGGGGAGCATCACGGGGGCCCTCGCGCTCATACTCGGGGAGGGCGGCTATGAGGTGCGCACCGCCGGCAGCGTGGCGGAAGCGGGCGCGCTGCTCATCGAAGGTGCCCCCTTCGAACTGGTCTTCACCGACCTGCGCCTGCCGGACGCGACCGGCATCGAGCTGCTCGACCGCATCAGGTCGGACTCGCCCGACACACCGGCCATCCTGATGACCGCGCACGGCTCGCTCGACGTGACCATCGAAGCGATCAAGCACGGAGCCTACTACTACATCGAGAAGCCGTTCACGCCCGATCAGGTGTTGATGCTCGCCCAGCGCGCGCTCCAGTTCGGCGAGATCAGCCGCGAGAACAGGTCGTTGCGGCGCGCGCTCTCGGCCGGGGGCGAGACGTTCGGCATCACGGGCCGCTCCCAGCGCATGCTCCAGATCGCCGAGGTGATCCGCACGGCTGCCCCCTCGGACGCCTCGGTGCTCATCGAGGGCGAGTCGGGGACGGGCAAGGAGTTGATCGCGGCGGCGTTCCACGCGCAGAGCCGCCGCGCCGCCAGCCCCTACATCCGCATCAACTGCGCGGCGCTGCCCTCAGAGTTGATCGAGTCGGAGCTGTTCGGCTACCGCAAGGGCGCCTTCACCGGCGCCGACCGCGACAAGCGCGGACTCATCGAGGCGGCGTCGGGCGGGACGCTCCTGCTCGACGAGATCGCGGAGATGCCCGCGCACCTTCAGACGAAACTGCTGCGCGTCCTGCAAGACCGCCGCCTGCGCCGCCTCGGCGACGAGCAGGAGGCGGCGGTGGACTTCCGCCTCGTCTGCTCGACCAACCGCGACACGGCGCAGATGATTGCCGACGGGACGCTGCGCAAAGACCTCTTCTTCCGCGTCAGCACGATCCGCGTCAAGGTGCCGCCCCTGCGCGAGCGCCCCGACGACGTGGCGCCGCTCGCCGAACGCTTCCTCCAGACCTACGCGGGCAAGTATCAGAAGCCCATCCGCGCCGTCTCGCCGGCCACCTTCGCGCTCCTCTCGCGCTACGACTGGCCCGGCAACGTCCGCGAGCTGGAGTCGGTCATCGAACACGCCGTGCTCTTCGCCCGCGGGGACGAGCTGCGGCCGGAAGACCTGCCCGAGCACCTGCACGCCTCGACCGCCGCGCACTCGCGCTGCGTCATTCCGCCCTACTTGACGATGGAAGAGATCGAGCGCGAGGCCATCGCGCAGACGCTCGAACGCACCGGCGGCAACGTCAAGAAGACCGCCGAGATTCTCGATTACCATCGCCCGACGCTCTACCGCAAGCTCAAGAAGTTCGGCCTCATGGCCGACGCCCCGGCCGAAGAGGACGGCGGCGAAGTCGGCACGACAGAGTAACCTGGCTGACGTTGCGCGCGGCCCCGTGCGCGCCGCCCAACGGAACAGCACTTGCACTCACGGCCAGCGTCTATTTGCATTTCGCCGTGCGTCGAAGCAGACTGAAGCGACGTGGGAATTTTTCCGCTTTAGAGGGGTAATTATCAACAACAATCCCGACAGACAGGACAAGGCAGATGAGCCGCGCTGCGAGTGAGCATAAGACCGTGCTGGTCGTTGACGACTACGACGAAATTCGGTTTTTAACGAGGCAGGCGCTGGAGTCTTTCGGTTACAGAGTCCTTGAGGCGTCGAGCGGCGCGGAGGCCGTCAGGGTGGCGCAGGCCGACTCGCCCGATCTCATTCTGATGGACTTGAGCATGCCGGCCATGGACGGCTTCGCCACCATCCATCAACTCCGCAGGCTGATCGGCCTGCGCGACGTGCCCGTCATCGCCGTCTCGGCGCACGCGGCGCGGGAGGTTCACGAGGACGCCCTCGCCGCCGGCTGCCGCGAGTTCATCACGAAGCCCGTCAACATCGAAAAGCTGAAGGCGGTCGTCGAGCGTCACCTCCCGCTGGCTTGAAGGACGACAGTAACTCAGTCACCTCCTCACTTCACCCTCCGGCCTTTATCTTTCCCAAGGTGTCACGCGGTGTAACAGGCGGGGCCGCGCGTGATTCACCGTGAGACACACATCCGCGCCGCCCGGGAGGCGGCTCATTGTCGGCGCGTTATATTCAAGGCACAATTTTATTGTGAGTCCCGTGGGCACGGCGGTTGCTCTCACCACGGCCGTGCCTGTCAGACACGGCCACGGCGTCAGTCCCTCAAGGTAGTCGCTCGCCAGCGAAAGACGCCGCTCAGTCACAGATGAAAGAGTCGGAACCGGGGCGCGCGCCGAGACGAGCCGCAGGACTGCCCCGAAGACCCAAGACACACGCCCCCGCCGCGGGAGGCGACAGGATGAATACAGATGAACTCCTTAGAGACCGGCCACCGGACTTACGACACGACCGACCTCACGCTGGCAAGCTTCCTGCGCTGCCGCAGCTTCCAGATCAACAACATCAGGCGGCAGAACGGCAAGACGGTCTTCGTCTTTGAAGACTCCTCGCAACTGCGCAACGCCATCCTCGAATACGCCAACGACGGCAGCGTCTCCGTGCGCACCTTCTGTAGCACGCTACGCGACCTGAAGGCCATCACGCGCTGAGGCCGCCCTCGACCCAGACTCCCGGAGAAGTACCCATGAGATCGATTCCCCGAACGCTGTTCGCGTGCGCGCTCGCCTGCGCCTTCGCCGCTTCCGCGCCCGCACAGACGACGCAGCCCGCGCCCCCTTCCGCCCCTCAGAAGATCGTCACGCAGGGTCTCGAAGTCGAGTTCACCATCGAGCCCGTCGCGGGTCAGGCAGGACTCCTGGAAGACGAGGACGCGCGCGTTCGCGTCCGCGTCACCGACACGGCCACGCACTCACCGCTTGCCGGCGTCAGACCCTCGATCTGGTTGTCGCAGCGACAGGGGGAGCGTGCGACGCCTGAACAGTGTAAGGAGAAGGTCAAGACCTTCCTGCAAGGCTCGTTGCGGGCCCGCCCTGACGTTGACCTCAACAGCTACTACGTGCTCGCGCTCAACTCGGAGCCGAACATCTCGGTCATCGACCCCCTGCTCGGCTTCGGCGGCACCAAGCTCGTCACGCTCATCATGCTCGACAGCCCCGGCGAGGATTGGGTCATCACGAACGATCAGGAGCGCCTCTTCGTCAGCATGCCGGCGTCGAATCGGGTGGCGGTCGTGGACACCAACACGTGGAAGGTCGTCGCCAACGTGGAGACGGGCGCGCGCCCCGTTCGCCTCGCCCTCCAGCCCGACGAGAAGTACCTCTGGGTCGGCACCGACGAAGGTGCCGAGAGCGGCGTGACCGTCATCGACGCGGCGACCTTCAAACCGGTCGCCCGCGTCCCGACCGGCGCCGGCCACCACGAGCTGGCCGTGAGCGGCGACAGCCGCACCGCCTTCGTCACGAACCAGATCGCGGGCACGCTCTCGCTCATCGACGTGCGGAAGCTCTCGAAGACCGCCGACGTGAAGACGGGGCGCGGCGCGGACGCCGTGGCCGTCTCGCCGCTCAGCAAGTTCGTCTACGTGGCCGACCGCGCCGCCGGTCAGGTCGCGGTCGTAAACCCGGCGCAGGCTTCCGTGATGGCGCGCATCGCGGCGGCGCCGGGCTTGCGCGCGATTCGCTTCGCGCCCGGCGGACGCTACGGCTTCGTGCCCAACCCGGCCGCGGGCGTCGTCCACATCTTCGACGCCTCGACCAACCGCCTGCTCCACAGCCTGAAGGTCTCGAAGGGCAAGGACATCACGGGCCGAGGCCCCGACCAGGTCGCCTTCACGAAAGAGTTCGCCTACGTCCGCTCGGCCGGTTCGCTCGACGTGACGATGGTCAGGCTGAACACGATTGGCAAGGAGGTGGACGTGGTCACGTTCCCGGCGGGGCAGGCCGCACCGGCCGAGTCGGACACGAACGCGGCGGCGGCCGACTCCGTCACGCCCGCGCCCGAGGGCAACTCGATGCTCGTCGCCAACGTCGCCGACAAGCAGATTTACTACTACACCGAAGGCATGGCCGCGCCGATGGGCGACTTCGAGAACTACAAGCGCGAGCCGCGCGCCGTGCTCGTGGCCGACCGTAGCTTGCGTGAGGTGAAGAGCGGCACCTACGAGACCGTGACCAAGCTGCCGCGAAGCGGCGCTTACGACGTGGCCTTCCTGTTGGACTCTCCGCGCGTCACGCACTGCTTCGAAGCGCAGGCGGCCGAGAACCCTTCGGTCGAGCACGAGCGTCCGGCGGCACTCGCCGTCGAGTATCTCGACAAGGAGAAGCCGTTGCGCGTGGGCGAGGACTATAAGCTCCGCCTGCGCCTGTCGGACGCGACGACGGGAAAGTCTGTAGACGGCCTGAAGGACGTGCGCGTGCTGACCTTCCTTTCACCCGGCACGTGGCAGAAGCGCGCGTTCGCGCAGGGCGTGGGCGCGGGCGTCTACGAGCTGAACGTCAACGTGCCGCAGTCGGGTCTCTACATGATCTTCGTCGAGAGCCGTTCGATGGGCGTCGCCTTCCGCCAGTTGCCGTACCTGATGCTGGGCGCGTCCGAGCCCGCCGCCACGAAGGCGTCCGCGCCGGGGCAGGAATGAAAGGATGAGGTTGACTGTCATGAGAAGCAGATACTATAACGCGCTCGTCGCCCTCGCCTTCGCGCTCACGCTCTGTGCCGCCGCGCCCGCGGCGCCCGCGCGTGCGGCCGGGCACGACCCGCACGGCGAAGCGAATGAAGTGGTCTACTCCTGCCCGATGCACCCGGAGGTGAAGTCGAAGCAGAAGGGGCGCTGCCCAATTTGTAAGATGGACTTGCGCACGGCGCGCGCCGAGGCGGAGGCCGCGCCCGTGCCGGAGACGACGGCCGCGCACGACGAGTCTCAAGCGGCGCCGAAGATGGCGATTCCGGACGTGGAGCTGCTCGATCAGGACGGGCGCACGGTGCATTTCTACACCGATCTCGTGAAGGGGAAGGTCGTGGCCGTCAACTTCATCTTCACCACCTGCACGACCATCTGCCCGCCGCTCGGCGCGACCTTCGCGCGCGTGCAGCGGGAGCTGGGCGCGCGCGCGGGGCGCGACGTGCACCTCATCTCGATCTCGGTAGACCCCGCGACCGACACGCCCGAACGGCTCAAGGCTTGGGGGGCGAAGTTTCACGCCGCCGAAGGGTGGACGTTTGTGACGGGACGGAAGCCGCAGGTGGACGAGCTGCTGCGCGCCCTCGGCGCGGCTACCGCCAGCCCGTCCGACCACACGCCCACTGTGCTCGTCGGCAACGACGCCGCCGGCCAGTGGACACGCGCCTATGGGCTCGCGCGCCCGACTGTGCTCATCGGGCTCATCGACGCCGCCGCCGCGGGACGCCTCGACGCCGCCAACGATTCGACCGCCAAGGAGTCTGCACGACAATGAAAAGAACGCTCTTCGCACTCGTCATCTGCATGGCCTTCGCTGCCACGGCTTCAGCGCAGCAGGCCGCGGCGCGGCCCACGCCGCCGCCCACGCCCGCGGAGGTCGCAGACCCGCACGCCGGCCACCACATGGGCGAACAACAGGCGCAGCAGTCGCCCGCCGCGAAGTACTTCTCGGACGTGGAGCTGCTCGATCAGGACGGCCGCAAGGTGCGTTTCTACACCGACATGCTCAAGGGCAAGACGGTCGTCATCAACGCCTTCTTCACCACCTGCACCTCGGTCTGTCCACCGATGAATCGCAACATGGAGAAGGTGCAGGAGGCGCTCGGCGACCGCCTCGGCCGCGACGTGTTCCTCGTCTCCATCTCCGTAGACCCGGCGACGGACACGCCGCCGCGTCTGAAGGAGTACGCGCAGAGGTTCCACGCCAAGCCCGGCTGGACTTTCCTGACGGGCAAGAAGGAGAACGTGGACTGGGCGCTCTACAAGATCGGCGGCTACGTCGAGAGCAAGGACGACCACACGACCATCATCATCGTCGGCAACGAGGCGACGGGTCTGTGGAAGAAGGCGCTCGGCATGGCGAAGGCAGCCGAGCTGGTGCAGATTGTCGAGAGCGTCGCCAACGACAAGGGCGAGACGAAGTAGCCGCGCGGGCGTGAGGTCTGATGAAGAAGAAGCTCAAGCTCTATGCAGTCTGCTCGCTCGCGCTCATCGCTTTGACTCTTGCGTCCGTCGGCGCGCAGGAGCAGAAGGCGCCGGCAGTTGAACGCGCCCGCGCTTTGACTCAACAGGAGCGGCGCGGCCGTGCCATCTATCTGCGCGGCGAGAGCGCCTCGGGCAGAGAGATTAAGGCCGTCGTCGGCGAGGTGGACGTGCCTGCCTCGACCATGACCTGCGCGGGCTGCCACGGAGCGCGCGGCGAGGGCAAGACCGAAGGCGGCGTCACGGCCGGCAACCTGACGTGGGCCAACCTGATTAAGCCCTACGGCCACACGCACCCGACGGGGCGCAAACACGGGCCGTTCGACGAAGCATCTTTCGTCCGCGCGGTGAGTGAGGGCGTAGACCCCTCGAAGAACGTCATGCTCGCGGCTATGCCTCACTACCAGATGTCCGCCGAGGACATGGCCGACCTCATCGCCTACCTCAAGCGCATCGAGGACGACCAAGACCCGGGGCTGACCGACGCGTCCATGCGCGTGGGCACGCTTCTGCCGACCGAAGGGGCGCTGGCCGCGACGGGCGCAGCGATGCGCGACGTGCTCGCGGCATACTTTAACGAACTCAACGCCGGGGGAGGCGTCTTCGGCCGACGCGTCGAGCTACAGTTCAGTGAGACCGGAGCGGGGCCTGCCGCGACGGCTGCGGGCGCGCGCCGGCTCGTCGAGGAGGGGCAGGTCTTCGCCTTCGTCGGCGGCCTGAGCGCGGGCGCCGACACGGGGCTCGCCGCGCTGGCGCAGGAGTTGGAAGTCCCCTTCGTCGGCCCCGCGACGCTCCTGCCGCAGGCGGGCGCGGGACGCTACGTCTTCTATCTCATGCCCGGCTTCGCCGAACAGGCGCGCGCGCTCGTCAACTTCCAAGCGCAGCGCCGCGCGCAAACGCGCCCGAAGGTCGCGTTCGTCTACGAGGAGTCCGAGACGGGGACAGCCGCCGCGACGGCCGCTGCGGAGCAGTGCGTCAAGGCTGGCTGCGGCCCCGTGCAGAAGTTCTCTTACGCGCGCGGCAAGTTCGACGCGGCCGCGCTTGTGCTGAGCACGAAGGGTGCGGACGCGATCTTCTTCTTCGGCGCGGGCGGCGCAGAGACGGCCTTCATCAAGGAGGCGGACGCCGCCGGGTGGCATCCCGACATCTTCTTACTCGGCGCGCTGACCGGGCGCGAGCTGGTCTCGTCCGTCCCCGCGACCTTCAGGGATAAAGTCTTCCTCACTTTTCCGACCGTCCCCTCGGACGTGACGGAGGCGGGCGCCGCCGAGTTGCGCTCGCTCTCCGCAAAATACAAGTTCGAGCTGCGCCACACGGCGGCGCAGCTCTCCGCGCTGGCCGCGGCGAAAGTCCTAACCGAGGGGCTCAAGCGCGGCGGCAGAGACATTAGCCGCGAGCGACTCGTCACGGCGCTCGAAGGTCTCTACGACTACGAGACGGGGCTCACGCCGCGCCTCACGTTCGGCCCCAACCGTCGCGTCGGCGCGGCCGGCGCTTACGTCGTCCGCATCGACCCGGAGCGCAAAGAGTTCGTTCCGGCGAGCGGCTGGGTTAACGCATACTGATTATGATTAGGGCGGAAGCCCGACCGTAATAATAGGAAGGTGATACGAATGTCATTCAACATTAAAAAGAGCGGACTCACACCGGCGCTCCTCCTGCTCGCGGCGCTCGCCGCGCCGGGCTCTTCACGCGGACAAGCTCAGCCACAGGCGGCGGCCGACCCCGCCGCGGCCTGCGGCTGCGAAGCGGCGCCGCTGCCCGAGGTGCTCGCCACCGTCAACGGCGTCTCGGTCACGCGCCGGGACATCTCGCCCGCCGTCCAGAAACGCGTGGCCGACTTGCAGCAGCAGGTCGTCGAAGCGCGAAGGCGAGAACTGGACTTGCAGATCAACAGCGCGTTATTGGAAGCGGAGGCGAAGAGGCGCGGCGTCTCGGCCGCGAAGCTGCTCGAAGCGGAAGTAGTCTCCAAGGCACAGGAGCCGACCGAGGCCGACGCGCAGAAATTCTACGACGAGAACAGGGCGCGCATCGACGGCGAGTTCAAGGACGTGAAGGACGATGTCGTCTCCTACCTGCGCGATGTGAGGCGGCGCGAGCAGGCCGCGAAGCTCTCCGACTCGCTGCGCGCCGCGGCGCAGTTGAAGCGATTCGCCGCCGAGGCGGCGCCGCCCTCAAACGAAGCCGACCGCGCGCACGTGCTCGCCTCCGTCAACGGGCGTGAGATCAGGTCGGCCGACGTGGAAGAGTCTCTGCGCCCGCTCGTCTTCAGCGTGCAGGAGCAGGTCTACAGGCTGCGCGAGCAGGAGGTCGAGTTGCGAGTCAACGACCTCCTGCTCGGG
>JBJMGQ010000128.1:0-8427 GCA_045807845.1 Pyrinomonadaceae bacterium | reverse complement strand
GGACGAACTCGCGCAGTATCTCGGCTTCGCCTTCCCAGTCTTCCGCCCCGCCGATGATTACGACCTGACCTTGATTGCCTCTCCGTCTCATACTTCGCTTGATGTCCGCTGACAGTATGCCCCAGCCTTCCTCATAGCTTCAAAAGCACACCGCCCTCCGCCTGAAATATGTCACCGCATATTGTTTGGAATGATTCGAGGTTGTCCGACATGCCGGTGGAGGGCCGCGACGAATGCACTATGCCGATGGTTCTGGAAGGACGGAAAGGTTTTACACCGGCCAGAGGTATATACAGGGAGCGGAGATGGGGCTGCTCAGTATGCCGCCGCCTTTAAGGCGTGACTGAGTCCCCGACCAGATCGCCTGTTCTTCGTAGAAGAACGAGCAATGTTTACTCAAACCAGTTCCAGTAGATGCCCCATCCTCTCTTTCTTTGTCCGCAGGTAGCATGACGCCGCGCCCGTCGTCGGCACTTCCAGCGCCACACGTTCGACGACGCTGAGGCACGCCTCTTCCATCGCGCGAATCTTGTCGGGGTTGTTCGACATCACGCGGACGCGGCGGAGCCCGAGAGCACAGAGCACCTCAGCGCACTGTTCGTACCGGCGCAGGTCGGCCGCGAAACCCAAGCGCTCGTTGGCCTCGATGGTGTCGGCGCCCTCGTCCTGCAAGGCGTAGGCGCGAATCTTGTTGATGATGCCGATGCCGCGCCCCTCTTGCAGTTGGTAGACGATGGCGCCGCGCCCTTCCGCTTCGATCAGCCGCATCGCGGCGCGGAGCTGCGGCCCGCAGTCGCACTTCGTCGAGCCGAACACGTCGCCGGTCAAGCACTGCGAGTGGATGCGGGCGAGGGTCGGCTCGTCGGGGCTCAGCTCGCCCTTGTAGAGCGCGACGAACTCCTCGTCGCTCGTCAGCGAGCGGTAGCCGGCGATGCGGAACTCGCCGACCTCCGTCGGCAGCCGCGCCTCCGACACCCGCCCGACCGTCTTAGGCGCCGAGTCTACGGCCGCCGTCACGAATGAACCCATCAGTTGAAACGTCACCTTCCTGAGCCTCCTTGCTGAACATCTCCTCGCCCTCCTCGCTTCGTCCTGCATGCCCCGTCGTGGGTCTGTCGCTCCCTACACGGTGGTGAAAGACGAGGTGACCGCCGTACCAACCGCCGACGGCTAGCAGGAGCGACCCGGCGCCGTCGAGCAGCAGGACGGCGAGCACAGCCCTGCCCCGCGGGACTTCGGGTGCTCCCCTCGCGAACATCCCCACGACGTAAGGCAGCAGCGCGGCGAGCACGAACGAGAGGTGGCGGCTCCCCGTGGCGAGTGCCGGGTCGCCCTCCTCGATGGCCGCGTAATCGACGGCCCCCGCGCAGGCGGCGACGCAGGCGAACGCGAGCCCCGCCGCGACGCTCCAGTAAGAGACCGCCCACCACACCGCCTCGCCGCGCCAGACGCCGACGGCGTCCCACAGCAGGGCCGTGCCGAGCAGCCCCATCGGGGGGTGACTCAACGCCGCGTGCAGCGGGTGACCGAAGACGCGCAAGCCTTTAGTCATATCTCACCTCAGCCGCGGACGACGAAGATCGCGACCAGCAGGATGACGAACGAGATGACCGCCCCCGCCCCGTGGATGACGACGTAGTTGACGGGCAGCGCCTTCCGCCGCAGGTGGTGCGCGAAGAGCGTGAACCCGCCTAGGGCGGCCACGACGAAGCCGATAACCGCTACGACGGCCGCCCAGGAGGTCTGGGAGCCGACGACCGCGAGTATCAGCGTGACGAGTCCGGCGGCGGCGAACAACCCGTGGACGACGGCCAAGCCCATCGGCGGCAGCTCGCGTCCGCCGAAGCGCATAGCCGCCATCACAACCCCGCCGATGGCCGCTATCGCAAAAAGAATTGCTGCAACTGTCATCACAAACTCTCCTTTAAAGACACAGTTAACCCTCCGGTTGAATCGCATACCGGCTCGCGAATCCTGACGACCAGGACTGCTTTGCTTTGTGGTCTAATTAAATACTGACTTCCCCTAATAAGTCAAGAGCTTTTTTGACTTATTGTGATTTATAGGGAAACGTGCTAGATTTCTGCCTGAGGAAACCCGAATGAAGCACACAAAACTTGACCGGCGATTCTTGGAGAGTACGCGCGGGCAGGTAGTCACACTGCTGCGCGGCGAGCCGCGTACGGTCGAGGAGTTGGCGGGTCTGTTAGAGCTGACGGACAACGCCGTCCGCGCACATCTCACGACGCTTGAGCGCGACGGCCTCGTCCGGCAGAGTGGTGTGCGCAGGGGGCCTCGTAAACCTCACTTCACCTACTTGCTCACGCCTGAGGCCGAGAGGCTCTTCCCCAAAGCGTATGACACGCTGCTCAATCAGCTCATCGCAGTTCTGAAGGGGCGCCTTAAAGAGGAAGAGCTTGAGGGGCTGCTGCGCGAGGTCGGTCAAAACTTAGCGGCGGCGTCGGAGGCGGCGGATGGTGATTTACAGTCTCGCGTTCAGACGGCGCTCGATGCGCTCGAACGTGTCGGGGGGGTTGCCCACGCCGAGCAGGAGGGGGAGAGGGTCGTCATCCGCAGCGGCGGGTGCCCCTTCGCCGACGCAGTCTCGGCGCACCCGGAGGTCTGCCGGCTCGCGGAAAGCCTTATCGCCGGGATTGTGAAAGCGCCGGTCAGCGAGCACTGTGACCGCGACGGGGCGCCGCGCTGCCGTTTTGAGATAGAGGCCACATCCTAAGGCGTTGCGGCCCGCCGGTTCGGGGAAGAACCTCGCATCGGCCGCGGCCATGAAGCTCTCGTCGTCCGGGTGCGCGAAGACGCAGAGGATGACTCTCGCGCCAGACACGTTCTTAGTCACGTTCCTTCTCCGCCGTCACGCCCCTTCTCCTTTCAACCTCACTCTTCACCTGCCCGGCAGCAGGCTCGCCAAAACGTCTTTCAGACGCTCGGCGAAGGTTGCGGTCATCGACCAGGGGCTCGGCTGTCTTACCACGTGGAGCGAGCCTCGCTTGTCAAGGACTTCGTAGTCGCCCGAGCCGTCCTTCCTCCGGTAGAAGCGGATCGAGACGGTTGCGTCGCCGACCCGCAGGTCGCGGAGCGTAATCTCGGGGAGCCAAGCGGGCATGTGTGGGTCAACCAGCAGCAGGCGGAGCGGCGCATACGGGTAGAGGCCGAGCAGCGCCTGCAAGTGCGTGAAGACGGCCGAGGCCGACCAAGCCTGCGGCGAGTTCGCCTTCGGGTAGACGGCCGGGAACGGGTGGTCTGCGTCGCGCGCGTGGCCGCTGAAGACCTCGGGCAGCCGGTAGAAGTCGAAGAGCGCGGCGGCCTCGAACTGCGCCTGCGCGATGAGTTCGACGACGCGTTGGTAGCCGTAGCGCATGAAGGCCAAAGAGAACGTGCCCTGCTCGACCGGCCAGACCGAGCCGCGGTGGTAGCTGTAAGGGTTGAAGGCCGGGTGCTCGCTTGAAAGCGTCCGCACACCCCAACCGTTGAAGAGGTCGTCGCCGATGAAGCGCAGTGACGTGCGGGGCACGAGTGCGTCGTCAACTATCGCCGTCGCAAGGCAGTGGCCCGGGTTCGAGGTGATGGACTTGATCTGCCGCTTCTCGGCGTCGAGCCCGAGCGCGAAGTAGCCTTCCCGATCCATCCAGAAGGCGTCGTTGAAGCGGCGCTTCAGCTCGCCCGCCTCTTGGAAGAGGCGCTTGGCCTCGTCCTTCTCGTCGAACCACCAGAGCACCTCGGACATGTGTAGCTTCGCGAGGTAGGCGAAGCCCTGCTCCTCGCAGGTCGCGATGGGCGGCTCGACCTGCCGGCCGTCCTCGTAGACCACGGCGTCGGGCGAGTCCTTCCACGCCTGATGCTTGACGCCCTGCTCCGAGCGCGTGCGGTACTCGTAGAAGCCGTCGCCGTCGATGTCGCCGTACTCGTCGAGCCACCTGAGCGCCTTCATCGCCGGTTCGAGCAGCGGCCGTATCAACTCTTTGTCGCCCGTCCAGTGCCACAGCTCCGAGACGACCACGGGGTAGAAGCCCGAGGTCGTGACCGAGCCGTAGTAGCGCGAACGCGGGTCGAAGTTGAGCGCCTTGAGCGGCCCGTCGTGCGCCTCATGAATCATGCGGCCGGGCTGCTCGTCGCGCCAGTCGTTGACCTCACGGCCTTGCAGGCGCGCGAGCGTGGGGAGCGTCCCCTTCAACATGTCTGGGCCGAGGAGCGCCGCCTGCCACGCGGCCGTCAGCATGTCGCGGCCGAAGAAGGCGAGGTAGATGGGCAGGCCCGCGGCCATCGTCCACGCGCGCTCGTTCAAGTCGGCGCGGTAGAGGCGTAGCGAGGCGAGGTCGCGCCGCGCCTGTTTGAGCGCGCCGGTGACGACGTGCGAGAGCGTGTCGTCGCCCGGCGCCTCGACGCGAGTGGACTCGGCGAGGAAGATTCGACGGCGGCGGTCGTACTCGTTGTGCGTGCCCTCGAACGAGCGGCATCCGTAGAGCGGCCGGAGCGTCTCGCCGTCGATGAAGGGGATGAGGTTGACGCACGCGTGCCAAGAGGCGCGCGGGGCGAGCTCGACCCGGAAGGAGAGGCGGCCGTCAACGTAGGCGGGCGTCGAGCCGGCGCGCTCGACGCGCAGAGTGAGGCCGCGGTGGATGCGCGCCGTGCCCGCGTTGCCCTGCCGGTCGTATGTGTGTTCGGCCTCGTAGTCGAAACCGAGTTCCCAAGCGCCCGCGCCCCCGTCGCGCCATTCGCGCCGCAGCGTGCCCCGCTGGCGCCGCTCGTTCTTCGTCTCGTCGATGTCGGCGAAGTCGGCGTCGATGTCGAGCGCGAGCGTGAAGGCGGTCGGGTGCTGCGAGTAGTTCGTCAGGTCTACGTCCTCGTGGAGCCCTTCGCCGACGTAGCGCGACAGGCGCACTTCGAGGGTCTGCTCTGAGACGGCCTCCATCTGCCCGCTCCCCAGGTCGGGCGGCGGCAGCGGCACACCCGGCGGCGCGGCGATGTAGTAGCCGAGCCACGTGTGCTGGCCGACGTTGGAGAGTGCGACGGGGGCGGGCGGCTCGCCGTCGATGAGGTAACGGTAGCGGGAGACGAGACGCGTCTCGTTGACGAACAGGCCGTGGTCGGCCCCGCCCGCGATGAAGCCGTCGCGGGCCGTCGCCAACACCGCGCAGCCCTGGCTGACGTAGAGCGTCTCGCCGCGCGGGCGCAGCCGGACGAGGTAATCCCTGATGTCTGCCGTCATCACTGCGGGACGACCAGCGTGTGCGGCGCGCGGTGCTCGATCTGCGTCGTGAGCCAAGCCTGCTGCCGCTTGTTCTGCTCGTCGAGGTAGATGCAGACGGCGAGCAGCTCGTCGTCGCGCAGCTCCTTCGACGCCTGCATGAAGATGGCGAGCGAGACGTGGACTTCCGCCGACATGACGTAGAGCGCGTGCAGGTCGCGCAGCAGCCCGAACGAGCCCGACGGCACCGAGGGGAAGAGCGCCGAGCGCAGGTCTGAAGGCTCGTCCGCGTCGCGGCGCCCGTAAACGTCCTCGAAGGGGCGCAGCAGCTCGACGGCCACGTAGGAGAACTCGGAGAGCTTCGCCATCCCCTGTCTTACTTCGGCGTCCTCGGCGTGGCGCGTCGAGACCGTCTCGCACGCCTTCATGAACTGCTCGTTGGCCTCGACGAGAGTGCCGAAGTAGTCCGAGACATGCTCACGCTCGACGTGCGCCGAGGCCAAAGCCTTGTCCGTCAACTCGCTCGCCGTGTCGAAGAGCTTGCCTGCCGCGTCCGTGATCTTCTCGGTCAGGCTCGGGGCGCCGACCTTGCGCACCTGCACGGCGGCGAACTTAAAGTAGGGCTGCTTGCTGACGGGATCCCAACTGGTCAGCGTCAACTCGTTGGCGGCCCGCAGGTGCCCGCCTTCTGCGTCCGCCTCGCCCTGCTCGTCCCAGTAACCGTAGTGGAAGGGAATGAAGACGTGGCCCGCCTCGATGCCCCCGACGCGCGCGGGAGCGCGCACCGTCCCGCGCCTTGAAGCGACCTCGACGACCTCGCCGTCACTGATGCCCAACGCCTCCGCGTCCGTCTCGTTGATCTCGACGAAGACCTCGGGCGCGGCCCTTTGAAGCTCGGGCGCGCGGCCGGTCTTCGTACGCGTGTGCCAGTGGTAGACGAGGCGACCCGTGGTGAGCCAGAAGGGGTAGTCCGCGTCGGGCTCCTCCTCGGGCGGCGAGTAGTGCGCGGCCTTCAGGATGGCGCGGCCTCGGGGGTCGTGCGCCTCGTACTCGACGGGGGTGCGCGCGGCGCCCGTCTCGATGTCGTGGCCGTAAGATTCGGTCTCCTTCGCCTCCGTCTTGAAGCGGAAGTCGGTGTAGAGGCGCTCGCAGCCGTCGGGGTGCTCCTCGTTGCAGGGCCACTGGATGCCGGAGCCGCCGCTCAACTTCTCGTAACTGAGGCCGCTGTAGTCAGGCACCCACTCACGCGTGAACTCCCGCCAGTGTTCGAACGCGCCCTCGGCGTCAGACCATTTGACAAGCGGCTGCCCGTCCTTATCTTTGAACTCCATCCGGCGCGCGTAGTCGAGCAGGATGTCGAGGTCAGACTTCGCCTCGCCCGGGGGCTCGACGGCCTTGTGAGAGATGTGGACGGTGCGGTCTGCGTTCGTGAACGTGCCCGTCTTCTCGCCCCACATCGCGGCGGGGAGCACCACGTCGGCGAGACGCGCCGTCTCGGTCAGGAAGGCGTCCTGCACGACGACGAAGAGCGATTCCTTAGAAAGTATCTTCCGTATCCGGTGCAGCTCGGGGAGCGAGACGGCCGGGTTGGTGCAGATGACCCAGAGCATCTTCAGCGAACCCAGCTCGGCCTCGCGGAAAATCTCCATCGCGTGGTGCGGCAGGTGCCAGTGCGGCAGCTTCTTCGGCTCGACGTTCCAGCGCGCGGCCACATCTTTGACGTGCTCGGGGTTGTGCCAATTGCGGAAGCCGGGGTAGTCACCGTCACAGCCCGTCTCGCGCGTGTTCTCGGAGGTCGGCTGGCCGTTCATCTGGAAGACCGTGCAGCCGGGCTTGCCGATCATGCCGCGGATGAGATTCAGATTGTTGACCTGCACCGAGGCCGCCGTCGCCTGGTTCGACTGGTAGAAGCCTTGCAGCACGGTCGAGACGAACCTCTCGGACGTGCCGATTACCTCGGCCGCTTCGCGGAGGTCGTCGGCCGGGATGCCGGTCAACTCTTCGACGTACGCGGGCGTGTACCTCTCCACCGTCCGCCGCAGCTTCTCGAAGCCGACCGTGTGCTCCGCGACGAACTCTTCGTCGGTGTAGCCGGATTCGATGACGAGCCGCAGCAGCCCGTTCAACACCGCGACGTTCGTGCCCACGCGCGGGGCGAGATGAACGTCGGCCTCCCTTGCCGTCTCGGTCTGGCGCGGGTCGATGACGACGAGCGCGGGCGGGTCGTCGCTTCTTCTCCGGTCGAGCACGCGCGCCCAGAGCACGGTCTGCGTAAACGCCATGTTATGCCCGCACAGCAGCAGGCAGTCGCACTCGTCGAAGTCCGTATAAGACCCCGGCGGGCCGTCCGAGCCGAACGACTCCTTGAACGCCTGCGCGGCCGTCGCCGTGCACAGTCGCGTGTTGCCGTCCAAGTTGTTCGTGCCTAAGCCCGCGTGGACGATGGTCGAGAGCGTGAAGTACTCCTCAAGGAAGAGCTGCCCCGTGTTGTAGAAGCCGACCGCCCCGCTCGTGTACTTCTCGCAGACCTCCCGCGTCCGCGCGACGACGAGCGACATGGCCTCTTCCCAACTCGCCTCGACGAGCCTGCCGTCCCGTCGGACGAGCGGCCGCGTCAGGCGGTCTGTGCTGTGGTTGGCCTCGAAGCCGTGCAGACCTTTAGGCCCGAGGCGGCCGTGGTTGACGCGGTCAACCTCGCGCCCGCGCACGCCCACGATCCTCCCGTCGCGCACACCTATGTCCAAACCGCAGCCGTTTGAGCAGAGCACGCAGGCCGACTGCACCCAGCGCTCCGGCTCCTCCAGCGTGCGCTCGTCCTTGCGCACCGGCCACATGTTGTGCAGGTGGGGCGTGCGTTTGCCCCACACGTCGGCGATGCTGTCGCGCGTCTCTCGCATGGCTCGCTCCCGTAATTTTTAAGGGGGGATTCTAGAGCGTACTTAAACAGACGCGCGGACCTTTGGCAACAGTTTTTTTCTCGTGACGGGAGGCGCGGGAATGCTCTGTCGGACTCCCGACGGAGCGAGGAGGCCGGCCGCCCCTTTGCGCGAGCCGCCCGCCCCACCGAAGATGTCCGACTGCGACGCCATGCACCTTTGTACGGAATAGGTGTCTATGCTTCGGCCGCGTGGTTGGCGCTGACGGCGGCGCCGATGAGGGCGGTCACGTCGCTGGTCGGGATGACCTCGAAGGCGCTGCCCTGCAAGGGGCTCATCTTGACCATC
>JBJMGQ010000127.1:0-6987 GCA_045807845.1 Pyrinomonadaceae bacterium | reverse complement strand
GCTCACGTTCTCGCTTCAGCCGGAGGCGCGGTTCGACCTCTACGCGCTCTCGGACGCGGTGGCAGGGCAGGCTCTGGAGTTCGCGCTCGTCGCGCAGTCGGGGTTCCTGATTACGGCGGGTCTGTTCCTGCTCGCCTTCTTCGCGGTCGGCTCCATCGGCGCGGAGCTGGACAACCGCAGCATGTTCTTCCTCTTCGAGCGCCCCGTGCGGCGCCGGGAGGTGCTGCTCTTCAAGTACGTCGTGGGCGCGTTGCAGACGACGACGTGCGTGGGACTGTCGCTCCTCTCGACCTTGACGGTCGTGTATGTCGTGATGGCCGCGGCGGCGTCGAACGTCAGCTTGGGAGGCTCTTGGGACGCATACGTTTTGATCGTCTCGAACGGCGTGCGCGGGGCCGTGTGGACGACCATCATCGCGCTGATGGTCTACTCGGCGACGTTCCTCTTCTCGGTCTGGTTCGAGAAGTGGTGGATCGCGGTCATCGCCGGGGCGGTCTCGCTCGTCCTGATGTTCTACTACTTCGGTAGCAACCTGATCGACTGGGTCATCAGCCGCGCCGCGCGCACTTCCGAAGGGCCCGGCAGCGGCGGCATCAACCTTGAATTCTACAGCCGGCTCGAACTGATGCCGATCCTCGCCATGCTGCTCATCTCGGCCGGTCTCTACTTCGCGTCGCAGTACGTCTTCGAGCGCAAGGAGATGAGATAGGAACTATGAACGCGGAACGCGGAACGATAAACTGAACACATCTATCTTACAGTTCATCGTTCATCGTTCATACTTCATCGTTTGTTCTTATGAACGGAGGTTCATCGTGGAAAGACTGAAAAGCAAAAGTTTCATCCTGTTTGCGGCGGCGGTGCTCGTCCTTGTCGGCGTGGCGGCGGCGACGCAGTTCGCGCGGCCGACGAAGGCGCAGAACCCGCGTTTGGAGCGGCTGCTCCCGGCCGACACGGTCGGCTTCGTCGAGGTGAACGATCTGCGCGCGCAGGCGCTCAAGGTCATCGAGTCGGAGGCGTGGCGGGAGTTCTCGAAGGAGAACTCGGCGGCCAGCTCGCTCTTCATGATCGGCGCGAACCACGCGGGCGCGCTCGACGCCAGCTACGCCATCGCGCTGCTCGGCGTGGAGAATACTGAAGAGGGCAAGCCCGAGCCGCAGTTCGTCATCGTCGCGCAGTTCGACGACTGGGGGTCGCGGCGCCAGTTCGAGCGGCGCGTGCTTGAGAGCGTCGTGCGCGGCGAGGCGAAGGGCGTCCAGACGGAGACCGAGGATTACGAGAAGGCGAAGCTCAACATCGTGACGAAGCAGGGCAAGCACGGCTTCACCTACGCGTATGCGAACGAGCTGCTCGTCGTCTCGAACACGACCGCGGCCGTCAAGCGCGTGCTCGACGTGCACGCGGGCAAGCAGCCCTCGCTCGAAACCAACGAGACGTTCAAGCGCGCGCGCGCCGCTTCGCCCGGTGTGGACGGCATGTTCGGCTTCCTCGACGGCGGGGCGCTGACGCGCATCGTTGACGGCGCGCAGGTGCAGGGCGCCGACGAGAAGCTCGCCGCCTTCCGTCAACTCTTCCACGGCATCGGTGCAGCGAGCGTGCAGTCGGCCTCGTTCACTTCGACGTTTGAGGACGGCCGCGTCGTCGAGCGCTTCGGCGTGGTCGCGCCCAAGCGCGAGGGCGTGCTCGCCACGGTCGCGGCGAACCCTCCGACCGAAGGACGGCTGCTCGCGCTCGTGCCCGAGACGGCGGTGCAGGCTTTCGACGCGTCGGTCGCCAACGCGCCGCAGACCTTCGACCAGATGTTCGCGCTCGCCTCGCAGCTCTCGAATCAGGCGGGCAAGAAGGGCCCCGAGGAAGGCTTGGCGCAGTTCACGGAGAAGACCGGCGTTGACCTGCGCGCAGAGATTGTCGGCGCCGTCGGCACGGAGGTCTGCGCGGCGCAGTTGACCTCGGCCGGTTCCGAAGAGGGGCCGAGCGGCGTCATCCTCGTCAACCTGAAGGACGAGGCCGCGTTCGCGGGCGCGCTGACGAAGTTCGCCGAGAAGAACCAGCGCGAGATGACGGAGCGCGAGTACAAGGGCGTCAAGGTTCACCGCATCGCGGGCGAGAAGGGGCGCGGGCTTGAGTACGCTTTCGTCAACGGCAACTTCGTCGGGAGCGGCAAGCCCGAGGCGGTCGAGAGCGTCATCGACACGGCGCAGGGCGGCCGTTCGTTGAAGGAGAGCGCAGCCTACAAGTCGGCCGCGGCGCAGTTGCAGGCACCGGCGCAGTTCGTCTACTTCAACACGAACGCCGACTATCTCAACCGCCTCGGGCGCTCGCTACAGGGCGGCGACCAGTCGTTCAAGACCGAGGGGCAGAGTGCGCACCTTCGTCCCAGCTTCGCCTTCGGCGTGACGCGCGAGGACGGCTTCTACGTCGAGAGCCGCACGCCGCTCGGCACCTTCCCGCGCCTGCTGACGGCCGTCTCGTCCAAGCTCGGCGGCGAGAAGAAGGACGGCGGCGCGGAGTAGTCTAGCGTCTCATTCGTCAATGAAAAGGCCGGCGCGGGGTTAAGCCTGCGGCCGGCCTTTCCCTTTGCGGCACGTACCCAATCCAACCCTCCGGGACTTCCCCCTCATCTGAGCACAAAATTTCTGCGGCGCGCACGCCAACCGAATTCGGCGCCGCGGTGTCTCTTCCTGTGAGCTTACAAGAGTGAGCTTGCCCGGGGACTCTAAGAGTTGACCAGCGAGAACGAACTGATCCGGCGCGCGCAGGGAGGCGACCTCGAAGCCTTCTGCCGGCTCGCGCGAGAGTACGAGCGGCGCATCTACGCCCTCGCGCTCCACTACTGTCGCCGCCCCGAAGACGCCGAAGACCTCTCGCAGGAGGTCTGGCTGAGGGCCTTCCGCTCGCTCAAAGGCTTCCGCTTCGAGTCGAGCTTTCACACATGGCTGCGGCGCATCATGGTCAACGCTTTTCTCAATCACAGGCGGGCGCAGACGGTGACGCAGGACGAAGTGAAGACAACGGTCAAGCTCGACAGCCTCGAAGAGCTACTCGAAGAGCAGACGCTCGCGCGGGGTCTGTCGGACGAGGGGGCGGAGGACGTTTACCAAGACAAGATTCTGGCCGGCCGCGTCATGCGCGCGCTCGGCGAACTGACCGAGCAGCAGCGCCTCATCTTCCTTCTCAAGCACCGCGAGGGGATGACGAGTCAGGAGATAGCCGATGCGCTGAACTGCTCGGCGGGCACGGTGAAGAAGTCTCTGTTCCGCTCCATCGAAAAACTGCGCGCCGCTCTGGGCGTGGGCGAGGAGCTGCCGCTCGGAGCGGGCGGCAAAAGTTAGTTCGCGATGAGACACGATTGCCAAGCGACCGAAGAGTCACTCGTCGAGCTGCTGTTCGGCGAGGTGGAGGGCGGCGCGCGCGAGGCGCTGCTCGAAGAGGTCGTGCGCTGCGAGCGCTGTGCGGCTCGGTATCGCTCGATGTCCGAGACGCTGCGCGTCTTCGATGAGGCCGCCGAAACGTCTCTCCCGGCGGAAAGTTTCTGGGACGGCTACGAAGAAAGGCTAAGGCGACGTATGGCACAAGAGATTCAGACAGACTTCTGGGGGCGGCCGGCGGGTGCGTTCGCGCGCGGCGAGTACCGTTTGACCTTCATCGAGGACGAGGGACTGACGCGTCGCCTCTTCAAAGAGTTGAAGGCCGTCGGGCGCGAGGCGGGGCTCACGTTCCCCGAGTTCAAGCGCGACCCCGTAGGCTTCATGGGGCGCTCAATCGAAGCGTACGGCCGCGCGGGCTGGGGCTTCTTCTCGCAACGCAACGTGGCGCTGGCGACGTTGAGCGCTTTCGTCTTCGTCACGCTCCTGCTCGGCAGCGTCTTCGCGTTGGAGAGGATGCGCGCGCGGGACTTGGCGAGCGTCAACCCTTACGAGAACCTTGGTGTCGTCGGCTGGATCGACGAGAACATCCCGCGCGAGCAGCCGACGCCGGACAAAGGCCCGGCGGGCGCGAACGATGGGAAGGGCGGCGGCTCCAAGCCGAAGTACGAGAGGCCCGCGGGCGGCGGCGGCGGCGGACGCCAAGAGCAGTTGGAGGCTTCGCACGGAAAGCTCCCGCCGGCACAGCTCGTGCCGCCCATCGTGACGCCCGATCCGAAGTCCCCGCCGGTCAACCCGCATCTGGCGGTGATGCCGAACATGAACGTCGATCCGATGCTCGGCAAGATTGACCCGCGCCCCATTCCTTACGGCCTGCCCGACTCGACGGCGACGACGCCCTCGTCCGGCCCGGGTAAGGGCGGCGGCATGGGCGATGGCTCGGGCGGCGGCATGGGCACGGGCGACGGGACGGGACTCGGGCCGGGTCGTGGATATAACACGGGCGGCGGCGATCCGAACCTGGGCGGCGGCGGCCCCGGCAATGGTGGCGGCGGTCGTCCCTTCGACTACTCGCGCCCGTTCAAGCAGAACGAGGTGTCCGAGCGCGCCGTCATCACCTTCAAGCCCGAGCCCGGTTTCACCGAAGAGGCGCGCAAGAACAACGTGACCGGCACGGTCAGGCTCCGCGCGATTCTCTCCGCCTCCGGCGAGGTGTCGAACATCAGCCTTATTAAGGGTCTGCCCGACGGCCTCACCGAGAAGGCCATGGCCGCCGCCCGCCAGATAAAATTCCGCCCCGCACAGAAGGACGGCCACATCGTCTCGCAGTACGTGGTGCTGGAATATAACTTCAACATCTACTGAGGAGAGTAGGCAGTAGGCAGATGGCAGCAGGCAGTTAAGAGAAGAAAAGCAGTCACAAGAATCGGGGGCGACGAGTTGATAATCTCGTCGCCCCCGATTTGTTGAGGCAGATTATTTTGAAGAGCGTTTTGCCTTAACTGCCTACTGCCATCTGCCTACTGCCTGCTGCCTACTGCCTACTCTCCATGCGCGTACTTTTCGGCGACTCGGCGGATGCGTCGGAGTCCCTCTTCGAGTCGCTCCATCGAGGTGGCGTAGGAGATGCGGATGTAGCCTTCGACGCCGAAGCCTGCGCCGTCGGTGACGACGGTGTGTGCCTCGCGCAGGAGGCGGTCGGCGAAGTCGGCCGAGGTCTTAAGCTCACCGCCGAGGCAGCCGCGCACGCTGGGGAAGATGTAGAAGGCGCCTTCGGGCTGCGCGCAGCAGAGCCCGGGGATGTCGCCGATGGCGCCGGCGAGCCAGTCGCGTCGCCTGCGGTACTCGGCCAGCATCTCGCCGACGCAAGTCTGCTCCGAGTCGAAGGCGTGGATGGCCGCGGCCTGCGAGATGGAGCTGGGGTTGCTCGTCGAGTGGCTCTGCACCTTCGACATCTCGCGCGTCCAAGCGGCGGGCGCGATGGTGTAGCCGATGCGCCACCCCGTCATCGCATAGGTCTTCGAGAAAGAGCCCGCGATGCAGAGCCGCTCGCGCAGCTCCGGCGCGAGACTGGCGGCGGTGAAGACCTCGGCCGGCTCGTAGACGAACCTCAAATAGCACTCGTCCGAGACGGCATAGATGCCGCGCTCGGCCAGCACGCGCATGATGCGCTCGAACTCGGCTGAAGGGATGACGCGCCCCGAAGGGTTCGAGGGCGAGTTGATGATGACGAGCTTCGTGCGCGGCGTTATCGCCGACTCGACCTGTTCGGCCGTCAATTGAAAGTCCGTCTCTTCGGTGTCGATGAAGACGGGACGCGCGCCTGCGAAGGTGGCGATCTCGGGGAAGGTGACCCAGTAGGGCTTGGGAATGAGCACGTCGTCGCCCGCGCCGCAGAGCGTGACGACCGCGTTGAAGATGCCCTGCTTGCCGCCGGCCGTCGCCGACACCTCCGAAGGGTTGACGCGCACGCCGAACTCACGCTCGTAGTAGCTTGCGACCGAGTCTTGGAACTTGCGCGTGCCACCCGTCGGCGTGTACTTGGTCTGGCCGGCCTGCATGGCGCGGGCGGCGGCCTCCTTGATGTGCGCGGGCGTGTCGAAGTCGGGCTCGCCGGGGCCGAAGTCCACCACGTCGTGCCCCTCGTTGCGCAGGGCGATGGCCGCCTGCATCGCCGCCAGCGTCGAGGAGGGCTGCATCCGCGCGACGTTCGGGGCGACGGGGAAGGGAGTCTTGCGTGCTGTCTCTGTCATCCTTGTGCCTGTGCTGTACATGCTTTGACGAGCGAAGCCCGATGGTAGCCGCATTCCCACACACGCGCAACAGCACAAGGCATTCACCACCGCACGCAACAGAAGCACAGCTAAGAGCATTTAGCTGCGCCTCTGTGGTGGTTAACCCTTACCTAATAGTCAGCCCTTCTTGCTCCCGCCTTTCTTACTGCCGCCCTTCTTACTGGCGCCCTTCTTAGCTCCGCCCTTCTTGCTCGCGCCCTTCTTACTCGCGCCTTTCTTCGAGCTGCCCTTCTTGCCGCGGCCGGAGCCGCTCTTCTTGCCGCCGCCCGATTCCTTGTTGACCGTGGCCCACGCGCGCCGCTCCGCTTCGTCCTTGGAGACGCCGCGATCCTCGTAGCCCTCCTCGATGTGCTCGGCCTGCCGCTTCTGCTTGTCGGTGTAGGCGCCTTTGTCACCTCTAGGCATACTTCTTCGCTCCTTCTTGATAGTTGAAAGTGGTATAGGGGGAAGGTTCGGGCGTGAGTATAGCACCGCGACGCGGGCGGGTCTCAACTCTTACCGAGCTTGACGCGCATGCGCTCTTCGACCGTGGCGGGGACTAAGCCTTCGATGGTGCCGCCGAGCGAGTAGACCTCTTTGACGAGACGCGAGCTGACATAAGAATACGACTCGGCCGCCAGCATGAAGACGGTTTCAATCGCGGGCTCCTGCCGGCGGTTCATCAAGGCCATCTGCAACTCGTATTCGTAATCCGAGATGGCTCGGATGCCGCGCACGACGGCGTCGGCCTGCTGCTCGACGGCGTAGCGCATCAGGAGTCCTTGGAAGGAGCCGACGCGCAGACGGCAGCGGCCCGACTCGATGTGCATCAAGACCTCTTCGAGCAT
>JBJMGQ010000126.1:0-4908 GCA_045807845.1 Pyrinomonadaceae bacterium | reverse complement strand
TGAACGATGAACTAAAGACCTTTCGTATTCAGTTCATCATTCAGCATTCATCACTCATCGTTTCACCGCGCCTCGCTTGCGACGCCCCATAGCGGTCTTTATAATCACGCGCAGCACAGTAAGCGCGCCCTCTTAGCTCAACGGTTAGAGCAGCGGACTCATAATCCGTTGGTTGTAGGTTCAAATCCTACAGAGGGCACATCACCTTCTCCACATTTCAACACCGCGCCGAAGCCTCCTTCGGCGCCCTCTTCGTTCAACCGCAGACGGCCAATGGGCGAGACATCCGACAGCCAGACTCAGAAGGAAGCGGGAGCCTTGATCCAAGCTCAGGCGCGTATTGAAGACGCGCTGTTGGTGAAGGCGACCCGGTTAGATTTATCGGATTTGGGATTGACCGAAGTGCCCGAATCAATCAGAACTTTAACGCAGCTCAAATACTTAAACATCAGCAATAATGAGCTGACCTCCTTGCCGGACTCTCTGGGCAACTTAACCAACCTTGTCGAACTGGATCTTTACAACAACAAACTGCCAACACTGCCCGAGTGCGTTTGCCGGCTGGCGCAACTTCAAAAATTATTTCTCTTTGGCAACTGTATGGCGACGCTGCCTTCTTCTATCGGGGCGCTACGGCAGCTCCAACACTTAGACCTCTCTACTAACTGGCTTTCCAAGTTGCCGGAATCGGTTGGTGAGTTGAGGCAGCTCTGGGAGTTCCATCTTCATAACAATCGACTGAAAGAGTTGCCGGCGTCGCTGCGCCATCTCGGCGAGTTGGCACGCCTGTACCTGCAAGGAAACAATGAGCTGGGCTTACCAGAGGAAGTTTTAGGGCCTAGATGGGATGAGGTGAACAAAGGCGCCAGACCGGCGTCCCCGGCCAGCATCCTCGATTACTATTTCAGGGCGCGGGGCGGGCCGCGTCCGCTGAATGAGGCGAAGTTGATTCTGTTGGGGCGTGGGGCGGTGGGGAAGACTTCGCTCGTGAATCGGTTGGTGCATGGCCGGTTCGAGCGTGATGAGAGGAAGACGGAGGGGATACAGATTACGGAGTGGCCGCTTCGGCTTAATGAAAAAGAGGAGGTGCGGCTGAACGTGTGGGACTTCGGCGGGCAGGAGATTATGCACGCGACGCACCAGTTCTTTCTCACGCAGCGCAGCCTCTACCTGCTGGTGCTGAACGGGCGGGAGGGCGGCGAGGACGCGGATGCAGACTACTGGCTCCGGCTCGTCGAGAGCTTCGGCGGCGACTCGCCCGTCATCGTCGTGCTGAACAAGATCAAGGAGCACCCGTTCGACGTTGTCCGCCGCGCCTTGCAGCAGAAGTATCCCTCCATTCGTGAGTTTATAAAAACGGACTGCTCGGATGGGACGGGCATCGAAGAACTGCGCCGCGCCGTCGAGCGCGAGACCGACCGGCTCGAACACCTGCGCGACGCCTTCCCCGCCGCTTGGTTCTCCATCAAGGACGGGCTGGCCGGGATGAAGAAGAACTACCTGAGCTTCGAAGAGTACCGGCGCTTCTGCGCGGAGCAGGGCGAGCAGGACGCCGGGGCGCAGGAGGCGCTGGCCGGCTACCTGCACAACCTCGGCATCGTCCTCAACTACCGTGAAGACCCGCGCCTACAGGACAAGCACGTGCTCAACCCGCACTGGGTCACGGGCGGCATCTACAAAATCCTCAACTCGAAGAAGCTGGAGCGGCAGAAGGGCGAAATTCACCTGAGCGAGCTGCCGGAGATTCTCGACCCCTCGGACTACCCCGCCGACATGCGCCGCTTCGTCCTCGACCTGATGAAGCGCTTCGAGCTGTGCTTCAGCTTCCCCGGCGACGACACGCACCACCTCGTCCCCGAGCTGCTCGACAAACAGGAGCCGCCCGACACGGCACAGTTCGACCCCGCGGAGTGCCTGAACTTCCAGTACCACTACCCCATCCTGCCCGAAGGGCTTCTGCCGCGCTTCGTCGTCCGCACGCACGCGCTGAGCGAGGGGCTGGCGCGCTGGCGCTCCGGCGTCATCCTTCAGTTTGAGGGCAACCGCGCGCTCGTCAAGGGCGACTTGCAGGACAAGAAGGTCTTCATCCACGTCTCCGGCCCGCGCGCCGGCCGCCGCCGCCTGCTGGCCGTCATCCGCTCCGACTTCGGGCGCATCCACCGCGACATACGTAACCTCAACCCGCGGGAGATGGTGCCGCTGCCCGGCAAGCCGGACGCGCTCGTCCCTTACGAAAAGCTCCTCGTATTCGAGCGCGGTGGGATTGGAAGGTTTCCCGAGTTCGCTGCCGGCGAAGCGGTCGAGCTGGACGTGCAGGAGCTTCTGAACGGCGTAGACCTCGACGGCGCACGGCGTCGCGCGCGTGCGTTTGACGAGCGCGGGCGCGGCGTGCGGCTGTTCGTCAGCTACTCGCACCGCGACGAGTCGTTCCGCAAAGAGCTTGAGACGCACCTGAAGATTTTGCAGCAGCGCGGCCTCATCGACGTGTGGTCTGACCGCGACATCGAGGCGGGCGACGACTGGCGGCAGAGGATCGACGATAACCTTGAGCGCGCCGACATCGTGCTGCTGCTCGTGAGCGCAGACTTCAACGCCTCGGACTACTGCCGCGAGAAGGAGATGAAGCGCGCGCTCGAAAGGGAGAAGGAGGGCGAGGCGTTGGTCGTCCCCGTCATCGTGCGCGACGCGAACCTCAACGAGGCACCCTTCGCACACCTGCAATACCTGCCCGAAGGCGGGAGAGCCGTCGCCCTCTGGGAGAACAGAGATTCGGCTTGGCGAAACGTCTCCGAGGGGGTAGAACAGGTGGTGAAACAGGTTCGGGCTAAGTTCAGGTGGGCGAGTTGAGGGAGAGTATGTCGCAGAGAGAGACAATCGGTGTCGGCATCATCGGGACGGGCTTTGCGCGGACGACGCAGTTGCCCGCGTGGGCGGCGTGTGAGGGCGCGCGGGTGGTGGCGGTGGCGAGCGGGCATCGAGAGAACGCCGAGAGGGCGGCGCGAGAGTTCGATGTGCCGTTCGTGGCGTCGGATTGGCGTGAGGTGGTGGCTCATGATGAAGTCGAGCTGGTGAGCATCGTGACGCCGCCTTTGACGCACGCGGAGATGTGCTTAGGCGCGCTCGAAGCAGGCAAGGCCGTGCTGTGCGAGAAGCCGATGGCGATGAACGCCGGGGAGACGCGGCGGATGTGTGAGGCCGCGCGGGCGGCCGGGGCTCTGGCGCTCATCGACCACGAGCTGAGGTTTCTACCGGCGCGGCGGCTGATGAGGGAGTTGATTCAAGGCGGCGAGCTGGGGCGCGTGCGCCACGCGAAGCTTCTGTTCCGCGGGGGCTCGCGCGCTTTGGCCGACAGCCCTTGGAGCTGGTGGTCGGACGAGCGCGCGGGCGGCGGCGCGTTGGGCGCCATCGGGTCGCACGCGGTAGACGCGCTCCACTGGCTTCTGGGGACGCGCGTGTCGCACGTGTCGGCCTCGCTTGCGGCGCACGTCACGGAGCGGCGCGACGCGGAGTCGGGCGCGTTGAGGAGAGTGACGGCCGACGACGAGGCTTCCTTGCTCGTCAACTTCGAGGACGGCGGCGCGGCCGAGCGCGCGACCGGCGTCGTCTCCGTCTCGCTGGCCGAGGCGGGCGCGCCCGAGCACACCATCGAGGTCTTCGGCACCGAAGGCTCCGTGCGGCTCGACGGCGCCGGCCGGCTCCGGCGCGCACGCGTCGGCGAGAGCGCGTGGCAGGAGATCAAAACGGACGAGGCGCCGCTGGCCGACCGAATGCGCGACACCGAATGGTCCCGTGGCTTCACCGTCTTCGCGCGCGAGATAATCGACGCACTGCGTGAAGGGCGCACGAACGTCGAAGGCGCGGCCACCTTCGACGACGGCCACCGCACTCAGCTCGTCCTCGACGCCGCCCGCGCCGCGCATGCTTCCGGCTGCCGGGTGACGGTAGGAGAGTAGGCAGTAGGAGAGTAGGCAGTAGGCAGAGGGCAGTAGGCAGTTGAAAGCGCTGCTGCCCGAACTCTGCTTTTATCTTTCGCCATCTGGAAGTCGGCGCGGCTCGATTCAACCTTTCAACTCTCTTAACGCGAAGCGACTGCCAACTGCCATCTGCCTACTGTCAACTATTGACCATGAAGAGAACACTCCCCTTCATTCTTCTTCTGCTCGCCGTGTTGGGCGCGGTGGCGTTCTTTACGGTGGCGCCGTCGGTGGCGGAGTGGCTGTTCAATGGGACGCGCGCGGGCGGGCCGTACGCGGCGTCGGAGCGCGGGCGTGCGTTGCACGCGACGCTGCTCGTGGCCGACATGCACGCCGACACGCTCTTGTGGGACAGGGACGTGCTCGCGCGTTCGGCGCGCGGCCACGTTGACGTGCCGAGGCTTGCGGAGGGCGGCGTCGCGTTACAGTTCTTCACCGTCGTCAGTCACACGCCCTACGCCCCCAACTACGACAGCAACCCCGAAGGGCTCGACGGCGTTACCGCCATCGCGTTCGCGGAGCGCTGGCCGCTCGGCACGCTGCGGAGCCTGCGTGAGCGCGCGCTCTTTCAGGCGCGCAAGCTGAATGAAGCAGCGCAACGCTCGGGCGGTCGCTTCACAGTCATCAGGACGGCCGACGACCTCGCGCGCTTCGTCGAGCGGCGCCGCAGCGATCCGCAGTTGGTCGCGGGGCTGCTCGGCATAGAGGGCGCGTATCCGCTCGAAGGTGATGTCGCCAATGTGGACGTGCTCTTCGACGCGGGCTTTCGCATGATGGCGCCGACGCATTTTTACGATAACGAGTGGGGCGGCTCGGCGCACGGCGTCGGCAAGACGGGGCGGACGGAGAAGGGGCGCGAGATGGTGCGCCGGATGGAGGCGCGCGGGATGCTCGTCGATTTGGCGCACGCCTCGGCCGCGACGATTGACGACGT
>JBJMGQ010000125.1:0-12138 GCA_045807845.1 Pyrinomonadaceae bacterium | reverse complement strand
TCGAGATGCTCGGGCGCCAGCTCGTTAACGATGTCGCAAGCCTCTTCGATGTTGTTGACGACGAAGGCGGCGCCGAAGTCTGCGAGCGAGCGTGAGACGACGACCCGGCGTGGAAGCGTCTCGGCCTGACGCGCAACCTCCGCGGCGACGCGCTGCGCGAGTTTGAGATTCGTCGTGACGAGAACCGCGGAGGCGTCTTCGCCGTGCTCGGCCTGTGCAAGTAGGTCGGCGGCGATAAAGTCGGCGCGCGCCGTCTCGTCGGCGAGCACGACGACTTCGGAGGGGCCTGCGACCGAGTCGATGCCGACCGCGCCGTAGACGAGCCGCTTGGCGGCGGCGACGAACTTGTTGCCGGGCCCCGTTATGACATCGACGCGCGGCACGCTCTCTGTGCCGTAGGCGAGCGCGGCGACGGCGTGCGCGCCGCCGATGCGGTAGACCTCCGTCACGCCCAGTTCTAAAAGAGTAGCGGCGACCGCGGGCGTGTCGGAGAGCGTGCGCGGCGGCGTGACGACGGCGATGCGCGCAACGCCCGCGACCTGCGCGGGCACGACGTTCATCACGACCGAAGAGGGGTAGCTCGCCGTCCCGCCCGGGACGTAGAGGCCGGCCGCTTCGACCGCCGTGACGCGCTGGCCGAGACGGACGCCGCGCGTCGTCTCAAACTCCCAGCTCTCGACCAGCTCGCGCTCGTGAAAGGCGCGGACGTTCCTGATGCTCGCGCGCACGGCTTCCAGCACGCGGCCGTCGCAGCGCGCGGCCGACTCGCGCAGCGCAGACTCTTCGACGCGTAGCTCAGAGGGACGCAGCCGCACGCCGTCGAAGCGCGCGGCGTAATCGACAAGCGCCGCGTCGCCGCGCAGACGCACGTCCTCGACAATCTGTGCGACGACCGCCGTCAGCGCCGCGTCGGACGAGACGCTGCGCGCGTGTATCGCGGCGAGCCGCTCGCGGCGGCGCGCGGCGTCGGTGATGACCTCAATCAAGCCTCTGCTCCTCCCTCCCCGACGGCGCGGCTCAAGTCGCCGATCAGACGGCCGACGGCCTCCGACTTCAACTGGTAGCTGGCGCGGTTGACGACGAGGCGGCCGGTTGATTCCGTTATCGTTTCAACCACGGCGAGTCCGTTCTCTGCGAGCGTGCGGCCGGTCTCGACGAGATCGACGATGCAGTCGGAGAGGCCGAGCACGGGGGCCAGCTCGACCGAGCCCGAGAGTTCGATGATTTCGACGGGCACGCCCCGGGCCCCGAAGTGCGCGGAGGTGACGTGCGGATACTTCGTCGCGACGTGGAGCACGCCCGCGCGCTCAACCCCTTCGCCTTCACGCGCCGCGACGGCGATAAGGCAGCGGTTGATGCGGAGGTCGAGCGGCTGCAACACGTCGGCCTCTGCTTCGAGCAGCACGTCGCGTCCGACGACGCCGCAGTCGGCGATGCCATGCTCGACGTAGACTGGCACGTCGGAAGGCTTGACGAAGACGAAGCGGTATTCGCCCGACTCGTCCTCGACGGCGAGCCGGCGCGACGCCAAAGCCTCCGCGCTCACGCGCACGCCCGCGCGCGCCAGCAGAGCCAACGTGTCCTGCTGCATCCTCCCCTTAGCAATCGCAATCGTCAGCATCTTAGTCCATCTTAATGCGCTCGCCGCGCGTGCGCCGGCGGCGTGCTTCGCGGAAGCGTTCGGTCACGTCGGAGCCTTCGATGGCGGCGTGAGCCGTCGCGCCGTTCTGCGTCTCGAAGTCGCGGCTGGCGAGAATGTCCGTGAGCGCGTCGAGGTCGAGGACGAAGCCGATGGCGGGCTCGCGGCGACCGAAGTTGGCCGTCAGGTCGTCGTAACGCCCGCCGCCGCCGACGCGCGCGCCCGCGCCTTCGACGTAGACTTTGAAGACGAGCCCCGTGTAGTAGTCGAGCCCCGACACGTCAGAGAGATCGACCGAGAAGCCTTCGCCGAGGCCAAGCGTCTCGACCGCCGACAGTAATTTTTCAAGCTCGTCGAGCGCGGCGCGCGAGCGTTCATTCGAAAGGATGTCGCGTGCGCCTTCTGGGAGCGCGCGCCCGCCGGAGAGGCGCGCGAGTCGCGCGGCGCCTTCCGCGGTCGCGTCGGAGCGGCCCAGTGTTTTGAGAAACTCGCCGAGCGCCCCGGCGTCGCGCGCGTCAACCAGTTGTCGCATCTGCTCGCGCGCGTCCGTGGAGAGGCCGAGCTGTTCGGCGACGCCGTTGAAGACGCCGACGTGATTGAGCGTGACGCGGTATGCGCCGCCCAAGTCCAGACGTTCGAGCACCTCGGCGGCGATGGCGAGGACTTCGATGTCGGCGTCGGCGCGACCCGCGCCGATCAGCTCGCAGCCGAGTTGGCGGCCCTGCCGTCGCCACTCGGCACGCGAGCGCGGGCGCTGGCGGAAGACCGACGCGGCGTAGCAGAAGCGCAGAGGGCGCGGCGCGTTCGCGAAGAGCGTCGCCGCCGCGCGCGCGACCGAAGAGGTCACGTCGGGACGCAGCGCGAGCAGGCGCCCGTCCGTGTCCGCGACGCGGAAGGCGCGACGCGCCTCGACGCGCCCCATGCCGCGCTCGAAGAGTGCGTAGTAATCGACCGAGGGCGTCGCAATCTCCTCGTAGCCCCAGCCGTCGAAGACGCTCATCGCCGCCGTCTCGACCGCACGGCGCAGACGCGCCTCGCGCCCGAAGTAGTAGCGCATGCCGCTCGGAATTTTTGAAAGAGGCTCCATAAACGAAAACGCCGCCCGACACTGGCTGTGTCGCGTGCGGCGTGTGCTGGTGAAAACTTGTTGCGGGTTCCGGCTGTCGGCCTGAGAGTCGGCGCCCTACTTATCACCCCACACGCGGCCGCGTGCATGGCCGTGATGACCATGATGGCGGTGCGTTGCGGTGTGGAGGTGCTGCGTCATCGCTGTTCGTTTCGACGCGTCCGTTATAAACGAGGAGCGTTTGCGTGTCAATTCAACTCGCCCCACGGGCTCGCGGCGCGGGACTGAGGGAAGGTTCGCTTACTGAAGGCTGAGGAGGACGAGTATCTCACCCGACCCGCTCTCCAAATGCTCCAAAGCCTTGCCGATGATGGTGCCGGGGCGATGAATCTGAACTCCGCCCAAGTCAACGGGCACCGACTTCATCGCCACGCCTTCGACCTCGCTCGTCACCAGCAGGTCGCCGACTTTGATGGCGCCGCGAGTCGCATCGACCTTGACCCGCACGCGCCCCATCGTCGCCACCTTCAACTTCCCTTCGCCGTCCTCGCCGAGGGTGACGCCGGGTTGTGCCGAGACGACGCCTGCGACCTTCGTGTCGTAAGCCGTGGCCGATGCGACGACGTGATTCGTCTTCCCCGAGTCGAGCACGACGACCGTGCCCGCCGAGAGCTTCTGCGTCGAGGGCACCCACTCGGCCACGTCCTGATAGGTCGCCGTGATGGTCGAGCCCGTGATGGCGCCCGAGGCGTTGATGGAGCCCTCCACCTCCAGCTTGTGCGTAGGGTTGTTCATGCCGATGCCGACATTGCCGTTCGAGTCGATGCGCACCTTCTCTGTGAGAGCGCCGCCGGTCGCGGTCGAGAAGACGAGGTTCCCGGCCTCGGCCCCCGCCGTCGCGCTGCCGAGGACGCCGTGCACGCCCGCGTAGTCCGTCCGCGCGCCGTTGCTGTTGTTTAAGGCGAAGACCATGTTCACGCCCCAGCCGGTGTTCGCCGCGTTGCGGTAGAACCGGGCCGCCTCGCCGTCCGGCGCCAGCACTTCGAGCCTGCGTCCCGGCGTCGTCGTTCCCACCCCGAGGTTGCCCGCATGACTCAGGAAGAGCGACTGCGCCCAAGAGGGGCCGTTCGTGTAGAAGACGAGGCCGCCCAACGTCTCGTCGTGTGTGATGGCGCTGCTCTTGGTCGGCCCGTAGAACTCTACCTGCGCGTTGTTGCCGCCCGTGCCGATGAGCAGGTCGGTGTAGCTGCCGCGAGCTGCTGCGCCCGCGCCCACGTCGAGCCGCGCTCCCGGCGTACTCGTGCCGACGCCGACGTTGCCTGTGTTGGTGCTGTTGATGTTGCCGCTGGCGTCGGGCGTCGTCCACTGCGCGCGCGCCTCCGTGGTGCCCCAGAGGAAGATCGACAGAAGGGCGCAGGCAGCCGCAAGCTGCGAGCGGTTCAGGAGCTTCTGCCGGCTCGTCTTGTTCGACGGCGTCTGTTCGGCGGGGCGGGGTTCGGCGTTGTTCTTCATGTTCGTCTCTCCTGTAGCTCACGCGCGCAAATGTCGAACAAGAGCGAGCTGCAACCCCGCGCGCAAGGGCGACGGGCGGCACCGCGGCTCCTCTCGGGCTTACTCATCGAAGACGTGGACGGTGTTGTGAAAGGGACGGGCGGGGATAGTTGGATGCGTTGGGCTGCGCATGGCGGCGGTCACCCTTTCGGAGTTGTTGACCTGCCGCGTTGGGCTCTAAGATGCGGGCTGCCAAGCGATGCATCTGCTGTGCGAGACGCGGCCGGAGTTGTATTGTGAAGTTGACCCCGCCCGCACCTGCAAGTGCCGGTGGGGTCATCCTTTTTGTGCATAGAGGACGGGGAGCGCTTGATCGATAGCTCGCGTGAATTGTGAATTGGGGGAGTCGGTGCGCGGGCAGGAATCTACTCCAACGCTTGTGGGCTGTCAACAGATTTCTTCGGCTGCCGTTAGCGGCGCGGCGCGTAGTAACCGACGCGCGTCGAGACTTCGTAGTCGCGCCCCTTCACCTCGACACGCACGTGGCGAAAGCGCCCGTCGCGCGACGGCGTCGTCGGCGTGTAGTAGAGCGCGTACTGGTGGCGCAGCTCGTCGGCAATCTCTGCGTAGACGCTTTCGAGCGAGCGGAAGCTCTGCGGTCGGTAGAGCCGGCCGCCGGTCGAGCGCGTCAACGCCCCGAGGTTCTGCTCGCTCGCGTCGAGCACGCGCAGAGACTCGCGCAAATCGCCGATGCGTAGCTGGTTGAAGCGGACGGAGGCGTCGTTCCCGTCGAGTAGTGTGTCCAGCTCCGAGCGTTTGCGCGTGCGCTCAATCTCGGTGTTGGCGATGGCATAGACCGTCACCTGCGTTTCGAGCAGCGCGCGCAACGCCGCCTCCGCCGTGGCCGCGCCGCGATTGCTGTCGATGCCGTCGCTTAAGACGACGAGCGCGCGGCGCCGCTCGTTCTGCTGGAACTGTTCGCGCGCCGAGAGCATCAGCGCGTCGTTGAAGCGCGTGAAGACGCCGGTCGAGAGTCGGCCGAGCGCGCGGCGCAGTTGCAGGCGGCTCTTCGACCAGTCGAGCAGAAGCTCGACGTGGTCGTCGAACTTGACGAGGCAGAAGCGGTCGTCGGTCGAGACGCGGCCGGCGAACTCCTCGGCCGCGCGGCGGAAGTCCTCGAAGCTCTCGGCGACGGATGACGAGGAGTCAACGAGCAGCGCCACGTCCACCGGCACCTGCCGGAGCGAGAGGTCGCTCAAGGGCTGCTCGCGCCCGTCCTCGAAGACTTTGAAGTCGTTGCGCCCAAGCCCCGTGACGAGCCGGCCCTCGGCGTCGCGCACCGTCACCGGCAGCAGCACTTCGGACGAGTTGATGCGAACGATGTCGTTCTCGTCAACCTCCTCCTCGGCCTGCGTCGCGCCGCCCGCCTGCCTCCCTGCCTCATCCTTCCGCGGCTTAACTTCAACGCCGACCCGCTGCCCGGGAACGGGGGGCGGCTCGGGGTCGTCGGCCGAAGGTCTGACGTACGCTCCCACCGCACCACTCTGGCGCTGCGACGTTGGCGCGGGCGCGGCGGGCCGCGAAGTGCTGCGTGGCCGCTGCTGGTTCTGCGTCTGCCCGGAGGTCTTTTGCAGGAACGCGAAGATCAGGTAGAGACCGAGCAGCGCGGGCGCGAGCGCACGCGCCACACGCCACACGAGCCTCACCAAGCGCGCATGCTTACCGCGCGTGATGCCCCAGTATCGTCCGGCCTCAAACCTTATCATCGGTTACTTCTCGGGATGCGCGGGCTCCTTCGCGTCTTCGCCCATCGCGGTGCGCATGGCGTTGATGACGGGCTCGCCGACGCGTCGCTTGCGCAACTCTGTGAGCTTCGCGGGCGAGAGGTCGAACTCGACCGGCGACTGCTCGATGCGCCGGACGATGGTGCCCTCTGAGAAGCCGGCCTCGACCAGCTCGACGATCGAGTCGTTCGTCAGCGTCGGCGTGCGCTCCAACTTCGCCGCGCCGCCCGCCTCGACCGGCGGCCTGATGATGTGAACCGAAGCGCTGCCCGTCGTCAGAGTGTCCGTGTCGCCGCCGCCGTTCCCGTTGCGCGAGCGCGTGCGCCCGCTCGAACCGCCCGACGAGCCGAAGATGCCGACCTCGTTCGGGTCTGAGCCCGTCTGGCCCGGCTGCCCCGGTGCGCCCTGTCGCACACGGCCCGCGCTCCCTAAGCCGCCGAACGGCGTCTCGTCGTCGTCCCATCCCTCGCTCGCGAAATCGACCGACTCCGCGCGCGCAATCATCGCGAGGATGACGCGTTCGGGCACGCCGCCCTTCTTCAACTCAATCAGACGGTCGGGCGACAAATCGAAGCTGGCCTGCCGCGCGTTGATGATGGCGATGACCGTCTTCTCGCGGAATCCGGCGCGAACGAGCTTCACGACCGACGCGTTCGTCAGCGTCGTCGTGGCCGCCTGACTCGGCCCTTGCGCTCGCGCCGTCGAAGCCGCGGCAACGAAGACCAACACGAAACTCAACAGACAAGTCTTCATCTTCAAAACACCTCAGCCACTAGACAGGCGCAACTCCCGGGAAATTCCAGTAGGCAGAAGGCAGATGGCAGTAGGCAGTTCAGAGCACCAGACGCTCGAACGTTCATGTTTTGACCTCGGCGAACTCCAGCGCCGAACAATCGCGCCCTTGCGAGTGCAGCTAACTGCCTACTGCCATCTGCCATTTGCCTACTGATTTCGGTCTACTCGCCTTTCGCATATCGCCCGCCCACACGCTTCACGTAGTTGCGCGTCTCGCGGAAGGGGGGCACGCGGTAGCCGTAGCGCATGACGTTGCCCTCGCCCGCGTTGTAGCCCGCGAGCACGAGGTCAACGCGGCCGTTGAAGCGAAGCAGCAGCTCTTTCAGATAGCGCGCGCCGCCCGAGACGTTCTGCGCCGCGTCGTGCGGGTTGCGCACGCCGAAGCGCGCGGCCGTCCCCGGCATCAACTGCATCAGGCCGCGCGCGCCCACGGGGCTCACGGCCTTCGAGCTGAAGTGCGACTCCTGCTCCATCACGCAGAAGATGAGATAAGGATCGACGCCGTGGCGCGCGCCGTTCTGTCGAATGATTGAATCGAGCCCCGCGCTGCCCGTCGTCCAGCGCCGCTCGCGCTTCTTCTTCACGCCCTCAACTGCGACCTCTTCGGGCTGGATGCGCTCGCGCTCGATGTGGTCGATGCGTGCGCGCTCGATGAAGGTCGAGATGTTGCCGAGCTTGAACCAGACGCCGTCCGCGCCCTCGCTCGCCTCGTCCACCTCCATCTTCGCGCCGCCGACGAGGTATATCCACACGGCCTGCACCTCTTCGACCCTCGGCGCCGCGTCGGCGACCGCCTTGACGACCGATGCCTCGCTCGCCGCCTTCAACTCCTTCGAGTCCTTCGCGGCCGTCTTCACCACCTCGCGCACGCGCGAGCGCTCGACGAGATTGGTCACGCCGCCGCGCCTGTACCAGACGCCCTGCGCGTCCTCCCAAGCTTCGTCCACCTCCATCGTCGTCCCGTCGGCCAGCTTCAACTGGTCGGCCAACGCGGGCGCGGACAAGGAGAGCAGGATGACGAGGAGCAGCGGGCCCGCCGTCAGCAGTCGTTCAGATTTGGAGTGGATTCGCATCACTCAAGTCCCCCGTGCTCTTGCGGCCCTGCTCCTGCGCGGCGAAGCCGTGCGAGGTGCCGAAGTAGTTGCGCCAGGCCGCGTCGATGAGTCGGACAGACACCTCGGGCGGGCGCGCCTCGAAGAGACAGATGTCGGTCATGCGGTCGAGCAGGTCGCGCGGCTCGCACGCCTTCATCTGCCTGTGTTCGAGCATGTAGTTGTTGAGCAGGTGGTCGAGACAATGCTGCTCGACTCTCAGGCCGCGCGTGTAGGCGGCGCGCTTGAAAATCTCGACGTAGGCGGCGGGCGTCGGCGGCTCGACGCGCGCGCGATAGCCCATGCGGCGCAGGAACGCCTCGTCAACCAAGTCCTTCTCGTCGAGGTTCGTCGAGAAAACGACAAGCTGCTCGAACGGCACCTCGATCTTCTTGCCCGTGTGCAGCGTCAGGTAATCGACGCGCTTCTCCAAAGGCACAATCCAGCGGTTGAGAAGGTCGTGCGGCTCGACGCGCTGTCGGCCGAAGTCGTCAACGACGAGCGTGCCGCCGTTCGACTTCAACTGGAACGGCGCCTCGTAGAAGCGCGCGGCCTCGCTCCACTGCAAGTCCGCATCGTCAAGCGTCAGCTCGCCGCCGACGATGACGAGCGGGCGCTCGATGAGCACCCAGCGGCGGTCGTAGTCGGTCGGCGTCTCGTCCAAAGGCGCGGCGCGGTGGTTGTGGTTGTCGAAGACGCGGATGATCTGTCCGTCAACCTCGATGGCGTAGGGAATCCAGATGTAGCCGGGCAGCCCCGAGTTGATGCGCTCGGCGACGGCCGTCTTGCCCGTGCCCGGGGGGCCTGTGATGAAGAGCGAGCGGCGCGAGTTGATGACGCAGCCCATCGTCTGGATGAGCGACTCGGGCAGCACGAGGTCGCGGAAGGCCGTGCGCACGGTCTCGACCGAAGCGGCGCGCGCGGGCACGGCCTGCAAGCGCATCATGTGCGCGTAGTCACGCAGAGAGACGGGCGCGGGGCCGACGTAGCCGCAGAGGTCGCGCACACGCGCGACGCGATCCCAGCCGCGGTCGAGCATCGCGTAGCGCGTCGCGCCGACCGCGATCTGCCCCTTCACCTCGATCATCTTCTCGCGCGTCAGGTGGACGAGCATCTCCTCGACGAGCGCGCGCGGAAGCTTCAACTCTTCGCTGATGCTCTTCGTCGTCGGCTCCGGCATCTGCGCGACGTGCTTGAGCGCCAAGTCGCACAGGAAGCTCGCCGCCACGTCGGCCTCGCGCAGCTCTTCAAGGACGGGCGGCCCCATCGATTCGATTTCGACGCGCGTCAGGATTCCGGTGTGGGTCATCGTCTACTCCGTTCCTTGTCTGGTAGGGCGCGTTCCCGGCGGGCGTTTGTGGCAAGCGGACTTGGTGTCCGTTGCCCGCCGCGCGCCCATAAAGATTATCGCTCCTCGGCGGCGGCGACCGTCCGGCGAGCATCAATCGCCGCGAGCGCTTGGCGCGCGTCGGCGGCCTTATCGCTGCGGCCGGTGCGTTCGTAAACTTCGGCGAGCTGGCGCAGGACGTTCTGCGACTCGGGCTGAAGCTTGCGCGCGGCTTCGAGGTGCTCGACGGCCTTGTCTTCGCGCCCCGTGCGGACGAGCAGGGCGGCGAGGTTGGCGTGGCCGTTGAACTCGCCGTCGGCGCGCGCGAAGTTGCGGTAGGCGTCGTCGTACTTGCCGAGCCTGACTTGCGCCAGCGCGAGGTTGTTGAGGATGCGCGCGTCGGACGGAGCGAGCCGCGCCGCCCTCTTCAGCCTGTCCACGGCCGCGCGGTAGTTACCCGAAAGATAGAGCGAGTAGCCGAGGTTGTTGAGCGCCTGCGGGTCGCGGTCGTTCACATCCATCGCATGGCGGTAGGAGTCCTCGGCGCGGTCGTGCAGACCCTTGCGGTCGTAGGCGACGGCGAGCAGGCTGTGCGCCTGCGTGAGCTTCGGGTCGAGCGAGGTCGCGCGCGAAAGCTCCGCGATGGCCTCGTTCAGGCGGCCGTCTTCGAGCATCGCGCGGCCCCGCTCAAGGTAGTCGCGCGCGTCGCCGCCCTCGTCAGACATTGAGGGGCGCTGGTTGTCTCGGTCTTCGACGCGGACGACGCCCACGCTCTCGAAGCGCTCGGCGTCCTTCTCGGTCATGCGCGCGAGATGGCCGTCGTCGCCGCCCCTGCCGAAGAGTTTCCCGACGGCCTTGAACGGCGCCTTGAGGATTTTGCCGAAGAGCCCGCCGCCCTTCTTCTGCGGCGCCGCGGCGTCAGAGCCCGACTCCGCGCCCGAGGTGGCGACGACGTTCGAGGCCGTGTCGCCGTCGCGCTCGTCGCCCGAAACGTCCCACAGCGCCGTCGCGCTGATTAAGAGCGCGAAAGCGACGAAGATGATGATGACTCTGCGCGTGTTCATGGCTGTCTCTCCTGTCTCGCTTACAAATTCATGGTGCCCATAGTGTCCATGAGGTTGATGCCCGCCGGGCCGAGTATGACGATGAAGAGCGTCGGGAAGAGGAAGAGGGCGAGCGGCATCAGCAGTTTCACCGCCGCTTTCTGCGCGGCCTGCTCGGCGCGCTGGCGCCGCTTCGTGCGCAAGCTATCGGCGTAGACGCGCACCGCCTTCGCGATGGACGTGCCGAAGCGGTCGGCCTGAATGAGCATGGCGACGAGGCTCTTCAAGTCGTCCACGCCGCAGCGCTCCGAAAGGTTGCGGAGCGCCTCGTCGCGCTCGCGCCCGACGCGTATCTCAAGATTCGTGATCTCGAACTCTTCGCTGATGTCGGGGTGGACGACGCGCAGCTCTTCGCCGACGCGGACGAGCGCGGCGTTGAGGCCGAGCCCCGCCTCGATGGAGACGACCAACAGGTCGAGCGCGTCGGCGAGCCCCCAGCGCAGGAGGAGCTGGCGGCGCTTAATCATCCGCTTGAGGACGAAGCGCGGCAGGTAGCCGCCGACGCCGACCGAGACGATGATGTAGATGAGAGCGCTGCTCAAGGGGCGTCCCAACACGGCGCACCCGAAGGCCACGGCCGCCGGGAAGAAGGCGAGCGAGATGAGCTGGATGGCGCGATAGATGATCGGCCCGCTCTCTGAGCGGAAGCCCGCGTGCATCAACTCCTTCTGCACCTTGCGCGCCTCGGCCGCCGACGGCGGCGCGAGACGTTGCAGCGGCGACGCCATGCGCTCGGCGAAGGCGCCCGCGGCCGAAGAGTCGGCCTCGACCGAGCCCGCGCCCAAGTTGGTCGGCACGCTTCCGACGCCGCCCATACTCTTCAGGCGCTCGGTCGCCGCGCTCGTCGGCCGGAACATCAGCCAGTAGAGCCCCATCACGCCGAGCGTGACGCAGACGAAGATTGAGATGGTGATGATTAGCACGTCGCTTCGCTCCGGTGATGAGTGATGAGTGATAAGTGATAAGAAGAAATCTCATCACTTATCACTTATCACTTATCACTAAATCTTTATCTTCAGAATCTTCCGAATAATCAGCATGCCCGTGAGCTGCATGAACCCTGCGGCCCAGAGCAGGTTGTGGCCGCGGGGGTCTGTCCAGAGGACGGACATGTAGTCGGGATTCATGATGGTGACGGCCAGCGCGACGAACATGGGCAGGCCGCAGAGGATCCACGCCGACATGCGCGAGCTGGTCGTCAACGTGTTCAGGTCTTCGAGGATGCGGAAGCGCTCGCGGATGGTGTGCGAAACCTTCTCCAGAATCTCGGCGAGGTTCCCGCCCGTCTCGCGCTGAATCATGATGGCCGTGATGCAGAAGCGCAGGTCGATCAGAGGCACGCGCGCCGACAAATTCTCAAGCGCGAGCTTGAGCGAGAGGCCGAGGTTCTGCTCCTCGTAGGTCTTGCGAAACTCGGTGGCGATGGGCTCGGGCATCTCGGTCGAGACCATGTGGAGCGCCTCGGCGAAGCCGTGGCCGGCCTGAAGCGCGCGGCTGATGAGCTCCAGCGCGTCGGGCAGATGTTCGAGGAAGGCGTTGAGGCGCTTCTTGCGCTTGTAGGCGATGTGGAGGAACGGGATTGCCGCCGCGACCACGCCGCCCGTGAGCATGAAGAGCTTTGAGATGGTCAGCATCGAGACGGCGAGCGTCGCCAGCAGACCCGCCATCAGCGAGAGCATCACCAGCCGCGAGACAGTGATGTGCAGGTCGGCTTGGTCGAGCATCCGGCGCAAGCTCGTCGCCAGTTGGACGCGCATCAGCACGCGGCTGAGCGCGGGAATCTCGCTCATCAACTCCTGCCGCGCGAGCTGCACCTCCTCGTCGCCCGAGCGCTTCGAGTAG
>JBJMGQ010000124.1:0-5355 GCA_045807845.1 Pyrinomonadaceae bacterium | reverse complement strand
AGACGCTCGCCGTCGTCTTCAGCGACGAGCTGGCGTCGGCGCAGACGCGCTACCTCTCCGCGCAGGCCGAGCTTGAAGAGCACCACAAGCACCATCACCGCACGACCGCGCTTGTCGAGATCGGCGCGGCCAGCCGCGAAGAGTTCGAGCAGTCAACCACGATGCTGAAGAAGGCAGAGGCCGAAGTCGCTTCGCAACGCCAGAGGTTGTTGGTGTTGGGCATGACGCCGCAGCGCGTCGAAGCTCTGCACACGCCCGCGCAGGTCAGCTCGGAGGTCTCTCTGCCCGCGCCCGCGGGCGGCACGGTCATCAGTCGCGCGGCCAACCCGGGCGAGGTCGTCGAGGCCAACAAGGAGATTATGCGCGTCGCAGACCTCTCGAACGTGTGGGTCGTGGGCCAAGTCTTCGAGCGCGACCTCGCGCGCGTGCGCACGGGGAGCGGCGCGAGCGTGACGAGCGAGGCGTACCCGGGCAGGATTTGGCGCGGGCGCGTCACATACGTTGACCCGCAGCTCGACCCCTCGACGCGCACGGCGCAGGTGCGCGTCGAAGTAGCGAACCCCGGGCAGGCGCTCAAGCTCGGCATGTTCGTGGGCGTCGGCTTCGGCGCGCTGGGGACGGCCGAGGCGACGGCGCCGACCGTGCCCGCGTCGGCCGTGCAGACCGTCGGCGGTCGCACGGTCGTCTTCCTCGCCACCGCAGACCCGAGCACGTACGTCATGCGCGCGGTGCGCTTGGGCGCAGAGGCTTCGGGTCGCTACCCCGTGCTCGAAGGGCTCTTCGTCGGCGACCGCGTCGTCACCGGCGGCAGCTTCATGTTGAGAGCCGAGTGGCTCAAGCTCCACCCCGACGGCGGACAATAGGATGCGAGCTTGCAAACCTCAAATCCTGTTCACCCTGTCCACCCCTCTTAACCCACTCTCTTGTCACGCGAACCGACCGCCGAAGGGTTGGGCGATTCTTCGCAGGCGTCAGGTGGATATTCCACAACCGCGGGACGCAACCCTTGTAAACCGCTCACGTCTCCGGGCGGCATGAACGTTGCCGTCGTGACAGGTTTGGGGTAGGCTTGCCGCCACACAAGCGCTCCCCGGACGGCCGGACGCACGTGCCCGCCGCCCGCCGTTAAAGAACTCCTGCCGCAGACCGAGGAAGGATACTTTCGTGTCACAGCATCAAGCGCACAAGTGGGTGTACCTCTTCGAAGAGGGCGACGGCGGCGCGCGCGCGCTGCTCGGCGGTAAGGGCGCGGGGCTCGCCGAGATGACGCGGGCGGGGCTGCCCGTCCCGCCCGGCTTCATCGTCACGACCGAGGCGTGCAATGCCTATTACCGCGAAGGCAAGAACTTTCCCGAAGGCATGTGGGAACAGGTCATCGACGGCCTGCGCGCGATTGAAGCGAAGGCGGGGAAGAGGTTCGGCGACCCGGAGAATCCTCTGCTCGTCTCGGTGCGCTCGGGCGCGCCCTTCTCGATGCCGGGGATGATGGACACCGTTCTGAACCTCGGCCTCAACGAGCAGACCGTGCAGGGGCTCGCCACGCAGACCGGTGACCTGCGCTTCTCCTTGGACGCCTACCGCCGCTTCGCCACGCTCTTTGCGGAGATCGTGATGGGCGTCGCGCACGAGAAGTTCGAGCGCGTGATGGAGCGCTACAAGGCGCAGACCGAGGGCGGGCGCGACACGGACTTGAGTCCCGAACAGTTGCGCGACATCATCGCCGCGCAGAAGCAGATCATCTTCTCCGACCAGTCGGGCCTCGCCATCCCCGAAGACCCTTACGAGCAGTTGCGCGTCGCTATCGGCGCCGTCTTCAACTCGTGGATGGGACGGCGCGCGTGCGACTACCGAAGAGTGAACCGCATCCCCGACGACCTCGGCACGGCGGTCAACGTGCAGGCGATGGTCTTCGGCAACATGGGCGCGGAGTCGGGCACGGGGGTGGCGTTTACGCGCAACCCCTCGACGGGTGAGAAGAAGCTCTACGGCGAATACCTCCTCAACGCGCAGGGCGAGGACGTGGTCGCGGGGCTGCGCACGCCGAACCCCATCAGCCAGCTAGAGGAGGAGCTGCCCGCCGTCTACGAGCAGTTCGAGCAGATCACGGGTCTGCTCGAACGTCACTATCAAGACATGCAGGACGTGGAGTTCACCATCGAGCGCGGCCATCTCTTCATGCTCCAGACGCGCACGGGCAAGCGCACCGGCGCGGCGGCCGTCCGCGTCGCCGTGGAGATGGTGCACGAAGGTCTCATCGACAAGGCGACGGCCGTCCGCCGCGTCACGCCCGACCAGCTCGACCAGCTCCTCCACCCCGCCGTTGACCCGGACACCGACGCCAAGGTCGTCGCCAAGGGCCTGCCCGCCAGCCCCGGTGCCGCGCAAGGCAAAGTCGTCTTCGACCCCGACGAGGCGGAGGAGATGGCGCGCGAGGGCGAGAAGGTCGTCTTGGTTAGACAGGAGACCAGCCCCGACGACTTCCACGGCATGGTCGCCGCCCAAGCCATCGTTACGGCGCGCGGCGGGATGACAAGCCACGCGGCGGTCGTTGCGCGCGGCATGGGGAAGTCGTGCGTGTGCGGGGCGTCGGTTCTTAACATCGACTACGGGCAGCAGCAGTTCAACGTCAACGGGACGGTGGTGCCGAAGGGCGAGTGGATTACGGTGGACGGCTCGACGGGTCGCGTCTTTTTGGGGCGCGTGCCGACGGTGCAGCCGACGCTCGGCGACGACTTTCGAGAGTTGATGGTGTGGGCCGACGAGTTCAGGCGCTTGCGCGTGCGCGCCAATGCCGACACGCCGCACGACGCGCAGGTGGCGCGCGAGTTCGGAGCGGAAGGAATAGGCTTGTGTCGCACGGAGCATATGTTCTTCGGCGACGAGCGTCTGGCCGCGATGCGCGAGATGATTCTGGCCGACGGCGTGGGCGCGCGCGAGAAGGCGCTCGAACGTCTGCTCCCGCTTCAGAAGAACGACTTCGTCGGCATCTTCCGTGCGATGCAGGGCTTGCCCGTCACCATCCGCCTGCTCGACCCGCCGCTCCACGAGTTTCTGCCGAACATGGACGAGCTGTTGGGTGAACTCTCCGAGCTCAAGATGTCTTTGCAGCGCGCAGGCTCCATCCGCGAGATGGACAGGACGCTCGACTCCATCGACAGTAAGCGCAAGCTCCTCCAACAGGTCGAGCGTCTGCGCGAGGCCAACCCGATGCTCGGCCATCGCGGCTGCCGCTTGGGCCTCATCTATCCGGAGGTGACGCGCATGCAGGCGCGCGCCGTCTTCGAGGCCGCGTGTCAGGTCGCGGGCGAAGGCGTGGAGGTGAAGCCCGAGATCATGGTGCCGCTCGTCTCGACTGCCGAAGAGCTGCGCAATCAAGCCGAGCTGATCAAAGAGGTCGCGCGCGACGTTTTGGGCGCGCACGGCATGACCATCGACTACACGGTCGGCACGATGATCGAGCTGCCGCGCGCGGCCCTGACCGCCGACAAGATCGCCGAGCACGCCGACTTCTTCTCGTTCGGCACGAACGATCTGTCGCAGACGACCTTCGGCTTGAGTCGCGACGACTCGGGGCGGTTCCTGTCGAAGTACGTCGAGGTGAAGATTCTGCCCGACGACCCCTTTCAGGTCTTAGACCGCGAGGGCGTCGGGCAGCTCATCAAGATGGGGACGGAGCGCGGGCGCTCGGTCAAGCCCGGCCTCAAGGTCGGCATCTGCGGCGAGCATGGTGGCGAGCCGCGCTCCATCGCCTTCTGCCACATGACGGGGCTCGACTACGTCTCCTGCTCACCCTTCCGCGTCCCGGTCGCGCGCCTCGCCTCCGCGCAGGCCGCGCTGGAGATGCAGGATGGCGCCGTCGCGGCCGACAAGTAAGGGAAAGCAGTAGGCAATAGACAGTAAGCAGTAGGCAGTAGACAGTAGGCAGTAGAAAAACCGTCATCGCTCGAACCGAGCGATGTCATCATCAACCACGACGAGCGGAGCCTACTGCCTACTGTCTACTGCCTACTGCCTACTTTTTTTATGAGAGAGCAGGCGATTGCGGAGTTTCATGAGCTGCTGGCGTCGGACGAGAGTCTGGGCGCGGGGCTGTTCGAGCGTCTGCGGGAGGGGATGCGCGCGCGGCGTTTGCTCTACGGCGGGCGCGAGATAGGCGCATCGCTCAGGCCGCACCTGTTGGACGCGGCGCAGTACGCACGGCTCGCGCATGCGTCGGAGACGTTGGCGGGCGCGTTCGCGAAGCTGTCCGCGGCGATGACGGAAGAGCCGTCGTTGATGGAGGCCGTCGGGATGAGCGAGGCGGAGACGCGGCTCGCGCTCGTCGAGCCCGGCTACCGCTATCCGGCGGTGACGACGCGGCTCGACGCCTTCGTTCACGACGGCGAGGTCAAGTTCGTTGAGTACAACGCCGAGAACCCTTCGAGCCTCACGGATCAGGCGGGGCTCAACGAGGTCGGCTTCGAGGTGGCGGCGATGCAGACGTTAGCCGCGCGTTACCGCCTCCGGCAGTTCGACCCGGCCGCGGCGCTCCTCGCCGCGCTCGTCGAGACCTTCGCCGAGTGGCGCGGCGGCGCGCGCGAGCTGCCCAACGTCGCCGTCGTGGACTGGCAGGACTTGCCGACCGGGCACGAGTTCTTCCTGCTCAGAAACTACTTCGCTTCGCGCGGCGTGCCGGCCATCGTCTGCGCACCCGACGAGCTTGAGTACGACGGGCGCACCCTTAGATGCGGCGACTTCCGCGTCGATTTAGTCTACAAGCGCGTCATCATCCACGAGCTGCTCGCGCGCGGCGGCGAGTCGCACCCGCTGCTGCGCGCGTACGCGGAGGGACGCGTGTGCCTCGTCAACTCGCCGCGCTGCAAGCCGCTGCACAAGAAGGCCGCGTTCGAGCTGCTGACCGACGAAGAGCGCGCCGGCTGGTTCACGCCCGAGGAGAGGAAAGTCTTCGCGTCGTGCGTCCCTTGGACGCGGCGCGTGGCCGAGCGGAAGACGACGCACGAAGGCGTGCGCGTTGACTTGGTTGAGCACATTCGACATCGCCGCGAGCGGTTCGTGCTCAAGCCGAACGACGACTACGGCGGGCGCGGTCTAACCCTCGGCGCGAAGGCGAGCGCGTCGGAATGGGATGACGCGTTGGCACACGCGCTCGAAGAGGACTACGTCGTGCAGGAGGCGGTTGAGCTTCACCCCGAAGTCTTCCCCGTCTTCGGCGAAAGCACATGGAGCTTGCAAACGATGTACGTGGACACGAATCCCTTCCTCTTCCGCGGTCGCATGGAGGGCGCGATGGTGCGCCTCTCCGGCTCGCCCGTCGTCAACGTCACCTCCGGTGGTGGCGAGGCCGGCCTCTTCGTT
>JBJMGQ010000123.1:0-6897 GCA_045807845.1 Pyrinomonadaceae bacterium | reverse complement strand
GGCGTCCCGGGAAAGAAACAACAGGCTTCTTTCCCGGGACGCCGCCCCTCAGTCGAGTATTCGTTACTCTATGCAGCCAGCGCTTAACGCAGCATGCACGGCCCTAGTTGACGCCCCAGCCGCCGGTCGTGGCGAGTGCACCCTCGTGCTGGCGCGCGCGCTGTTCGCGCTCGGCCAGACGCATGTCGCTGTCCACCATGATTTTGACCAGCTCCTTGAAGCCGACCTTCGGCTCCCAGCCGAGGATGGTGCGCGCCTTGGTCGGGTCGCCGAGCAGCAGATCAACTTCGGCGGGGCGGAAGTAGCGCGGGTCGATCTCGACGTGCTTCTCCCAGTCGAGGCCGAGGTAGCCGAACGCCTCTTCGAGAAACTCGCGGACGGAGTGCGTCTGCCCCGTAGCGATGACGTAGTCGTCCGGCTCGTCGGCCTGCATCATCAGCCACATCGCCTCGACGTAGTCGCGCGCATAGCCCCAGTCGCGCCGCGCGTCGAGGTTGCCCATGTAGAGTTTCTGTTGAAGCCCGAGCTTGATGCGCGTGGCGGCGCGCGTAATCTTGCGTGAGACGAAGGTCTCGCCGCGCCGCTCCGACTCGTGGTTGAAGAGGATGCCGTTGCACGCGAACATGCCGTAAGACTCGCGGTAGTTGACCGTAATCCAGTAGGCGTACGCCTTGGCGCAGGCGTAAGGCGAGCGCGGGTAGAAGGGCGTCGTCTCCTTCTGCGGCGTCTCGACGACCTTGCCGTAGAGTTCCGACGAAGACGCCTGATAGAACTTCGGATTGATGCCCGCCTCGCGGATGGCTTCGAGCAGGCGGACGGTGCCGAGGCCAGTGACCTCGCCCGTATACTCGGGCACGTCGAAGCTGACGCGGACGTGACTTTGCGCACCGAGGTTGTAAATCTCGTCGGGACGAATCTGGCGGATGAGCGTGTTGAGCGAGCTTGAATCGTTGAGGTCGCCGTAGACGAGACGCAGGCGCGTCCCCGTCTCGTGCGGGTCTTGATAGAGATGGTCGATGCGGTCGGTGTTGAAGGACGAGGAGCGACGGATGATGCCGTAGACTTCGTAACCCTTCTCAAGCAGCAGCTCGGTCAGGAACGAGCCGTCCTGCCCGGTGATGCCGGTGATCAATGCGCGCTTTGACATGGAAGCGAAATTCCTCTCAATCGTTTGCGATAGTCCGTATCCGGTATATCAGCTTAGCACAGCGGCCACGGCCTTCCCCAGCGGCTCCTCGGCGCCCGTCTTCGTGAAGACGCGCTCGGCCGCGAGAGCCATCTCCTTCTGGAAGAGGTTCGAGAGGTAGTTCACGTCGAGCAGGAGGCCCTCGCCGCCGAACTCGCGATAGAGCGTGATGTAGCCCCACCCGGCCGCCGGAGTCGAGAGCGGCATCCGCAGCGTCCAGAAGAGGTGCGAGTCGAGGATGTCTTTGCCGCGCGCGTCGCCGCGCCCCCACTCCCAACAGACGAGCCCGCCGCGCTCCTCCGCGCCTTCGAGCCGGCGGTCGCCCGTCTCGCGCGCGAGCACCTCGCGGCTCAACTCGAAGTCGCCGCCGCGCCCGAGATGCACGGTCGCGTAGACGAACTCGCCCAACTCCAAAACCTCGCGGACGGCGTCGAGCAGGTCGCCGAGCGTGGCCGCGTGCGAGAGCGAGCGGCTCGCGCGGCGGACGCGGACGTGGTTGGCGGCGCGCGTCCTTCGCTCGGCGAAGTTGCGCCTGAGTCCCGCCCTCACCTCGTCGGCCTCGTGATAGCGCAGCCGCCCCGCCACGAGCACGATGACGGCGCCGGTCACGAGCAGCAGCAAGCCCGTTAGCTTCCCTTCACCGCCGTCGCTCGTAAAGAGCATCGCGACCAGCGCGAAGAGCGCGCAGACGCCGTAGAGCGCAAAGGCCACGCGCCTTTGCGACCAGCCGCGCTCAAGGAGCTTGTGGTGGATGTGCTCGCGGTCGCCCTCAAAGAGCGGCTGCCCCGAGATGAAGCGGCGCGCGATGGCGAAGCCCGTGTCGATGACGGGCAGCGCGAAGGCCATCAGAGGGATGGCGACGGCGACCGCGGTCGAAGCCTTCTGTGTGCCTGTGACGGAGAGCGCCGCGAGCAGGAAGCCCGTGAAGAGCGAGCCCGAGTCGCCGAGGAAGATGGAGGCCGGGTTGAAGTTGTAACGCAGGAAGCCTGTCAGCGCCCCGACGAGCGCGAGCGAGACGGCCGTCACCAGCGGGCGACCCGTCACGAGCGAGACGGCCACCATCACGAGCGAGGCGAAGAGCGCCGCGCCCGTCGCCAGCCCGTCGAGGCCGTCGATGAGGTTGAAGGCGTTGCTGATGCCGATGACCCAGACGAGCGTAAAGAGCAGACTCAGGATGAAAGGTATCTCGAACGAGCCGACGAGCGGGACGGTGATAGCCTGTATGCGCACGCCGAGCACGAAGAGGAGGAGCGCGGCCAAGCCCTGCGCGAGAAACTTCCACTTGGCCTTGATGCCGCCCTTGAGGTCGTCGAAGAGCCCGAAGGCGAAGACGAACGTCGAAGAGAGCAGCACCGCCAGAGCCTCTTGACGACTCTGCCCGAGCAGCTCCGTCACGCGATTATCCACGAACGGCAGCGCGGCCAGCGCGAGCCCGGCCGAGCAGTAGATGGCGACGCCGCCCACGCGCGGAACGGGCAGCGTGTGCAGGCGGCGCGCGTCCGTAGGCGTGTCCACCCACCCGAGGCGCTGCGCCGCGCGGCGCAGCAGCGGCGTCAGGACGAGCGAGGAGGCGAGAGCTATCGCGAACAGAGTCAGGTACGTGTTCATCGGGATTCGGTTTTCAGGAGCTTTGAAATTTCAACTTTGAGATTTCAAATTCTTACTTCAAGCCATGACCTCTTCGTAGAGTTGTCGTGTGCGGCGGCCCATCGTCTCAAGGTCGAACTCGCGCTCGACGCGCAGGCGTGCGGCGCGCCCGTAGAGCGCGCGCAGCGCCGTGTCTTCGAGCAGTTTGTTGAGCGCGGCGGCGAGCGCTTCAGAGTCCGCGGGCGGGACGGTGAGTCCCGTCACGCCGTCCACGGAGACGTAGGTCACGCCCGAGTCGAGCCGCGTGTTGACGACGGGCTTGCGGCAGGCCATCGCTTCGAGCTGCACGATGCCGAACGCTTCGCTGCGCGCGATGGAGGGGAGCGCGAACACGTCGGCCGCGTGATAGTACGGCACAACGTTCTCGACGTGGCCGAGGAAGTTGACGCGACCACTCACGCCCGCCCTCTCCGCCTCCTGTTCGAGCGCGCCGCGCAGAGGGCCTTCGCCGATGATGACGAGACGGCCGTCCACCTCCTTCATCGCGCGGACGAGATGCTCGAAGCCTTTGTAGTAGATGAGGCGGCCGACGCCGAGCACGATGCGCGGGCCGAACCGCGCGCGAAGCTGCTCCACCTCAAGCGCGTCTACGCGGTCGAACTCTTCGAGCGGGACGCCGAACGGGATGACGCTGCACTTCGACTTGAACTGCCTGAGCACGGGCGACGACTCGACGTAGTTGGGCGAGGCCGCGATGAGGGCGTCGGCGCGTTCGAGCACGCGCCGCAGCACGGGACGGAACATGCCGCCCAAGACCTTCTGGCGCACCACGTCGCTGTGGTATGTGAGGACGAGGCGGCCCGCGTGGCCGCTCGCCAGATAGGCGAGGAGCGCCGCCGGGTGCGGCCAGTGGAGGTGCACGATGTCCGCGCGCGAGTCGCGTATGCGGCGGACGAGGCCGGGGCAGACGGGCGCCGCCGCGAAGTCGAAGAGCGTCCCGACCCTCGTCACCTTCACCGAGTCCAAGACCTCTTCGACGGTGCGACGGTCGTCGCTTGAGACTAAGACCTCGACGTTGACCTCCGCGCGCAACTGCCCGCAGAGCGCTTGCAGATGCGACTCCATCCCGCCCCTGTGCGGCGGGTAGAATTTGCCGACCTGTAGCACGCGCAAACGTCGCGGCGTCGCGGCGGCTGCGCCGTGACTCGTGCGTCGCGCGTCTGTCGGGTTGGCTAACGCCTGCATCGTCTCGGTTGTGGAAAAGGCATCGGCCGCCGTCGGGAAAGACGTGCGGCCGATGCGCGTGTGTCGAGTCGTCCGCGATGCTTACGGGACGTTCTCGAAGTTGTAGGTGACGAGAGCCCCGTTCTGTTGGAGCCGGAAGTTATCGACGTTGCCGTCGAAGCCGGGTGCCCAAGGGCCGCCCACCTTGAAGAGGACGGCGCTGCCGCCTGCGTTGCGCACGCCCGCGTTGGGGAAGGCCGTAAGCACCTGCTGCCAAGTGCAGGGCGTGGCGGGCTGGCACGGCTGCGTGACGCCTGTGACGTTATTAACGGTCACCGTCGTCCGCGACCCGTACCACTTGCCGCCGCGCGCGTTCCAGTCCTGCCAGACGTTCTGCTGCACGGCCCCTTGCGCCGGCGACAGGTACGGCTCGAAGACGAGGCGCCCCTGATAGGCGGTCGCCGCGTCGTTGAGGTCGTAGTCGATGTCGAACTGAAGCGAGGGCGCGACGACCGTGTTCGCGTTGTTGTCCTGATAGCTGCCGTAGAGCAGCCCGAGCAGGTCGTCCATGCGCGTCCCGTTATAGTCGAAGGTGGCAAAGGCGAAGCGCCCCTGACTGTCTACGGTCAGGAAGGCGCTGCCCGTGCCGAGCGGGGGCGTCGAGGGGCCGGCCTCGAAGCCGCCCGAGCCGGTGCCCGTCCCCGGGTTGTCGTCGAAGAAGACCCAGCCCTGCTGGTTGGCGGGCGAGACGACGACGGTGTTGGGCACGCCCTGGAAGCCGTTCGTGCCGCGACCCGGAGTCGTCTCGACGTTGGTGTCCGTGCCGCTCTGGAGCAGCGGCAGGTACTGGATGTTGGCCGAGGCGGGGCCGGCGATATCGGGCTGGCCGCCCGGAGGCGTCGCCGTGCCGCCGTAGGCCACGGGAATCTGCGCGGCGTAGCCGGGCTCAGCGCTGTTGGCCGTGGTCACGACCGGCGAGGTCGTGCCCCACCAGTTGCCGCGGAAGTTCTTGTAGTTGGTCGTCCCCGGCGCGGGGAGCGAACCGCCCGACTGGCGGTCAACGACCTGGCCGTACCAGTTGGCGCTGATGTTGTTGTTCGAGAAGGTCGAATGCAGCGCCGTCTGCACGGGCGAGTTGCTGCCGCCCGAGGCGTCGAGGAAGAGCACGCCGACCGTCCAGTTGTTGGTGATGAAGTTCTCGACCACGGTCTGGTTGTCGGTCTGGTTGCGGTAGATGAGCCCCGTCCGGTTGAAGTCGATGACGTTGTTGCGGACGGTGTGGCCGTTCGAGTTGTTGATGTCGATGCCGGTGCGGTTGCCCGTGATGACGTTGTCGCGGATGGTCGCGCCGGTGACTGCCAACCCCTGAATGGCGAAGCCGGCCGAGTTGAGACCCGGGTTGTTCCAGTCGGTCGTGTTGTTGCCGAGGCGCGTGACGGTGAAGCCGGCGACCGTCACGTTGTTGGCGCTGATCTGGACGGTCGTGCCCGGGCCGCCGATGGGGCCGCGGATGTTGGTGCTCCCTGCGCCCGCGCCGATGAGTTTCAGGCCGTCCTTGTTGACGTTCACATCCTCGTCGTAGGTGCCCGGCTGGACGTTGACCTGATCGTTGGGCGCGGAAGCGTTAATCGCCCCCTGAATGGTCGCGAAGCAGCCGCCCGTGCCGCCCGGATTAACACAGTGGACGGCAATGGGGTTGCAGCTAAACGCCTCGATCTCGACGACGCGGCTGTAGGTGTTGTCGTTCGCAGAGTTCACGACGACGCGAATCTTGTCGGTCGTGATGGGCGCGAAGATAAAGCGGCGCTTGGCGAGCGTGTTGCTCGTCACCGAGCCGCCGGGCACGGTCGCCCACGCCGAGCCCGTCCAGTACTGCACGTCGAAGTTCTTGATGCCGTAGCTTGTGGCCGGCGTCGTGTCGTTGACGACCGAGCCGTCGTTCGGGCTGTTCTTCAACGTGTAAACGTCGATGGTGTTGATCGTCTGGTTGGTGTTGAAGTTGACCTGCACGTTGTCGGGGAAGACGTTGCGGGTGCCGTCATTCCAACCGCCGCCTGCGCCCCAGTCGTTGCCGTTGTGCTCGCCGTTGATGACGCCCGAGGCGGGGAAGTTCGCGTTAGCGGTTGAAGAGGCCGTGGCGGTTGAGCCGTTGGCGGCCGTCGCGATGTTGGTGCCGCAGGGCGTGGGCGAAGGAGTCGGCGTCGGCGTCGGGGTGGGCGTCGGCGTCGGCGTCGGCACGACCGCGGGCGAGCAACTGTAGGCTTCGATTTCGACGACGCGGCTGTAGGTATTGTCGTTCGCAGAGTTCACGACGACGCGAATCTTGTCGGTCAGAATCGGCGTCGAGAAGCTGACGCGGCGCTTGACGCGCGTGTTGCCGGTGAAGGAGGCCGCCGTCACCCACGCCGAGCCGTTCCAGTACTGCACGTCGAAGTCCTTGATGCCGTACGAGGTGGCTGACGTAAAGTCGCCGACCGTGGAGCCGTTGTTCGGCTGGTTCTTCAGAGTGTAAACGTCGATGTCGTTGATGGACTGGACGACGTTGAGGTTGACCTGCACGTTATCGGGGAAGACGTTGCGGGTGCCATCGTTCCAGCCGCCGCCCGCGCCCCAGTCGTTGCCGTTGTGCTCGCCGTTGATGACGCCCGAGGCGGGGAAGTTCGCGTTCGCAGTTGAAGAGGCCGTGGCCGTCGCGCCGTAGGAGGCGAGCGCGACGTTGGTCGCGCAGAGCGCGGGACAGTTGGTCTCGTTCGTCAGCCAGTTGGAGAAATCAACGTTGGTGCTGACGCGGTCGCCGCTGCCGGGGCCGACGGGGCCGGGGCCGTTGGCCGCGCCCCACCAGTTCGACTGCGCGTTGACGAGCGTGCCCGAGTTGTTCTGCACGCCGATGGTCGTGTTGC
>JBJMGQ010000122.1:0-6157 GCA_045807845.1 Pyrinomonadaceae bacterium | reverse complement strand
CTAGTGCTGGCGCACTTGATCGAATCATCATTGAATTTTGGAGCTGAACGCCGCTCATCGACGATGTCGTGGAGGGCGCTACAACTTTAGCGTTGACCGAGCCGCAGAGGGCGGCAAGGCAAGGCTCAGAGTTTCGGCAGGTGCGGCCCGTCCGAGCTTTCGATGAGCCCTTTTGGCACCGCCTCCGCTGCTGAATCAAAGAATCAAATAACAAGTTTCGGCGAGTCGAGAGCACGCCGACTAGATACCAAACGACAGAATACGAATGTGGTTCAAATTTTTCTGACGCCTGCGGCGCGGGAGTTTTTCCTTTACCCGACCGAGCGGTAGACAAACATCTGAAGCAAGAGAATGAGGTTTCTTTTTCGGGGCTCGGGGAGAATACATGTTTACGAATTTCGTGTCAACAATTTGAATGTGCGTGGAGTTCAAATTCCTACTCCGCCCTTCAATCTCTCTCTGCTCGCAGCATCGAGTCGGTCAAAAGATGAATGATTTATCCACCAAGGTCTGGTCGCTATACAGACGCCAAGCGGCGGGTTTGATCCACGCGGGGCGCGGGCGCGCGGGGGCGGCCGGTATTTCAGGTAGCCCGTATGATTGATCCATCGCCCAAATCTTCAGAGGCTTCGTCTCTTCAACTTCCAGCGTCAGCTCGACGCCCTGCTTCGGGAACCCGTAGTAGTTCAGGCGCCAGCGCGGCTGGTCTTCGGACGGCGCGGCCGGCTCGCCGTCGTCAATCTTTCGGCCGTTAACCGAGGCGCTCCTGACGTGGACTTCCGAGTCCATGTAGACCGTCATCAAGGGAGCCTGCCGGGGCGAAATGACGCGGAGTCTCAGGGTGCGCACGCTGCCCGCCGTCGCGTCGTCGAGCAACTCGATTGAAGGGGGCGCGAGCTGAGATGGAGGGGCCTCGTGGCTCACGAAGTTGCTGTGGCGCTGGGGCACGTATTCGGCGAGCGCGCCCTTCGCGGCACCGGCCGTAAGATACTGCGCGGCCCACGCGTCCGGCCCGTCGTCGTCGTAGCCGCTCGCCCAGACCGCTGTGCCCACGTTTCCGTTCAGGGCGTAGAACAGATTGCTCGGGCGCGGGCACTCGGCTGTGTACGACGTGGCGTAACTCGCGTAGAGCAGCAGCACAGCGCCTACGGCCGCGGCGCCCAACGGCAGCAGCCACGCGCGTGCGGAGCTGATGATTTTGAGTTGCAGGACGAGCAACACGCAGAGCAACGCCACGAAGACGGCGATGATGAGGTTGGCTCCGAAACTGAGCGCCGTGAAGATCATCTGGATAACGGGCGCGAGCAGAATGATTCCCGGCAGCGCACAGAGTGCAAGCACGGCGAGGTGCTTCGCCGTCGTCACGTCCCAAGTCTTTGCGCCGAACAGCCATCCCAACGCGACGAGGCTGAAGCAGAGCGGCCAGAGAAATAAGTAACTGGCACCCGGCACGGACAGGCTCGTGAGCATCGTCAAAATCAGCCACCAGAGAAGTCCGCCGATGGCTAAGTTCCGGGCCCTGATTCTGCGCGCCAGCAGAAGGTAGAGGGCCGGGGGGACGGCCGCGCTCAAGAGCACAAGGCCGAGCAGGTATGTGTCCTGACGACAGATGGCGGCCTGCGGGTCAATCCCAAACGCCATTTGCAACGCGCCCGTCAACCGCCACACTAACCACACCGCGAGCGGCGTCAGCATAAGGCTTGCGAGCGTGACGGCGAAGCCTGCGACGATGCCGAGCGCAGACAGGTGGCCGTTCTTAAATCCGAGAATGACCACGACCGCGAACAGCAGCACCGCCAGCACCGCCAGCGGTAAAGCCCAGCTTGCCGGATAGTGAATGACGCGCGCCCCAAGCACGTCGAAGTAGACGGCGTCCGCCGCGCCGCGGCCGTGCTCGACGACATTCGCCAGCTCGATGCTCCCGAAGTGGCGCGCGAGCGACAGCGCGGACGAGCCTTGATGCTGAAGACTGCCCGCGTCCAGATTCGGCGGCGTGTCAGTCATCGTGTGGTAGTGCGTGAAGCCGTGGATGTATGCGAAGTTGAGTCCCGCGAAATTCTCCTGCTTGATGATGCTGAGGTCGGTGGAGTTCGGGAGCTGTTTGTAAATCTCGTAAGTCAGCGAGTTGGCGACCGGGTGCGAAGCCGAGCCGGCGAACTCACGAATCAGTTGCTCGTTGCCGGGACTCGTCTCGAACATGATGGAGGGGCCGCCGTTGCCGCGCGCCTCGAAGTTGAGCGCGACGGCGACATCCTTCGCCCAAGGGTTCTCCTCGACGAACGCCTTCGCGCCGAACAGTCCGGTCTCCTCGCCGTCGGTGAAGAGGAAGATCACGTCGTTGCGCAAGGGCGTCTCCGATTTAAGTGCGCGCGCCGTCTCCAACAGGACGGCCACCCCGCTCGCATCGTCGGCGGCACCCGGCCCGGTCGGCACGGAGTCGTAATGTGCGACGAGGAGCAGCGCCTTGCCGCCCCCGCCGCCCGCACCCGGCAGACGCGCCGCGACGTTCTCCACCGTCGCCGCCAGAAAAATATTCTGCCCGAATCGACGGCTGACGCCGCCCGACCGCTGAACTTCGGGCGACAGGCCGAGCGCGCCCAACTCTCTCACAAGATAGTCGCGTGCCTCGTCGTGTGCCGCGGAGCCGATGGGACGTGGACGTTGAGCCAACGCCTCGACGTGTCGCATCGCGCGCTCTGCGGAGAAGACGGGCGGCGGGGCGTTCGCACCGACGGGCGACGGCGGTTCGTGCCGGAGCAATGCGATGAAGGCGGCGAGCGGGACGAGGAGCAGGAGCAGCCAGCCGTGCGCGGCGGTGCGCGGCCTTGGAGTCGCGTCGGCGTGCGTCTGTTCGTCGGTTGAGTGTCGCCGGTGCATCAGTTCGCTTTCGTCGTCCTCTTCAGACAGTCTCGTCGAATGTTCTGTCTGGCGGGAGATGTTTGTCGGGCAGGAGAGAGAGCGGCCTCGCGCTCACACACGCTCAGTCCAGGGGTCGGGCAGGAAGGAATTAATCACGCGTCCCACCCCCTGCTCGACCGCCGAATCGTATACGAGTTTCCCAACCGCGAGGTCGAAGACACCGAGCCCGAACGGGCTGAAGACCGCGACGCTCTCCGGGTCTCTGCGCGGCGGAGCGGCGCCCGTCAGGATGTCGGCCAGCGAGCATCTGATGAAGTCGCGGTGGCCGACGAGTTGTTCGGCCAGATGCACGGAGGTCTGCGCGCGGCAGACGTGATCCACGTCGTCCACGACGTTGTCGGCCGACAGTATCGCCTCGGGCGCAAGGTCGCGCAGAGAGACGTGGAGGATGGTCGCGCCCGACGGGCAGACTGTGAGGTCTGCGACGTGCGGCACGGTCGCCGTCGTGGCGAAGCAGACGAGCCGCGACTCTTTGAGCACCGTCTCCACGTCGCGCGCTACGACGAACTCCGCCGCGCCGTAGAACTGCCTGCACTTCGCGACGAACTGCTCGGCCTTCGCCGCGTCCACATCGTAGATGGCGAGACGTTTGATTCCGGGGTAGACGGTACTCAAAAACCGCGCGACCTCGAAGTTAATCAGGCCGCACCCGACGAGCCCGACGCTATCGGCGTCGCCCGGTTGGTGGATGACCTGCGCGGCCAGCGCCGCGCCCGCCGCCGTCCGCTTCGCGCTGATGATGGAGCTTTCGAGAATCGCCTCGGGTCGTCCCGTCTCAATCGAGTTGAGAATCAGCACGGCTGACGCACGGTCTAATCCCTTCTCGAAGTTTCCGGGGAAAGAGGCGATCCACTTCACGCCCGCCACGCCGAAGCCGTCGCCGAGATAGGCAGGCAGGGAGATAATGCGGTTGCGCGCGTCGTCGGGAAAACGCAGGAAGGTCGAGTGCGGCAGCGAGCTGCCGCCCTTGCCATGCGCCACATAGGCGTTGCGCACGCTGGAGATGATCTCTGCCTCGCGCCCACTGAGCAGCGCGCGCACTTCGGAGCCCGTGACAATCAAGACATCGCTTCCGTGCATTTTCTTCCTATACCTTCCAGCCGTGCGCTCCGGCATCATGTGACTCAGGCATGGCGGGCGTCGCCACTGCGCCTGTTGGTTTGCGGCCTGACCTTCTCGATGATGTCCCGCTGAAGGACGATGCGCGGCCTGTAGTTGACGGCCTTCAAGAGGATGATGACGCGGTCGTCGCCCTTCACCTTCTTGTCGAACACGCCCATCAACCCCTTGAGCGGCCCGGCCGTAATGGTGACCTCGTCGCCGATTCTCAGTTCGTCGGTCAGCGTGATGTGCCCGTCCTCGCCCGCCTGCGATTTGATGAACTCGATCACTTCGTCATCCACGACCGAGGGCGTGTCTCCGAAGCTCACGACGCTGTGGATGCCGCGCGTGAACCAGACCTTGTGCAGCAACTTCGCCGCCGTAAACCGTGCGAAGATGTAGCGCGGGAACGCCGGCTTGATGACGAAGACCGGCTCGTTGGTGTAAGGATGTCGCCGCTGCTCTTTCAACGTCGGAGTGAACGTCTCCACGCCCCACGCCCGCAAATTACTGTCCGCGCGCAACTCCTGCCGGGGGTGAGTATGAATCGCGTACCAGCGCTTCATGTTGTCGTCTTCCATGGCCCCTTGTCCCTTCTCATCTCGTCCCCGCCGCGTCTTGGCGACGGACTGAATGCCACCTGCGGCCAACGCCCTTTGCAGACACGGGCGCGACTCGCCGCGGCAGTCTCTCTGCGAGACAGAACTGCCGCACGAGTGAGTCCTTGCCGGTAAGACAAGGGCCCGCTACAGCCTAGAAGCAGGCAAGTTGTGACATGGGATCAGGGCGGATGCGACACGCCCTGCAAAGAAGGGTGGCAGCGTCTCATGCGAATGATGACCCCTCAAAGATTTACATTGAGTTGTCTGCCACATTCGCGCTAAGATGCTGATACGGTAGGCGATGCACCCTGTCGCAGCAATGAGGCAGAGGTATTGTCTATGGGGCCCCGTTGCTATTTCCAGATAGCGACGGGGCTTTTACTCAGGCGCCGTTCCCCGAGGCGGGAGCCGTCTCACGCCTCAGCGCCATACTCAAAACAAACCTCCCTTCTAAAACGGAAGGGCTATTTTTTGTGCCGGCGGTTTTCTAACATATCAAATGGGGGCAGAAAATTTGGGAGTGGTGAGATCCGCTCTTTGTGAACTAACGGTATGCGTCGAGTCTCCGATTCGAGGGCATGATACGAGTGTTATGCGGCCGTGTCAACATTAAATTAATGAGGTGTATTGACTACACGAAACTGTCAGTGCTAAGGCTCAAGTCGTAAGCCGTTAACCGAAGCAGAAAGAACCCATCCGTCTGCCAGATTGGCAGACGGATGGGTTCTTTCTCAATAAGACTCAATCAGAAGTTGAGCTTCAGGCCGAACTGGAACTGGCGTGGGTCGAAGGCGGCGGTGGAGCGGCTGCGGTAGCGGCCGTTGGAGGTGCGCTCGGCGACGGCGTTGACATCTTCGAAACGCGGCGAGACGGCAGCCTCGTTGAAGCGATTGAAGAGGTTGAAGCCTTCCGCGATGACTTCGAGGCGGAGCTTCTCGCCGAGCGGGATGTATTTCGCCACGCGCAGGTCGAGCGACTGGTAGGAGTGCGTCAGCCCGGCGTTGCGCCCGAGGCTGCCCGCCTGGAACGCGGCCGGCGCGAAGAGCACGCCGTTGGCATCCACCGACGGGCGGTCGGTCGAGGATGAAAGGTCGTTGTTCGTGTCACGCCCCGAAAGGATGTTGAAGGGGCGTCCCGACGACCATTCGAAGATCGGCGCGACGACGAAGCCGGCGAGGAAGCTGCGCATCCCGCCCTCGCTGCGCCAACCGGCCGGCGCGGCCACCACGGCGCTGAAGACGAAGCGGTGGCGCTGGTCGAAGAGCGAGTCGGCGCGCTCAAGGTCGAGACGCGTCACGTCCTGCGGCAGCAGAAGGGTCTGGAGGTCGCTCGAATCGTCAATCGAGTGCGCCCAAGTGTAGGAGGCGAGAAACTGGTAGTTGTTGGCGAAGCGGCGGCGGACTTCGAACGTACCGGCGTGGTAGACGGAGTTGCCGTCGGAGACCTGCGCGTTCACGTCGCCGAAGGTGGTGACGAAGCCGGGGCGCGCGAGCGCGCCCGTGGCGGTGAGCGCGGCGTTAAAGACAGCCGGCGTG
>JBJMGQ010000121.1:0-11064 GCA_045807845.1 Pyrinomonadaceae bacterium | reverse complement strand
GTTGAGCAGCACCTTCTTCTTCCCCTCCTGGACGAGGCGACGGACGGCGCTCCGGAGGGCGACGTTGCCCTCGCCGATGGTGATCTTTCCTTCGAGGTCGAGGATCGTCACGTCCCCTGCCTGGCGCTCGCGGATGTTCAGTTCAGCCATTGCGGGAAATCTCCTTGTGGAATCAGGTAGTCAGTAGACAGTGGTCGGTAGACAGTAGAAGAGCGGCCGGGCGGCCGGCAGTCAGAGTTACAACGTCAATGGCCGCGGCGCAGCAGCGTCTACTGACTACTGACTACTAGCTACTGTCTATTTCTTCTTCGTCATTCGCACCAGAGTGCCGCCCCCATCGGGGCGCTCCCAGGCGACTTCGTCCATGAAGGTGCGCATGAAGAGGATACCACGCCCGGAGGCTTTGAGGATGTTCTCCTCAGCCGTCGGGTCGGGGAGGTGCGACGGGTCGAAGCCTGCGCCGCGGTCGCGCACAGAGACGGTGAACCCTTCGTCGGTGCCGGCCAGACCGACCTCGACAGGGATGTTCTCGTCCTGCCGGTTGCCGTGCAGGACGGCATTGGTGACGGCCTCGCGCACGGCGAGGTCGATGCCGAAGAGCGCGTCCTCGGCGAAGCCCAGCCTGCGCGCGGCGTCCGCGACGGCCGCCGCCGCCTCGCCGATGGCCTCGATGCGGCTCGGCAGCTTGAGTTCGACGGTCTCTTCGGTCACAGGCTCAAAGGTCGGCCGCCCCCGGGGGCACGGCGCCCCGGCCGCTTGGGCGCGGCCCCAAAAGAAACGCTTGAAAGCTCTACAGGAAGCCTGCACGGTTTAACACGCCCGCCGCACGGCTGTCAAGAAAGTAGGCAGTAGGCAGAGGGCAGTAGGCAGTCGCTCCGCGTGACGTACGTCGAAAGATTAAATCAGCGTTTCAGACAGCAGTGCTCTTAACTGCCTACTGCCCTCTGCCTACTGCCTACTGCTCTGCTAACATTGTCCGCATGTTGATTAGACCCGCACGGCGGCTGCGCGGCCGTTTGAGAGTTCCCGGTGATAAGTCCGTGACGCACCGTGCGGCGATGCTGGCCTCGCTCGCCGCGGGGAGGACGCGCATCGAGAACTTCTCTTCGAGCGCAGACTGCGCTTCGACGCTCGAAGCACTGCGCGGGCTCGGGGTGAAGATTGAGAGGGACGGGAGCGTCGTCACGGTCGAGGGCGCGGGCAGCGACGGAGGCGGGCAGCGCTTTCGTCAACCCGCAAACGAGCTCGACTGCGGCAACTCTGGGACGACGATGCGTCTGCTCGCGGGGCTCCTCGCGGCGCAGCCGTTTACGTCCACGCTCACGGGCGACGAGTCTCTGAGCGGGCGACCGATGCGGCGCGTGATGGAGCCTCTGGCGTTGATGGGCGCGCAACTGTCGGCCGTGGACGGCCACGCGCCGCTGCGCGTCGAGGGGCACAGGCCGTTGCGCGCGATACGTTACGAGATGCCGGTCGCCAGCGCGCAGGTTAAGTCGTGCGTCCTGCTCGCGGGACTCGGCGCGGATGGTCGTACCGAAGTCGTCGAGCCCCGCGAGCAGACGCGCGACCACACCGAGCGCATGCTCCGCTGGTTCGGAGTCGAGGTCGAGACGCGCGAACTGCCCGACGAAGAGGGCCGCGTCGTCGTGTCAATCGAAGGCGGCTCGCGTCTGAAGGCGCGCGACCTGACGGTGCCGGGCGACATCTCTTCGGCGGCCTTCCCCATAGTGGCGGCGGCGCTGCGGCCCGGCTCGGAGCTTGAGCTTGAAGGCGTCGGCCTGAACCCGACGCGCGCAGGCATACTCGACGCTTTGCGCGCGCTCGGCTGTGCGCTCTCGGTCGAGGACGAGCGCGAAAGCTCGAACGAGCCGACCGGCCTCATACGCGTGCGAAGCGACGGCGGGCTCGCGCCGAAGACGCCGGGCGCGAACCTCATCCGCGGCGCTCTCGTCGCGCAGCTCATCGACGAGCTGCCGGTGCTGGCCGTCGCCGGCACGGCCGTCGAGGGCGGCTTAGAGATACGCGACGCGCGCGAGCTGCGCGTGAAGGAGTCAGACCGCATCGCGGCGACGGTCGCGAACCTGCGCGCGATGGGCGCGCGCGTCGAGGAGTTTGAAGACGGCCTGCGCGTCGAGGGGCCCGTGCGTTTGCGCGGCGCGCGCTTGCAGTCCTACGGTGACCACCGCATCGCGATGGCCTTCGCCGTCGCGGCGCTCGCGGCCGAAGGCGAGACGGAGATTGAGGGAGCCGAAGAGTGTGTGGCAATCTCCTTCCCCGAGTTCTTCCCTCTGCTCGAATCTTTGACGGAGAGATGAGCCAAAGGCGGGTCGTCATCACGGGCTTCATGGGCGCGGGCAAGACGACCGTCGGCCGCGCGCTCGCGCGTCTGCTGGGCGAGACGTTCGTCGATCTTGACGACGCGGTCAGGGAGCTTGAGGGTCGCGGCCCGCGCGAGTTGATTGATGAGGAAGGCGAAGAGTACTTCCGCGCGGCCGAGACGCGAGCCCTGCAACACGTGCTCGAAGAGGGCGTAGCGCGCGTCGTCGCCACGGGCGGCGGAGCTTGGACGCTCGCGCGCAACCGCTCGCTCGTCGCCGCGAACAACTGTCTCTCGGTCTGGCTCGACGCGCCTTTTGAGCTGTGCCTCCGGCGCATCGAGGCTGAAGGCGCACTCGACGCGCGCCCCTTCGCGCGCGACTCGACGCGCGCGCAACGCCTCTACGCAGAGAGGCTCGCGGCCTACCGTCAGGCAGACCTGCGCGTGCAGGTCGCGCCCGAAGCCGAGGCGGACGAGCTTGCGGCCGAGATAGTGGCCGCGCTCGGAACTTGAAAATCATCGCCGCCGTACGGTCGGCGGAAGAACATGGGTTGAAGGTCACTTATGAGCGGAAAGCAGAACGACGCAAAAGCCTTGAGACCGGCGGAGAAGCTGGCAAACGCGCAGAACTGGAAGCACCTCGCACGTTGGAACGGCGAGGGGTTTTATGAGTTGAAGACCGAAGACACGGGAGAGGCGCGCGTGCGCCTCTTCTTCACGCCTCAATTATTAGAAGCGGCCGAGGAGATTCTCTATCGCCAGATCGTCAACGCCACGCGCTTCCCCGGCGTGCGCATGGTGGTGATTACGCCCGACGCGCACTACGGCTACGGCGTCCCCGTCGGCTGCGTCCTCATCACCGACGCGCAAGCGGGCGCCGTCGCCATGGGGCCGGTCGGCTACGATATTGGCTGCGGGATGATGTCGGCGCGATCGAGTGTGGAGGCGGAGGCGGCGACGCCGGAGCGGAGGTTGGAGTTTAATCGGGCGGTGATGGGGCGTGTGAACATGGGGTTCGGGGGGAAGAGTTTGAAGCTGGGGCGCCTGTCGGAAGATGAGTTTCAGAAGCTCGTGCGCGGGGGTGCGGAGTATTACGTCGAGCGGTACGGCGCGACGTTCGACCGCGGCCATGCGGAGCGTCATCGCATCCCTGTGGACGACGAGTGGCAGATTCCTTTCGGCGGCAAGGGGCGGCCCGAGCGCGGGCGTGACCAGTTGGGGAGCCTCGGTGGAGGCAATCACTTCATCGAGCTACAGCGCAGCAGCCAGACGGGGACGCTCTTCGTGCAGGTACATACGGGCAGTCGCGGCTTCGGGCACGGGCTCGCGACGAACTACTTCGAGCTGGCGCGCGAGGAGCATCCGGAGTTGCTGAAAGACATCGACCTCGGATACTTCACGCCCGAGTCGAAGCACTACCGCGACTACTTGAACGCCGTCGCGGCGGGCGGCAACTATGCCATCCTCAACCGGCTCGTCATCTTCGAGCAGGTGTCCGAAGCCTTCCGCGAAGTCTTCGGCGAGGAGTTGGAGCTGGTCTACGAGATCAGCCACAACCTCGTGCAGAAGGAGTGGCATCCGGAGTTCGGCGACGTGTGGGTGCATCGCAAGGGCGCGACGCGCGCGTTCCCCGCCGGCCACCCGTTTCTGAAGGGCACCGTGTGGGAGGAGACGGGACATCCCGTGCTCATCCCGGGCAGCAACAAGGATTGGAGCTATATCCTGCGCCCGCTCGCGGGGGCGGAGCGCAGCGGCTTCTCGGTCAACCACGGCGCGGGGCGGCGCATCTCACGCGGCGAGGCCAACCGCACGCTCTCGCAGCGCCAGATGGACGACGAGTACAGAGAGGCCGGCATCGTCGTCAACGCCGACGGCCGCGTGCCTCTGGACGAAGCGGCGCCGTGCTACAAGCCTTCGGAGGAGGTCGTCGCTGCGGTCGTCGGCGCGGGACTGGCCGAGATAGAGCACAGCCTGTGGCCGCTCGCCTCGCTCAAGGGCGTGGACGAGCTGAAGCGGCGCAAGGGTAAGGGCAAGCAGGATCGTAAGGGCGGCCGTATTGAGGGGAAGAAGACGAGCGAGCACTACTGAGAGCAAGTAGACAGTAGACAGTAGGCAGTAGGCAGTAGAAAAGCATTCGTTGCTCGAACCGTGCGGTTCTCATCCTCAACGACAGTAGAGCGGAGTCTACCGTCTACCATTTCAACTGCCATCTACCTACTGTACGCCGCCATTCTTGCGCGTGCGAAGGAGCTTGAGGAGCGCCAGTTCTTCGACGCTGTAGTCGGGCTGGCGGCCGTGTATCAGGCGGCGCGTGCGACGCGGGCGAAACTCTTCGATGGAGCACCCGCGCTCGTATGCTTCGAGCACCTTGGGGTGGATGTAGCAGGAGCGGCAGACGGTCGGCGTGTTGCCCAGATGCTCGGCCACGCGCTTGACGGCCGCCACCACGTTCTTCTTCGCCTGACGCTCGTCGTCGCAGCAGCCCAGCTCGGCCAGCTCGACGGCCGCCCGCAGCGTCCCGCCCCACGTCCGAAAGTCCTTCGCAGAGAACTCCGGCCCGGCCGCGGCCTTGATGTAGTCGTTCACGTCGCGCGGGCTGACGGCATGCACCTTCCCGTCCTCGCCGATGTACTCGAAGAGCTTCGCGCCGCCGATGGCTTTGATGTCGCGGATGAGCGCCGCCAGCTCTTCGTCGACGAGAATGCGTCGATGCTTGATGTGGTGCTTGCCGACGAACTTGAAGATGAGGCGACCGCCCGGCTCTATCTCCAGATGACGATTGCGCAGCGTCGTCACGCCGTAGGTGCGATAACGCTTGACGCTCTCCTCGGAGCCGACGCGGAAGTAGAGGTCGTTGATGAGACGGACGACGACCGCGAGCACGCGCTCCTTTCCCAATCCTTCACGCGCGATGTCCTCGTTCGCCTTTTGGCGCAGGAGCGGCAGCGCCTCGCCGAAGCGCTCGACCTTCTTGTACTTGCGCAAGGCGCGACGCGCGACGAACGAAGGATGATAGATGCGCTGGACGCGCCCCGCCTTATCAAGTCCGATGGCCTGCAAGGACGTGCGCGGCGAGGGCGAGATTTTCACGTCGCGCCATGCCGGCGGGATGACGAGCGAACGGATGCGTTCGAGCGCGGCTTCGTCTTCGAGGGGCCGCCCGTCGGCCGTCTCATAGCGAAAGCCGCGCGACTTCGACCCCACACGGCGCCACCACTTGGCGCGCGGGTCGCGTGTAACGCTTCCGGCCAAAAGCTCGGCCGCGATGTTCTGTTGGACTGCATACTCGGCGCTCGCCATCCCCTTGAAGCCCCCTTTTACTGCACATCCCGCCCGCAACCCCTGCTCGGCGAGGATGACCTTACAAACCGCGGGCCGCTCGCTAAAAACTGTTCACCAACGCAGACAGAGAGACACGGCTTGAAGATTGATTGCTTCAAGCCGTGTCTCTCTGTCTGCGTTGGTGAACTGCTTCTCAGGTGGCCGAGACGGTCGTGCCTTGTTGCGGCTGCGCGGTCGAAGCGTAGTAGAGGATGCGGTTGCAGTTGTCGCAGGTGATGATCTCGTCGCCGCGGCGTATCTGCGACATCAACTGCGGCCGTAGCGCCATGAAGCAGGCGGAGCAAGAGCCGTTGCGCGCTTCGGCCAGCGCCACGCCGTCGCGGATGCGCGCGACGATGCGCTGGTAAGTGGCCTTGATACCCGGCGGGAGCGACGTGAACATCCGCTCGCGCTCGCGGCGGCGCTCCTCCAAGTCTTCCGACCAAGCGCGCGTCTGCTCCTCGAAGGCACGCAGGCGCTCCTCGTGCTCGGCGCGCAGGCGCGCGAACTCGGGCTCGCGCTCGGTCAGAGTCTTCTCGGCCGTCTCGGCGGCCTCCATCTGTTCGAGGACTTTCGTCTCCAGCTCCGAGATGTGCTTCTTCGCGGCGTCGCGCTCGCGGATGGCCGCCTCGTAGACCTTCGAGTTGTTCGAGGCCATCAAGTCGCGCTCGGCCTTCTCCATGCGCACGCGCTGCTCGGCCAGCTCTTTGTCGAGCGCCGCGCGCGACCCGCGCGCCGTCTCGCCCGTCTGTTGTAGCGCCTTAAATTCAAAGGCGCGCTGATCGAACTCGCTTTCGATCTCGGCGCGCCTTCTGGGGATTGATCCCAGTTCGGACTGTAGCCTGCGGATGCCCATATCGACATTTTGCAGGGCGACTAGCTGCTCCAATTCCGCTTTCAATGCTCTTATCTCCTCTTTAAAGACCGGCGACGGTGGGCGGCGTCCATTCACGCCTCGTTTATGAAAGCCCCATTTTCTCAGATGCCCCGGCGGGAGACAAGTTGGGGAGGGATCAGTGATAAGTGACGAGTGATAAGCGAAGACCTCGGGCCCTGTTTTTCTTATCACTCATCCCTCATCACTCGTCACTTTCAAGAGGACTTTCCCGAACGTCTCGTTCGATTCGAGACGGGCGTAGGCCGCGTCCACCTCCTGTAGCTTGAAGGTGTGATCGATGACTGGATGCACGAGCCCGCGTGTGAAGAGCGGGACGACCTCCGCGGCGAAGCGACGGACGGCCGCGGCCTTCTCTTCGTGAGAGCGTGCGCGCATGACTGTGCCTGTGATGCGCAGGCGCTTTGCCATCACGCGCCGGAAGTCGAGCGACGCACTCACGCCGCCGAGCGTGCCGACGAGCAGCATCCGCCCCCGCGCCGCCAGCGCCTCAAGGTTCGCGTCGAGGTAAGAAGCTCCGACCAGATCGAGCAAGACGTTCACGCCCTCGCCCTTCGTCCAAGCGCTCACCGCCTTGGCGAACGCGCTCGGGTCGTTACTGACCACCACGCCCTCGTCCATGCCGAACTCGCGTGCCCGCTCGACCTTCTCCGCCGTCCGCGCCGTGCCGTAGACGCCGCCCGCCCCGGCTGCGCGCGCGAGCTGCACTGCCGCCGTGCCGACGCCCGACCCGACGGCATGAATCAACACGCGCTCGCCCGTGCGCAACTGCCCCTGTGTGAACAGAGCGTCGTGCGCCGTGATGAAGACCTCGGGCACGGCGGCGGCCTCCTCGAACGAGAGGCTTTCGGGTATCTCCGCGAGATGGCTCTCCGGCACGGAGAGGTACTCGGCCTGCGCCCCGCCCGCCGTGATGCCGAACACGCGCGCGCCCATGCGCCACGCGCGCGCCTCTTCACCCAACTGCTCGACCTCGCCCGCGAACTCTAAGCCGGGGATGTCCGCAGGCGCTCCCGGCGGGGCCGCGTAACGGCCCCGCTTCTGCAAAAGGTCTGCGCGGTTCAGCCCCGACGCGCGCACGCGCACAAGCACACGATCTGCGCGTGCGACGGGGCGCTCCACCTCGCACACTTCGAGCCGGCCCGCGCCCTCGTGCGAGACGATTCTCACCGCAAGCATCTTCTCTACACTCATGCATGCCCCCTTAACTGTCAGGAGAGCTTAACACCAAACCCGGCAGGCCGCGCGCGTGTTAAAGTTGACGCGCGCATGAGCGGAGCCGGGCTGTTCGTCATCGTCAACCACATGGCCGCGCGCGCGCGTGGTGCTTGGCCGCGCGTGCGTGAGGAGCTTGTGCGCGCAAAGGTCGAGTTCGAGGCGCACGAGTCAACCCGTCAGGGCGAGACGGAGGAGCGCACGCGCGACGCCCTCGCACGCGGCTGCGCGACGGTCGCGGCCGTCGGCGGCGACGGCACTCTGAGCGCGGCGGCCTCCGGTTTCTTCGAGCCGTGCGCGGGTCTGTCCGCGGATGTGTTGCCGCGCGCCGTCAACCCCTCGGCGGCGCTCGCGCTGCTGCCCGCGGGCACAGGCGACGACTTCGCGCGCGGCCTCACCGGCGGTCGCCGCGAGCCGCTCGACGCATGGGTCGAGAGACTCGTTAGACACTGTCGCGGCGACGTTCAGGAAGAGACTGTTAAGCGTGTGGATGTGCTTTTGGGGAGCGTGGATGGTGGGACGCGTCGCTTCGTCTGTCTCAACGCGGCGACGCTCGGCATCGGTGCTGAAGTCGCCGCGCGCGTGTCGGCGCAGGGGCGAGCGGTGCGACGCCTGCCGGGAGAGGCACGCTTCGCGCTCGCGGCGCTGCCGCGGCTCGCGGCGTGGCGCAACCGTGGCGTGCGCGTCAACGTCGATGGGCGCGTGTGGGAGGAGTGCGGCACGAACCTGCTCGCCGTCACCTACGGCACCTACGCGGGTGGCGGCATGAACCTCTCGCCCGAAGCAAGCCTGACCGACGGCCTCCTCGACGTGCTCGCCGTCTGCCGCATCTCGCGCCCCGCGCTGCTGCGCGAACTCTCACGCGTCCACACCGGCGGACACGTAGGCAGCCCCCACGTCAAACTCACACGCGGCACACACGTCTGCATCGAGACACTGGACTCGGCCGACGCGCTCGGCGTCGAAGCCGACGGCGACGTGCGCGGCCACACGCCCGCCGACTTCCGCGTCATGCCCGCGGCGCTGCGCGTTGTGTTCTGAGATGTCGAAGGCGTGGGCTGGGCTTTACAACGCCGGTTGAAACCGGCGTGAAGTGAATCCACCACCACAGACAGAGAGACACGGCTGGTTGAGTTATCTCTTCCAAGCCGTGTCTCTCTGTCTGCGGTGGTGCACTTCTCTTAACTTCAATCGCTCACAGCTCATTCATCCAGCAAGGCGCGGGCGCGGGCGATGAGGTTGTCGGTGTTGAAGCCGAGTTCTTTGAGGGCGATGGCGCCGGGGGCGGAGGCGCCGAAGCGGTCGAGGCAGAGCACGTCGCCCGCTTCGCCGACCCAGCGGTGCCAGCCGAGGCTGGCGGCGGCTTCGACGCCGAGGCGCGCACGCACCGTGGAAGGGATGACGCTCTCGCGATACTCCTTGTCCTGCTCCTCGAACAGATCCCAGCAGGGCATCGAGACAATGCGCGTCGGCGTGCCCTCCTGCTGCAAGGTCTCACGCGCTTCGAGACAGAGCGAGACTTCGGAGCCGGTCGAGAGCAGGACGAGTTTCGGCGTGACGACCTTGCCTTCGGCGTCCGTCGCGTCGGCGAGGACGTAGGCGCCGCGCCGCGCGCCCTCGGCCGAAGCGTATCTGTTCGCGCGGTCGATGAGCGGGAGCTTCTGGCGCGTGAGGACGAGCGCGGTCGGCGCGTGCTGGCGGAGGATGGCGAGGCGCCAAGCCTCGCGCGTCTCGTGCACATCGGCCGGGCGTATGACGTAGAGGTTCGGGATGGCACGCAGACCCGCGAGCTGCTCGACGGGCTGGTGCGTCGGGCCGTCTTCGCCTAAGCCTATCGAGTCGTGCGTGAAGACGTAGACGACCTGCACGTGCGAGAGCGCGGCGAGACGGATGGCGGGCTTCATGTAATCGGAGAAGCACATGAAGGTCGCGCCGTAAGGAATCAGACCGCCGTTGAGACTCATCCCCGTCAGCGCCGCGCCCATGCCGTGCTCGCGAACGCCGAAGTGGATGATGCGTCCTTCGTAGCTGCCGGGCTGGAAGCTGCCGCCGTCCTTGATGTCTGTGTTCGTCGAGGGGCCGAGGTCGGCCGAGCCGCCGACGAGCGTCGGCAGGTACGGCGCGAGCGCGTTGATGACCTCGCCGCTCGCCTGTCTGGTCGCAATCGACTTCGCATCCTCGAACGTGGGCAGGTGCGACTCCCAATCCGCGGGCAGCTCGCCGCTCATCGTCAAACGCCACGCCTCGCCCTGCTCGGGCGACTCGCTCGCGTAGCGCTCGACCAGTTCATTCCATTCGCGCTCCTGCTGCTCGCCGCGCTCGACGCAGCGGCGGAACTCTGCGAGCGCCTCGTCGGGGATGTAGAACTCTTTATCTTCGGGCCATCCCAAGTGCCGCTTGGTCTCCTTGACGGCGTCGGCGCCGGGTGCGTCGGAGTGCGCCTTGCGCGTGCCGGCGGTCGGCATGCCGTAGCCGATGATGGTCTTGACGGAGATGAGCGAAGGCTTATCCGTGACGGCCTGCGCCTCCCTGATCGCCTTCTCAATCGCTTCGAGGTCGTTGCCGTCCGCGACGGTCGAAGTGTGCCAGCCGTAGGCGTCGAAACGTTTGGGCACGTCTTCGGAGTAGGCGAGCGAGGTGAAGCCCTCGATGGTGACGTGGTTGTCGTCGTAGAGGTAGATGAGCTTGCCGAGTTTGAGGTGTCCGGCGAGCGACGCGGCCTCCGACGCCACGCCCTCCATCAGGTCGCCGTCGGAGACGATGGCGTAGACGTAGTTATCGACGACGGGGAAGCCTTCGCGGTTGAAGCGTGCGGCGAGGTGCGCGGCGCCCATCGCCATGCCGACGCCGTTGGCGAACCCTTGCCCGAGCGGGCCGGTCGTAATCTCGACGCCCGGGGTCAGGATGTTCTCGGGGTGACCCGGCGTCTTCGAGCCCCACTGGCGAAAGTGCTTCAACTCTTCGAGCGGCAGGTCGTAGCCCGTCAAATGCAGCAGCGAGTAGAGCAGCATTGAGCCGTGACCGGCCGAGAGCAGGAAGCGGTCGCGCCCCTTCCACTTCGGGTTGCGCGGGTTGTGGCGCATGAAGCGCGTCCAGATCAGGTAGGCCATCGGCGCGGCGCCTAAAGGCAGACCGGGATGGCCCGACTCGGCGCGCTGCACGGCGTCGATGGAGAGTGCGCGGATGGTGTTGATGCAGAGCTGGTCGAGCTGCGGCGTAGTGTCTCTGGTCGGCGTTGACGCGCTCATCTTTCGTCTCCCTGCCTTACTGAGTTTTGAATTTCCGGTGTGAGCCATCATACCGCGAGCGGGCGCGT
>JBJMGQ010000120.1:0-7927 GCA_045807845.1 Pyrinomonadaceae bacterium | reverse complement strand
GCGTCTCGGGGCCGATGACGAGCGCGCGCTCGTACTCGGGCGTCGAGGCGTTGGCGAGCGTGCCGCGCTGGTATGAGATGGTCGGGTCGAGCCAGTAGGACTTGCCGTCCAGCTTCGCGCGGACGATGACGTGGTCGAAGGCGTAAGGCGTCGGCTGCCAGTCGTCGAGCGCGCGCTGCACCTCCGTGTTGACGAGCGCGGGGCGCGCCTCGATGCCCAGCTTGTTGAGCATCGTCGCGAGCAGGAGCGTCTTGTCCTTGCAGTCGCCGAAGCGGCGCTCGAAGACCTTGGAGGGCTTGGTCGGCGTGTGCGAGTAGGTGCCAAGCTCGATGCCGAGATAGCGCACCTCGTCCTGCACGAAGCGGCGCGCGGCCAGCAGACGCTCCTCCGGCGTCGGCAGCCGTCGCCACTCTTCAATTTGCGCTTTGAGCGCGGGCGACAGCTCACCCGGCGCGTAGAGCGGCGCGGCCCAGCGCGCCACGTCGGCCCACGTCTCGAACTCGCTGAGCTGCACGAAGGGCGTCGGGTTGTACCAGGCGGGCGTCGAGTCTTCGTACGCGACGCCGGGAGCGTCGCGTCGCTCCCAGACGTACTCGACCTCGCCCGGCCCTTCGGTCACAGAGGGTTGCAGATCGGTCTGCTGCGCGCGCACGTAGAGCTTGCGCGCGGCGGGCCACAGGAGGCGCACGCGCAGGAGCGAGACCGTGTCGGAGTGCGCGAGGCTGAACCCGTCCGCGAAGCGACCCGCCAGCACAGGGTTGGCGCCGTTGACCGAGTAGGCGTAGTCGATCACGTCGCCGGGGCGCACATCGTTGAGCACGACGACGGCCGAGAGCGTGCCGTTGAAGAGCTGCTCGTCCAGCTCGTCTTCGCGCTGAATGACCTTGACCTCGGAGGGGCGCAGCGCGTTGATGGTCTGCCCGCCGCGGATGACGTGGATGTAGTGAATAACGAGGCTCTGGTAGGAGGGCTCGAAGTCGAGCTGCAACTGCGAGACGCGCCCGACGGCCGCCGAGGTCGTCACCTGCTGGATGTAGTGGTTGTAGCTCTGCGAGCCGTCCGCTGAGACGCGCACCTGCCTGTCATCGAGCATGCAGCGCAGGCCGTCCTCGGGCTCTTTCTTGTCGGCGTCGGCGGGCGCGGCGATGGGCTGCACCCAAGCGGGCGGCGGCTGCACCGTAAAGTTTGGCTTGGCCGACGCAGCAGGGCACGCGAGGGCGATGAGAAGCGCGGCCCAGAGCGTCGCGCGGCGTCGAGGGGAAAAGAGACGACTCATGTGCTTAAAAGAGGTTCTTGAAGTTTTCGGCGCGGACAGAACGGGGCGGCGTCGGGCGCCGCTTGAGGATTTTACAGAGTAATGCGCGCCGCGTCACGGCCTGCCCGACCTCCGGAGTCAATCGAGTGGCTTTGGCGTGGTCGCGGGTTTGGCGGCAAGATGGTGGACGATTGCACTCGACACGGCGCGGTAAAGCTGTATAATGCGCGACGTAAGCCAGACAAAATCTTTTCTGCGGGAGCTAGGCTGCGCACTCGGCTCGCGGTGATGATACCAAAATCCGACCGCCAGTTAGCGCCGTCGAGGGTTTGCGGGGGCCGCCCCTCGCACGGCCGCGCGAAGTCTCCGGGCACCCCCCCGTGCGCGAGTCCCGCCACACCGATTCAACACAGAAACTAAGCGAGGTGAAAATGAAGCGCACCTTAATGACACTCGGATTGACGACCCTGCTCATCACCGCCTTCGCCTGCGAGCGGCGCGACGGCGGCGCCGGCGGCACGAGCGACAGCGGCGGCCCCATCAAGGTCGGCATCTACGGCGACCTCTCGGGCCAGACTTCGAGCTTCGGGCAGTCTACGAAGAATGGCGCCCTGATGGCGATTGACGAGATCAACGCTGCGGGCGGCATCAACGGCCGCAAGATCGAGTGGGTCATGGAGGACGATCAGGGGCAGACGCAGCAAGCCTCTACCGTCGTCAAGAAGCTCATCAATCAGGACAAGGTCATCGCCGTCATCGGCGAAGTTGCTTCCAGCAACAGCCTTGCCGCCGCGCCCGTGGCGCAGGAGGCGAAAGTCCCGATGATTACGCCTTCGTCCACCAACCCGGCCGTAACGCAGAAGGGCGATTACATCTTCCGCGTCTGCTTCACCGACGACTTTCAGGGCGCGGTCGCGGCCAAGTTCGCGGCCAACACCCTGAAGGCGAAGAAGGCCGCCATCCTCGGCGACTTCAACTCCGACTACAGCAAGGGCATGTCGAAATTCTTCCGCGAAGAGTTCGCGCGCCTCGGCGGCCAGATTGTCAGCGAGCAGACCTACACGCAGACCGACGCCGATTACAAGGGGCAGCTCACCTCCATCCGCTCCTCCTCCCCTGATGTCATCTTCGTCCCCGGTTACTACGGGCAGGTCGGCGTCATCGCCAAGCAGGCGAAGGAACTGGGCATCGCGGCGCCGCTGCTCGGGGGCGACGGCTGGGACGGCCCGCCGCTGTGGGACTTGGGCGGTACTGCTCTGAACGGCTCGTACATGGTCAACCACTACTCGATTGACGACCCGAGCCCCGCCGTGCAGAAGTTCGTCGCGGCCTACAAGGCAAAGTACGGCGGCACGGCGCCCGACGCCATCGGCGCGCTGGCCTACGACGCGATGAACGTGCTGGCCGATGCCATCAAGCGCGCGGGCACGACCGAGAGCGTGAAGCTGCGCGACGCCATCGCGCAGACTAAAAACTTCGCGGGCGTCACCGGCTCGATCACCATCAACGAGACGCGCGACGCTGTGAAGCCCGCGGTCGTCTTCGAGCTGCGCGACAAGAAGATGGTCTACAAGGAGACGATCCAACCCTCGGGCGGTGCGGGCGCCGCACCGTCGGCGTCACCGGCGGCGGGTGCGAGCCCGGCCGCCGCCGTCTCGCCCGCCGCGAACACGAACGCGGCGCCGGCCAACACGAACACCAACACCAACAGGAACGCGACCCCATAGGGCGCGCCGGAAGCAGGGCATGGACACCTTCGTTCAGCAGCTCATCAACGGCCTGACCATCGGCTCGATCTACGCGCTCATCGCGCTCGGATACACGATGGTCTACGGCATCCTGCGCCTCATCAATTTCGCGCACGGCGACATCTACATGCTCGGCGCCTACTCGGGTTACTACATCGCGCACTGGCTCGGGTTCGCGGGCGAGGCGTCGGTCGTCGGGCTCGCGGTGACGCTCGTCCTCTCGATGGTCGTGGCGGCGCTCATCGGGATGGCCATCGAGCGCTTCGCCTATCGCCCCGTGCGCAAGTACGCGCGCATGACGACGCTGATAACGGCCATCGGCATGTCGCTTCTCTTGGAGAACCTCGGCGTCGTCATCTTCGGCGGCGCGCCGCGCTCGTTCCCCGAGCTTTTGCAGAACGAGACGTACCGCCTCTTCGGCAACGCGGCCATCTCGAAGTCGCAGCTTTTGATCTTCGGCGTCTCGCTCGTGCTGATGGTTCTGCTCCAGTGGATCGTCTACCGGACGAAGGTCGGGACGGCGATGCGCGCCGTCTCGTTCAACATCAACTCGGCGAAGCTGATGGGCATCAACACCGACGCCATCATCGTCTTCACCTTCGCGCTCGGCTCGGCGATGGCCGCCGCGGGCGGAGTCCTGACCGCGCAGTACAACCCGACCATCTACCCCTTGATGGGCATCATCACGGGCCTGAAGGCGTTCGTCGCGGCCGTGCTCGGCGGCATCGGCAACATTCCGGGGGCGGTGCTGGGCGGACTGCTCATCGGCGCGGCCGAGACCTTCGTCGTCGGCTACGGCCAGCTCATCGGCATCCCCTCGACGTACCGCGACGCCGTCGCCTTCGCCATCCTGATTCTCGTCCTGCTCTTCCGCCCCGCCGGCCTGCTGGGCACGACGGTGCAGGAGAAAGTTTAAGGAGTGATAAGTGATGAGTGATAAGTGATAAGAGAAGACAAAGCGCTCCTGATTCTTCTTATCACTTATCACTCATCACTTATCACTTATCACTCATCCTATGTCTGGTTTCGTTAAAAAGCTCATCGGCGCGGCCGTGTTCCTCGTCGTGCTCTACGCCGTCAGCGCGCTGATGGGGCGCGAGGGGCTGTTCGGGTTCGGGCTCGGCGCCTATCAAGCGGAAGTCCTGATGCTGGTCGGCATCAACGTCATCCTCGCCGTCTCTCTGAATCTCATCAACGGCTTCACGGGGCAGTTCTCCATCGGGCACGCGGGCTTCATGGCTATCGGCGCCTACTCGTCCGCATACTTCACCGTCTACCACGGGCAAAATTTGGAGAAGGCGCTCGGCGGCGGCACGCTCGCGCACGCGCTCGTCTTCACCATCGCCATTCTCATCGGCGCGATTGTCGCGGGCGTGATGGGGCTCTTGGTCGGCATCCCTTCTTTAAGACTGCGCGGCGACTACCTCGCCATCGTCACGCTCGGCTTTGCGGAGATTATCCGCATCGTCATCCTCAATCTCGACGTGGTCGGCGGCGCGACCGGCTTCAGCGTCCCCGGCTCGGTCACCTTCTTCTGGGTCGGACTGTTCGCCTTCATCACGGTCGTCGTCGTCCGCAACATCGTCAAGTCAGACACGGGCCGCGCGCTCATCTCCATCCGCGAGGACGAGCTGGCGGCCGAGGCGATGGGCGTCAACACGACGCGTTACAAGGTGCTCTCGTTCGTCATCGGCTCGGCCTTCGCGGGCGTGGCCGGCGTGCTCTTCGGGCACTTCAAAAGATTTTTGGCGACGCCCGACTTCACCTTCATCAAGAGTTTTGAAGTCATCATCATGATCGTGCTCGGCGGGATGGGCTCGATTACGGGCGCCATCTTCGGCGCCATCGTCATTACCATCCTGCCCGAACTCCTGAGACAACTCCCGTCGGTCGGCGGGTTCAACTTCGCAGACCTGCGACTGGTCATCTACGCCGCGCTGCTCATCATCATCATGCTGACGCGCCCGCAAGGCGTGCTGGGCGAGCGCGAGATTGGGCTGCACTGGCTCCGTCGCGCGCAGAAGGCGCCCGAGGGCGACCGGCAGGTGGGCGACGACAAGGGCGTGCCCATCGCGCAGAGCGCGGGCGAGTCGGAAGAGGTGGAGAAGAGATGAGCGGCGCACCCGAACCGAGCGACGTGAGGGCGACCAAAGAGGACGGCATCCTCGCGGAGTCAGCGCGCACCGCGCGCTCGAAGCAGCCCGCGCCGGACGGCGACGCCATCCTGCGCACGGACAAGGCCACCATCCGCTTCGGCGGACTCGTCGCCGTCAACACGCTCGACATGGCCGTCCGCCACGGCGAAATCTACGGCCTCATCGGCCCGAACGGCGCGGGCAAGACCACCGTCTTCAATCTCCTGACCGGCGTCTATAAGCCCACTTCGGGCGAGATATATTTTCAGGGGCAGCGCGTGGACGGCCTGCGCCCGTATCAGATTTCGCGCCGCGGCGTCTCGCGCACGTTCCAGAACATACGGCTCTTCCCCGGCATGACGGTGCTTGAGAACGTGATGACGGCCTGCCACCGGCACGCGCGCCAGAATCTCCTCGACGCAGTCCTGCGCACGCCGCGCTTCGGCCGCGACGAACGCCAGCATCGCGACTTCTGCATGGAGCTTTTAGAGATTTTCGACCTCGCGCGCTTCAAGGACGAGGGCGGGACATCGCTCCCCTACGGCAACCAGCGGCGCCTTGAGATCGTGCGCGCGCTGGCGACGCGCCCGCAGCTTCTACTTCTCGACGAGCCGGCCGCCGGCATGAACCCTTCGGAGCAGGACGATCTCCTGAACCTGATTCACAAGATACGCGACCGCTTCGGCCTGACCATCCTCCTCGTCGAGCACAACATGAAGGTCGTCATGGGCGTCTGCGAGCGCATACAGGTCGTGGACTACGGCAAGTCCATCGCCCTCGGCCTTCCCCACGAAATCAGGAACAACCCGAAGGTGATTGAAGCCTATCTGGGGGATTAGCAGGCAGTGGGCAGATGGCAGTAGGCAGTTGAAGACACTGCCGTCGAAGATTCTGACTTAATATTTCTCAATACACTTAACGCGGAGCGACTGCCGACTGCCATCTGCCTACTGTTCTATGCTTACACTCGAAAATATCTCAGTCAGTTACGGTGCCATCAGTGCCTTGAAGGGCGTGTCGATGCACGTCCAGCAGGGCGAGGTGGTGACGCTCATCGGCGCCAACGGCGCGGGGAAGACGACGACGCTGCGCACCATCACCGGGCTCTTGAGCCCGACCGAGGGGCGCATCCTCTTTGAGGGGGATGAGATTTCCGGCAAGCCGACGCATCAACTCGTCGCGCGCGGCATCTCGATGTCGCCGGAGGGGCGCGGCGTCTTCGCCAATCTCACCGTGCGCGAGAACCTGCACATGGGCGCCTACCTCAAGAAGAACAAGGCCGAGATTGCCGAAGACCTTCAGCGCGGCTACCGCATGTTCCCGCGCTTGAAGGAGCGCGAGTCGCAGAAGGCCGGGACGCTCTCGGGCGGCGAGCAGCAGATGTTGGCGATGGCGCGCGCGCTGATGTCACGGCCGCGGCTGCTTTTGTTAGACGAGCCTTCGTTGGGACTGGCGCCGCTCGTCGTCCACACCATCTTCGAGGCCATCGACGAGATACGCGGCGAGGGCACAACCATTCTCCTCGTCGAGCAGAACGCGCACGCCGCGCTCAAACACTCCGACCGCGCCTACGTTCTTGAGACCGGGCGCATTGTGATGGAAGGCCCCTCCAAAGAACTCGCCGCCGACCCGCGCATCAAGGAAGCCTACCTCGGCGAGTGAAGCACCGGCGCTCTCTGCGCCCGGAAGACTCTTTCTCCGAAGCCGATGAAAAGAGGAGTGACCAGAACGCTGCTGCCGACGCTGGCGGCGGGGCTCGCGGGGGCCTGCGCGCTCCCGTTGGCTCACGCGCTCGCGTTGGGCGGCGAGCCGATGCAGAGCGGCGAAGCGGCGGGGCACGGGCTCGACCCCTTCTTGCTTGCGGGGCTCGCGCTCATCTTCGTCGTGGCGAAGGTGGGCGGCGAGTTGTTTGAAAGGATGAACCAGCCGGCGGTCTTGGGCGAGCTGGTCGCGGGGATGTGCGTGGGCGCGCTCGCGCTCGCGGGCGTCGGCGGCGTCGAGACGTTGCGCAACGATGCCGTCATCGGCGCGCTCGCAGAGATAGGCGTCATCATCCTTCTGTTTGAAGTCGGGCTCGAATCGAACCTCTCGGAGATGTTGGAGGTCGGCTGGTCTTCGCTGCTCGTGGCGATTGCGGGCGTCGTCGTGCCGTTCTTCTTAGGGTGGGGCGTCTCTTACTACTTCCTGCCCGAAGAGGCGACGCTCGGGCATATCTTCATCGGCGCGACGCTGTGCGCGACCTCGGTCGGCATCACGGCGCGCGTGCTGCGCGACATGGGGCGGCTTCAGACGCGCGAGTCGCGCATCATCCTCGGCGCGGCCGTCATCGACGACGTGATGGGTTTGCTCATCCTCGCCGTCGTCGCGGGCGCCATCCGCGCGTCGGCCGCGGGCGGCGCGTTGGCCCTCGCGGACGTGGGCTTCATCGCGCTCAAGGCGGTCGCGTTCCTCGTCGGCGCCATCCTCGTCGGCCACTTCGTCGTGCCCCACCTGTTCCGCGGCGTGGGGCGCTTCAAGAGCCGCGGCGTGCTGTTGACGATGTCGCTGGCCTTCTGTTTCCTCCTCGCGTGGGTGGCGGCGGGCGTCGGCCTCGCGCCCATCGTCGGCGCGTTTGCCGCGGGGCTCGTGTTGGATGAAGCGCACTTCGGGGCTTTCAGCGAACGCGGCGAGCGCGAACTCGAAGACCTGCTTGCGCCGGTCAGCGCTGTGCTCGTCCCCATCTTCTTCGTGCAGATGGGAATGCGGGTTGACCTGAGCGCGTTCGCGCGTTGGGAGCTGCTGGGCTTCGC
>JBJMGQ010000119.1:0-3729 GCA_045807845.1 Pyrinomonadaceae bacterium | reverse complement strand
GCGCTTCGTCAAGGTCAGGCGCGACGAGTCGGGCGCGACGGAGGAGGAGAGGGAACAGGGCGGCGCGTTCCTGCGCGCCATCATCCGGCGCTACGAGTGGGTGCTCGGCCACGCGCTCGACCATCGCCTCGTTCTGCTGCTCATCATGGCGGGCGTGCTCGTCGGCTCATACCTCGTCTATCGGGGCTTGGGCTCCGAGTTCCTGCCGGCGTTCGACGAGGGCGCGTTCGTCCTCGACTACATCGCGCCCGCGGGCTCTTCGCTCGAAGAGACAGACCGCATGCTTCGCCACGTCGAGGAGATGTTGAAGGAGACGCCCGAGGTCGAGAGCTACTCGCGGCGGACGGGTCTGCAACTCGGCCTCTCGATCACGGAGCCGAACACAGGCGACTTCCTCGTCAAGCTCAAGGATGCGCGCGCGCGCTCGACCGAAGAGGTAGAGAGCGACCTGCGCGGCGAGATTGAAAAGTCGGAGCCCGCCCTCGAAGTCGAGTTCGTCGGTATCCTCTCCGACCTCATCGGCGACCTTGTCAGCTCGCCCGAGCCCATCGAGATCAAGATTTTCAGCGAGGACACGCGCGCGCTCGACGCGAAGGCCGAAGAGGTCGAGGCTTCGATTCAGAAGGTGCCGGGCGTCGTGGACACGAACCCGGGCGTGGTCGTCAGCGGCCCGGCCGTCACCTTCAAAGTTGACGCCGCGCGCGCGGCGCAGTTCGGCGTCACCGCCGCGGACGTGGCCGCCGCCGTGACGACCGCCATGTCGGGCGACACCTCTTCGTCCATCCTCCAACAGGGACGGCTCATCAGCGTCCGCGTCATCTACCCGGCTGAGATGCGCGCCTCGCTCGAAGCCTTGCGCTCGCTTCAGGTGCGCTCGCAGGCGGGCGTGCTCTTCCGGCTCGACCAAGTGGCCGAGGTCGAATACGACAAGGGACAGACCGAGGTCAACCGCGAGTCTCTGCGGCAGTACGTGCCGGTCACCGCGCGGCTCGAAGGGAAAGACCTCGGCACGGCCATCTCGGAGATTCAGAAGCAACTGGCGAAGGACGTGAAGTTCCCGGCCGGCATGACCATCGAGTACGGCGGACTCTATCAAGAGCAACAGGCATCTTTCCGCGAGCTGGCGCTCTCGCTCGTGCTCGCGGTCGTGCTCGTCTTCATCACGCTGCTCATCGAGTTCCGCTCGTTCGCGCACCCGGTCGCCATCGTCGCGGGCGCGGTGCTCGCGCTGGGCGGCGTGCTGCTAGGGCTCTTCCTGACGGGCGAGACGCTGAACGTCGTCTCTCTGATGGGCATGATCATGGTCGTCGGCATCGTCGCCAAGAACGGCATCCTGATGCTCGACGCCGTCGAAGAACATCTCGCGGAGGGAGACAACCTCCGCCAAGCGCTGCTTCGTTCCGGGCGGCGCAGGTTCCGTCCCGTGCTGATGACCTCGCTCGCGGCGATTCTCGGCATGCTGCCGCTCGCGCTCGCACTCGGCGCGGGCGCGGAGCTTCTGCAACCGCTCGCCATCGCCGTCATCGGGGGCTTGGCCGTCGCGCTCCTGCTCTCGCTCGTCGTCACGCCGACCATCTACGCAATGCTGCGCCGGGACGAGGCCGCGAGTGAAGCAGTTGACGCCTGAGAAGTCCCGAACGGTTCCGCATACTCGTCTAAAGGAGACACAAGCAATGAACTCTTTGAATCGTCGCACGGTGTTAGCCGGCCTGCTCCTCGTCCTCTTCCAAAGCATCCCACTCTTCGCGCAGACAAAAGCCCCTGCCCCCTTTCACATCGTCGAGCGTTACAAGCTCGGCGGCGAAGGCGGGTGGGACTATCTGACCATCGACGCGAAGGCGCGCCGCCTCTACGTCTCGCACGCGACGCACGTCTTAGTCGTTGACGCGGACACGGGCGCGGTCGTCGGCGACATCCCTGAGACACCCGGCGTCCACGGCATCGCCATCGCGGAGGAGGCGGGCAAAGGCTACGTGAGCAACGGGCGCGCTTCGACCGTCACGGTCTTTGACTTGAAGAGTTTGAAGACGCTGAAGCAGATTCCGGTCGGTAAGAATCCGGACGCGATCATCTACGACGACGCCTCTCGACGCGTCTTCACGATGAACGGTGGGAGCAGCGACACGACGGCGATTGACGTGAAGACCGACACGGTCGCGGGCACGCTCGCCCTCGGCGGGCGCCCCGAGTTCGCCGTCACGGATGAGAAGGGCCACGTCTTCGTCAACCTCGAAGACAAGAGCGCCATCGTCGAGTTCGACTCGCGAAGCCTGAAGGCCGAGGCCAACTGGCCCATCGCGCCCGCCGAGGAGCCTTCCGGCCTTGCGTTCGACCGCAAACACCGGCGGCTCTTCTCAGTCGGCTCGAACAAGTTGATGGCGGTGGTGAACGCCGACACGGGGAAGGTTTTGACGACCGTGCCCATCGGGGGCGGAGTGGATGCGGCCGCCTTCGACCCCGACACGGGACTCGTCTTCAGCTCGAACGGTGAAGGCACGCTCACGGTCGTGCACGAGGACTCGCCCGACAAGTACTCGGTCGTCGAAAACGTCACGACGCAGAGGGGCGCGCGCACGTTGGCGTTCGACTCGAAGACGCATCGCGTCTACCTCGTTACCGCCGAGTTCGGCCCGCCGCCCGCGCCGACGCCGGAGCGCCCGCGCCCGCGCCCGAGCATCGTGCCCGGCACCTTCACGCTCCTCGTCGTCGGCCGGTGAGGCGGCGCGCAGCTTGTTGACGCAGACTGTAACTTTCAACTCTCTTGGACGCACTGCGCTTCCCATGCTTCGATCTCTTCGGTGACCTTGGCCGCGAACCACTCTTGAAACTGCTCGTCGGCCAGTAAGGCACGCTCAAGCAGTTCTTCGGCCACGCGGTCGGCGGTCGTCTGCGCGGCGGCGGTTTCGTTGAGGTAGGTCGTGTACTCGGCGAGCGTCTGCGACACCCACGGGTGAATGCTCACGTTCACCCTCTCGGGCTCTGCCCCTGTGTGCGCGGCGAACCGCTCGGGCGAAGTCCAAGACAGTGGGTCGAGCAGCCGGATGCTGACGTGATGAAGACCGCTCTCGCGGTCGAGCCACCCGCCGTTGACCTCGGCCAGCAGCGCCCCGCCGAAAGGCGGTGAGACCTGAAGCCCCATGCCTTCGGGGATAGGCTCGTCCACCTCAAGGGTGGCGCCGGCATGACTCACCACGACCGTGTGAGCATGCAACACACGCGTGCTGCCGTCGCCGACGGGCACTTCGACCCGCACGGGGAAGCGCATCCTGACCCGCTTGTTCCTGCGCAGATTCGCGCCGCGCACCTGCTGTTGATCGTCTTTCACTTATTCAGTACAGACACGCGCCGGGGGCAAGTGGAGGCGGGCGTGTTCACCCCATTGATAAAATCTGATGTGAAGCTCGGGCTCCGTCTAACAGTAAGGCCGACGGTGACGTTCGCGCCACCCGCGTCGAGCGCGGGCACGAACCTTATCCTAACCGACTCGTTTTGACGTGTCGAGATAAAAGTCCGCGACGCCGCTCCGTCACCGCGTCATCCGGCGTGTATAACGCAGAGGGTTCGCCCACGGCACAACTCGGCCAACGGCGAACCCTCCACACTGTCCTTGCGTGTTGCTTACTGGTTCCTGTGGCGGCGCCGGTACTGCCGCTTCTTGTGGTAGTGGTAGGCGGTGCCGCCCGCGGCTCCGGCCCCGGCTCCGATGAGCGCGCCCTTCTTACCGTTGAT
>JBJMGQ010000118.1:0-33899 GCA_045807845.1 Pyrinomonadaceae bacterium | reverse complement strand
AGGTCGTCACGATCTCGACGCCGGGTCGGAGCGTCGCCGCGACGCTGCAATACTTCGTCTCGGACAGCTCGACGGCCTGCGCCACGGCCTTCTCCGAAACACCGCGACCGCTGACGATGTGCCGCACCTCCATGCGCGTAAAAGCCCTTGGGTGCTCGTCGCGGCGCGTGCCGCTCACCTCGACGCGGTAGCCCGTCACCTGCTCGCGCTTCTTCTTCAAGATCGAGACCACGTCAACGGCCGTGCAGCCGCCGAGCGCGAGCAGAAGCATCTCCATCGGCGTGGCGGCGCTGTCGCGCTCCTTGTCGGTTTCGATGACCTGCGCGTGCCCGCTCGGCGTGATGCCGATGAAGAGACCGTCGCCCGCCGAGTGGATGACCGCCCTCGCCTCTCCGTTGTCCATGAGTCCCAGAGCCTCCCCTTGCGGCAAGGATAACACGCCGCGCGTGGTGGCTTAACTGCGTGTTCGCGGTTGTACGTTACCCGAACATCGACGACGGGTTCCATACAGAAAAGCCGTAGAAATAAAGCGCATTTATCGAGTCCGAGGCTGAGGATAGTTGGCAACCTTATCCAGCTAAGACTAAACAGGCGCGTATGTTTCATCCCTTCAGGTGTTGTCGGCTCACTTTGACGACAGGCGCCCCTGCGGGCACGGTGCTTGCCTAAGCCAAGGCAGGTGAATCCTTGCTCGAAGCGTATGTCTCTCCGGTTTCCAACGCTTCTCCCCGTACATCTGTGGAGCAGGGGGCGGCGCTGTCTTCAAAACGGCGTAGACGCCTCGCCTAACTTTCTGAATCCGGAATTGTGAAGCAACATTTGGAGGGAAGAGCGATGAACATAATCAGACAGACCATCTCCGTTGCGCTCGTCGTCGGCATGCTCAGCCTCGGGCTGGCCTCGACGCAGGCGCAGACGACGCAACGTCCATATCGCATGAGCGACCGGCAGGTCGAGAACGCGCTGCGCCGCGTCGAGACCGACGCCGACCGTTTCCGTTCGAGCTTCGCGACCGCGCTCGACCGTAGCCGCTGGAACGGGACGAGCACCGAAGACCAGCTCAATACCTACGTCCAGAACTTCGAGACCGCGACCGACCAACTGCGCTCGCGCTTCAACTCGCGCAACGCGGTTGCCGCCGACGTGGAGAACGTTCTGCGTCAGGCCGCGTTCCTGAACGAGTTCATGATGCGCAACCGGCTCGACATGCAGGCCATGAACGACTGGACGACGCTGCGCGCCGACCTCGACGCGCTCGCGCGCGTCTACAACGTGACGTGGGACTGGACGCGGCAGACGGGCGCGACCTACGGCAACGACGGCTACGGCCGTGGTAACGACGGCCGCACGCAGACCGGCGCCGCCTACCGCATCAGCGACCGCCAGCTCGACGCGATCATCCGCCGCATCGAGACCGGCGCCGACCGCTATCGCGCCGACATGGGCAACGCCCTCGACCGCAGCACCTACAACGGCACGCGCGCCGAGGACAACATCAACCAGTTCGTACGCGACTTCGAGACCGCGACCGACCAGCTCCGCTCGCGCTTCAACGCTAAGACTTCCGTGGCCTCCGACGTTGAGAACGTTCTGCGTCAAGCCACCTACATCGACGACTTCATGAATCGCCAGACGCTCTCGATGAGAGCCGAGAACGATTGGACGACGCTTCGCGGCGACCTGAACCAGCTCGCCTCAGCCTACAGCGTGGCGTGGAACTGGGACGTGCGCTCGCTCCCCGGTTACGGCTCTAACACGACGGCCGACACGAACGTCTTCGGCAACGACCGCCGCGGCGGCGGCGTGCGCGCCGCGAACCGCCTGACCGGCACGTTCCGGCTCGACACGACGCAGAGCGACAACGCTTCGAACGTGGCCGACACGGCCGTCCGCAACCTGCCCTTCGCCGAGCGTGCGCGCGTGCGTGAGCAGCTCATGCGCCGGCTCGAATCGCCCGAGATGCTCGCCATCGAGCGCAACGGCAACAACGTCACCATCGCCAGCTCGCGCGCGCCGCAGACGACCTTTACGGCCAACGCGGGCGAGGCGCGTGAACAGCTCCCGAACGGCTCCTACTCGCGCGTCACCTCGACGATTCAGGGCGACCGCCTCGTCGTCAGCTCGACGGGCAACCGCGAAACCGACTTCAGCGTGACCTTCGATCCGATTGAGGGCGGCCGTCGCCTGCGCGTGACGCGCCAAATCTGGAACGACCGTCTGGGCGTCAATCCCATCGTCGTCCAGAACGTCTACGAGCGCACGTCGGACGTGGCCGAGTGGAACGTCTACAACGGGACGAACGCGGGCTACAGCCAGTCGGGCTCGCAGTCAACCGGCACCATCTCCACGGCTGCGGGCGACTTCGTCGTGCCCGACGGGCAGATGTTGACGGCGAGACTTGAGACCGACCTCTCGACCAGAACAGCGCAGACGGGCGAGCGCTTCACGATGACCGTGACCTCGCCCGAGCAGTTCGCGGGCGCAGTCATCGAGGGTCACGTGGCGAGCGCGAGCCGCAGCGGTCGCATCACGGGTCGCTCCGATATGTCGCTCAACTTCGACTCGATCCGCTACAACGGGCGCACCTACCAGTTCGCAGGCTTCATCGACACCGTTCGCGCGATGAACGGCGAGACGGTGCAGGTGGACAATGAAGGCACGGTGCGCGATAACGACAGCCGCGGCACGCAGACCGCGCAGCGCGCGGCCATCGGCACGGCGGTCGGCGCCATCATCGGCGCCATCGCCAGCGGCGGCAAGGGCGCGGCCATCGGTGCCGTCATCGGCGCGGGCGCCGGTGCGGGCTCCGTCTACGTGCAGGGTCGCGGAGACCTCGATCTGCTGAGCGGCAGCGAAGTCACCATCCGCGCCAGCTCTCCGAACAGGTGAGGAGCCGTAGGCAGTAGGCAGATGGCAGTAGGCAGTTGAAGGCAGAAACAAGCCTTCTACATACGAAGAGGCAGCCGGTCGGATGAGACTCGGCTGCCTCTTCGTATGTAAGCGACTGGGTCTGCTCTTAACTGCCTACTGCCATCTGCCTGCTGCCTACTCTGTTGTTTCTGACGCCCGCTCGCTCATGCTCTTCGGACTGTGTTAGTATTCGTCAGCCCTTAAACCTCTCGGTCTTGAAATAACGCTTGGAGCTATTGAGCGGGCACGAACTCTTGAAGGGGTTTGCCCTTGCGTCGGCGCGTACAGACGGCGTCGCATGGTGAAACCGATGGCCGCGATTCTGATCGTTGACGATGACGACGCCGTGCGCGACGTGCTCTACGACCTCTTCTCGGAGGAGCACATGTGCCACGCCGCGGCCACGGCCGAACAGGCGCTCGCCTATCTCGGCGAGCAGACCTACGATGCGGTACTCACAGACATCTCGATGCCCGGACTGAGCGGTCTCGAACTCCTCGGCCACCTCCGGCGCGAGCAGCCCCACACGCCCGTCATCGTCATCTCCGGCATCGGCGACCGCGAGCACGCCGAAGGACTCACGCGCCTCGGCGCCTTCGACTTCATCCTCAAGCCATTCAGCCTCGAAGCCGTCGAGCAGAGCGTCTCCCGCGCGCTCGACCAGAGCCGCGCGCGCAAGGCCGGCCGTCTTACTCTCTGACCAAAATCTGATCCGTCATCACCTTGACGAGAACCTTGCGCCCGTCGGTCGCGACGAGGTGCACGTCGTCTGCGTCGAAGCGCAAAGGCTCGGCACCGGCCGAGAGTGCTTCGACCTCGAAGGTGAGCAGCACGCCCGCGCCGCTCAGCGGCGAGGTCGGCGGCGCGACGGTGACGAGCAGGAGCCCCTCGGGCGTCAACGTGTGTGTGACGCGCGCGCCGTCAGGACTAGAGAGCGTACCGGCGCCGACCGAGCGCAGGGCGAGCACGCGCGGGTCGAGCCTGAAACTCAAAGCGAGCAGGCCGAGCGGCGCGTCCGTCTTGAGCAGCACCTTGAGCTGCCGTCGCTCGCCGACGCGCAAAGGGGTCGGCTCCGACATCAAGCGGAGCGAGGCGGCGCTCGTCGCCGTCGCGGCAGCACGGTCAGTCAGCGGCTTCTCCGTGATGACCGAGACGGGCGCGGCGGCTGAAGCTTCTGAGGTAAGGGAAGCGTTCTTCACAGTTGCCGCGGGGGCATCCAACGACGCGGCCTTGCGCGTGGCCGGTGCCTGCTCCGCGAAAGAGAAGAGTGAGTTAGCCAGCACAGGCTTCGCACTCGCCTGCGGCCGATTCGTTTCGTCGGCGGAGGGCGAAGTGGTCGGGCTCTCGGCCGTGGCTGCGGGAGCCGCGTCGCGCGTGGCGCTACCCATCAACTCCTTCGGCGCGGGGATGAATGTTGTCTCGGCCGACTGCGGCTCGACTCTGGCCGGTGCGGTTTGCAGCGCGGCGGGCCTGGCCGTCGCCGTCGGCTCGTCCGGCAGCTCGACGCTGGCGTGCGTCGGGAGCGTGCGCGCCGCCGCGAGCTGCTCCTCGCGCACAAGCTCGGTCATCATCGCTTCGAGCGTGCCCGTGGTCGGCGTTTGCAGCGTCCCCGACGGATGCATCTCCTCGTCTTCAGGGTTCACGGACGAGGCGCGCATGACGTGCGGCGTGACGGCGATGACGATGTCGGTCTGTGAGTCTTCGCGCCGCGGCGCGGTGAAGAGTTGGCCGAGCACGGGCACGAGCCCGAGCACGGGCAGACCTTGACGGCCGCGCGACTGCTGATTCTGCGCGACGCTGGCGATCATCATCGTGCGGTTGTTCTGGATGCGCGCCGTGCCCTCGATGTTCCGCTCGGTGAAGGTCGGCGTTAAGGCCGCCGCGCCCGTCGTCCGCGTCACGTCGTTCGACTTGATCGACATCTTCACCTGCACGTCGAGGTTGGGAAAGACCTGCGGGGTGAACTCAAGCGTCAGCCCCGTCTTCTCATACTGGATGACGGGATAGCCGTTGCCGCCGAACAAGCCCTGCGTGACACCGGCCTGCGTGTTGTTGTCGCCGGTCGAGACGGAGCCGTAGGGCGAGACGGTCGCCGTCTGAACAGGGACGCGCTGCCCGATGTGGGCGGTGGACTTCTCGCCGTCGAAGGCGTGCACCTGCGTCGAGGCGACGAGCCGCGTGTTGTCGCGGCGCTGCAAGGCGGTGAGTGCCGTGGGCGGGACGATGAAGGCCGCGCCCAGCGCCGTCGGCAGGGCGGAGAGCGCCTGCGTCACGACCTGACGGCTGCCGCCGATCACGCTCAAGCCCTTCTGGATGCCGCCGAGGTTGGCGAGCGTGTCGCCCGTGCCGATCTGGTTGCCGAACTGCATGAGGTCTTCGCGCGAGACCTCGAAGATGTTCACGTCCATCACGACCTCTGCGCGCTCCTTGTCGATGGAGCGGAGCAGCTCGCCGACGAGGCGGACGTTCTCGGGCGTGTCGCGAACGGTGATGGAGTTGGTCGCCTTGTTGGCGGTGATGACGGGCTGGCGTCCCGCCTGCGGCGGAATCGAGGCCGTGATGAGCGTGCGCGCGTCGGTCGGGTCAACGTTGTAGAGGTAGAAGGTGCGCAGCACGAGCTGCTGATACTGAGGGCGCTTGACCTGATCGGCGACGACGATGGTGCGCGCGGAGAGCTTCTGGAAGAAGAGTCCCTGTGTGAGAAAGATGTAGTCGAGCGCCTGCGCGGCCGTCACGTCGATGAGGTCAACGCTCACCTCGCGCTTGGGGAAGTCGCGGTCGAAGACGACGTTGATTCTGAGCTGGCGCGCGAGGTAGCGGACGAACTTTTCGAGGTCGCCGCCGTACTGGATCGACTGCAACTGCTCGTTGCGCGACGGCGCGAGCGTGTCGTCCGCGCGCGATGGCGTTTCGTAGGCCGTGGGCTGCAAGCGCGCCGACGCCTGCGGCCTCGCGACGGGCGCGGGACGTTCGGCGTCCTGACGCTCGTCCTTGCCGGTCTGAAGTCTGAAGGCGCGCTCCATCATCGAGCGCGCAAGCTCGTTCGAGGGGTCGTAGCCGTATGCGCGGCGGAAGGCGTTGTAGGCGCCGAGATAGTCGCCGCGCTCCAAGAGCGCCGCGCCCTGTTGCGAGAATGCCTGCGAGGCGTTGAAGAGCGCGCGGCGAAGATGAAGCTGGTACTCGCTGTTCGAGGGCTCGGCCGCGGCGGCGAGCGAGAACTCCTCGGCCGCCTTCTCCCACTGCTGCGCCGACTCCTGCTGCAAGCCCTCCTTGTAGTTCTTCTGCCCCTTGCCCGACCAGCCGAAGGCCGCCGGCGCGAGCAGGCAGAGCGTGAGCAGACTTGAGACGAGACGGAGGGTTGTGCGCCGCGTGGGTCGTTCTGTTATGCTGCCGGCCAAGTTGTACCTCCGGGAATCCGTGCGGCCCAGTGTGGTAGGAGTGGTCTGTCGGCTCCTGTGCGTGGGGGCGTGCGCGTCGGGCGTGGGTCGGAGCCAAAAGGTCTGAAAAACCGCCGTTTCTGCTCAAAAATATGAGCAGGCAAGTTGAATTAAACAGAGTTGGCCGGAGTTTGTCAAGGAGATTCACGTAATTTCTGGAAATGCTGAAGACTCTTCCAGAAGAGATCGAACTGTTTCGCGACCGCGCGTGGCGGCGCGAGCCGGAGTCGCGCGTCGAGACGGCGACCGACGCCGAGCAACTGGTCGAGGCCGCCGGTTTTTGCGCGACGATGACGGACGCGCGGCGCCCGGGGCCTTCGCTCTACGTGGCGGTCTGCGGGCGGCGCGACGCGCACATGCCGCGCAACGTGCAGAAAGACCCGGAGAGCAGTCTGACGTGGGTCTTGAAGGACGAGTTGATGCGGCGCGGGCGCCTCTACTACGCGAAGCTGACGAAGAGTCGTTCGACCTTTGTCGCGCGACGAATGGTGCCGCACTTCAACGCGCTTTGGGGCATGGCGCGGCGTGCTGAAGCGGCGAAGCTTTCGGCCGATGCGCGCGCGGTGCTGAAGGTTCTGCGTAAGGAGTGGGAGATGGCGACCTGCGATCTGCGCGAGGCGTCGAAGGTCACGGAGCGCCCGCGCTTCACACGCGCGCTCGACGAGTTGCAGCGGACGTTGAAGGTCATCCCGCAGGAGGTCTTGTACGAGCCGTGGTTCACGTACATCTGGGCGCTCAGCGAGGGGCGTTTCGCGGATGAGCTGTCGCGGAAGGTGAGCAGGGAAGAGGCTCTGCGCGAAGTTGCGCGCGCGTATCTTGAGGGCGCGGGGATGACTCTGCGCGGTGAGCTGGCGAAGGTGACGGGGCTCTCACGCGCCGACGCGGGCAAGGGCAATCACGCGCTTGTGAAAGAAGGATACGCCGAGCGCGTCGAAGAAGGTGTTTATCGTCTGACGGATTTTGAAGAGAGGCTCGGACGTTTATAGGCGTCAGACGCCGGGGCGCGGCTCTGGCGGGTCGGTGAGTTGGCGTAGCTCCTGTTCTATCTCTTCGAGCGCCTCCTGACTTTCGCGGACGGAGTCGAGGGCGAGCGGGCGGTTGTCGCGGACGTTGCCGAGGCGCTTGAGGGCGAGTTCCGTCTCGGCCTGACTGGCGTCGCGGCTGGCGACGGCTTCGATGAGTTGGAGGCGTGCGTCCATCTCGCGCGCGTGCTCGTCGGCCTCGCGCCGGACGCGTTCGAGCCGCTCGCGGTCTTTCCGCAAGTCCTCTTCCACCTCGGCGCGACCCTTGGCCTGTAGCCCCGAGAGGCTTTGCATGCGGCGCTCGACCTGCTCCGCGTCGGTGCGTGAGCGTGCGAGCACACGGGCGGCCGTGAGGCGCGCGGCCAGCGTCTCGCGGTATGCGTCGGCGAGCAGAGGGTTGCGCGCGTCCATCTCGCGGAGCGTGCGGCGCTGCTCGGGCGCAAGCTCCGACTCGAAGAGCGAAAGCTCGTCGGCGGTCACGCCGTCGGCGGCCAAACGGTCGCGCAGGCGCCGCTCCCAGAAGCGGCGATAGATGTAGACGACAAAGGCGGCCACGGCGCCGAAGATGGAGAAGAGGCCGAGGGTCGTGAGCGCGACGAGCAGCTCTTCGCCCGGGTTCTCCGTGACCGTGAAGTAGCGGAAGAGGAAGAAGGCAGGCAGCGGCAGCGTGACCAGAAGGAAGACGAGCAGCGGCGACCAGCGCAGCAGCCACGCCTTCCAACGGTCACTCGAAGTGAGCCTGTTACTCTTCTCGCTCAAAACCCACATCCCCGCCGAACTCTTCCCACGATTTTCGGCATCAAACCTCAGACACACCGCGCCGGAGCCCTTTGCGGCACGACCCCGATACGTTTCATACGGCCGAAAAGCTATAATAGCAGAGCCTCGCTTGAGGCGTAGGCTGACCCGAGGAGGGGGGATGACGAGACCGTACAGAAATCTTGCCGCCGTGCTATCGCTCGTGCTCGTGTGCGGGGCGCCCTTTGCCACGCGCGCGCAGACGAAGGACGGCGGGAACGGGCACACCGAGGCTTGGCGCGACGTGCGCACGGTGACCATCCCCGTGACGCTCCGTCTGCCCGAGCGCGCGCAGCCGACTGAGGTGAGCTACCTCGACGACCTGCAAGTCTTCGAGGACGGCGAGCGCCAGGAGATACTCGCCATACGCGGGGCGGGGCGGTCGCCTTTGACGCTGGCCGTGCTCATACAGGACGACCTCGTCTCGTCCGTGAGCAACGAGATAAAGGGCATCGCAGCGTTCATACAGAAGCTCCCGCCGGGGTCGCGTGTGATGGTTGGATATTTGAGTTCGGGCTCGCTGCGCGTGCGGCAGAAGTTTACAAACGACCTTGAGCGCGCGGCAAAGTCTCTGCGCATCCCGCTCTCTTCGACGGCGGCTTCGCCCTACAACCCTTTCTCTCTGACGAGGGACGCGGTCAAGCGCTTCGAGTCGCAGCCCATCGGCCGGCGTGCCGTGCTGGTCGTGAGCGACGGCATCGACCTCTCGCGCGGCCTGACGAACTCTTCGCCGGGGCAGAGCTTCGACCTACAGCGCTTGATCAACGATGCGCAGCGGCTCAGCGTCCCCCTCTACACGATGTACGCGCCGAGCGTGGGCGGCGGCGACTCCTTGCTCGTCGCCAACGGGCAGGGCTCGCTCCAACGCCTGTCGGATGAGACGGGCGGGCGCGCCTTCTTTCAGGGCACGGGCGCGCCGGTCAGCCTCGACCACTACCTGCGCGAGCTGGACGCGCTGCTCTCACGCCAGTTCGCACTGACCTACCTCTCGACCCACCCGGACAAGGGTTTTCATAAGGTGCGCGTTGTCGCCAACAGCGGCGACAGCGAAATCTTCTACCCGAAGGGATATACGTTTAAGAAGTAGGCGGTAGGCAGATGGCAGTAGGCAGTTAAGAGCAGACCCAGTCGCTTACATGAAACGAGGCAGCCGAGTCTCATCCGACCGGCTGCCTCTTCGTATGTAGAAGGCTTGTTTCGGCCTTCAACTGCCTACTGCCTACGGCTTACTGCCTTATCTCGCGAGCGCGTCGGCGGTCTGCCAGCGGCCGGGGGGAGGCGCGAGCAGGCTGAGCATCTCGCGGAGCGATTCAAGGTGGTTGTTCGTCAATGTGAGCTGCGCGCCGCCGAGCTGCACCGCGGCGTTGCGCGCGTGCGTGAGCGCGGAGAGGTCTGCGTAAGAGAGCGTCAGGCGCACGGCGTTGCCGCCGCCGGGCTGCGAACGGAAACTCGCGTTCTGTGTGAATGGGAGCGCCTGACCGTCGAGCACGAGAGAGACGCTGCCGACGTTATGCGGCTGCACCGCGGGCGCAGTCGTGTAGAGGACGAGTTCGAGCGCGGGCGTGCCGGGGCGCTTCGCGCTCTGGTGCATGAAGGAGGCCGCCATGTAGTAAAGCCCGGTGCCGCTGCCAATCGCGCGCGGGTGTTCGAGCGTGGTGCGCATGCCGCCGGCGCGCGAGTCGAAGGACGTGACGATCTCGCCGTCGTGCTTGAAGGGCGACGGCGGCGGCTTCGGGCAGAGGCGCTTCTGGGGGAAGGCCGTAGCGGCGAGCATGGTCAGCAGGGCGGCGGCAAGGACGAGTCGGGAAATTCGGCGCATCGGGGGTTCCTTTGTGCTCTCTGTTTGAAGACGGGGTGGCGACGCGCGAGTCCGCGAGGGTAGACCGTCTCGCCCGCGGTTGGCAGACCGGCGGGGAGATAGTTTTCGGACTTCTGCGGTCGAAGCATCAGGTGTAGTTCTGAATAAAAAGGACGGGAAGATCCGGCCGCTTCCGTTGAAAAGTAGCGTCGCCTGCGGCTGGCAGCGGGAGACTAACATCAAACGCGAACTTTTTCCAGACCCGGCCGCATAAAGTTGTTCCGGGCGCGGCTCGCGTTTGTTTCCGTCCTTCAGAATTGCCCGCGCGGGCGGGTTCGGCGACTGCGGGAGAGTCTTTGGTTGGAGAGGTCAAGGGCACGCCCAAAACTCAGAGCGCACTTTGAATATAGAACACGGGCACGCGACTTGTCATTGCATTTCTTCGACAAAGACGTTGCGGCCGTTGGGACTTCGGCCGTCTTAACGCAGTTGCTCGACGACCTGCTCGATGGCAGTGTGCGTGGTCTCTAGGATTGAGGAGTGCGTGAGCAGGAGCGCGCCGGCAGTGAAGAGGCAGAGGCAGAGCGCCGCCGCCAGCGGCGAGCGCGTGTGCAGTCCCGCGCGAGCGCTCTTGGTGTTGGACGCGAGGCGCAGGAGGTTGCGCACGCGCCGCGAGGTGCCGTCGTCGCCGTCGCCGAGCAGGTGCGCGCCCGCGGGCAGCGTCGGCCGCGCACCGCGCGGGATGAGCTTCGAGATTTTGACGATGGCCGAGGCGAGGTCGAGCGCGGCAGAGGGGCCGGCCCCGGCCGCGAACTCGTCGGCCGCCATCTCCGACTCGCGCTGCCACGCGCGGCGGAGCGAACGCCCGAGCGGCGCGTGCAGCAGTGCGTCCTCGCCTGCCTGTAGCAACGCGCGCTTCAGATTGTCGCGCCCCGCGACGTGCCCACGCTCATGCGCGAGTGCGGCGGCAAGCTCCGCTTCGGTGAGCGCGCCGAAGACCTGCGACGCGACGAACAGGCGCGGGCGCAGCACGCCGATAACCGCGATGACCGGGAACGTGTGACGTATACGGAAGGCCGGAACCTGCGAGCCCTCCACCTCGAAGGGCTCGGCGCAGCGCATCCAGTCGCGCGCGAGTCTTCGGGTCGCCAACCATGTCCGCGCAACGCGCCAAGCGGCGAGAAGCACACCGGCCGCCGACACGCAGGCTAAGGCAAGCAGCTTGAACCCGACATCTTCGCCGCTGTCGTGCGGTTCGTACAGCAGGTATGAGGGGACGATCAGTGCGAAGGCGAGCGCGGCGGCTACTGCAAGAGGCGAAACGCGCAGAGCGAACAGAAGTTTGGCGCGGGTGCCGGCATCCCAGCCCTGCACGCGCGGCGCGAGTGCGCGCCAGACGACTCCAACCAGCGCCGACGCCAGCGCGTTGAGCGCCAACAGCGCCGAGAGCGTCAGACAGATGCAGAGCAGCGCGTACACGGCCCCTTCACTCCTCTTCGCTCAGCTCGCGCCGCTTCTCCTCGACCAGACGTTGCAGCTCGTCGAGGAGCGCGCGGTCGTGGTCGCTCACGGCGTCTACGATGCATGCGAGCAGCGGCTCGTCCCCACCACCGCTGCGCCCGAGCAGGTCGCCGAGCACGTCCTCGGCCACGCCGCGCTCGAACTCCTCACGCGACACGCGCGGCGAGTAGATGTATGCGCGCCCGTCCTTCTCACGCGTGAGCAGACCCTTCTTGAAGAGCCGGTCGAGCGTCGTCATCCAAGTCGTATAGGCGGTGCGCTCGCCGAAGGCGCGGTAGATGTCGCTCGCGCTCACGCGTCCGCGCCGCCAGACCTCTTCCATCACCGTCTTCTCCAGCTTGCCCAACGCCGAGCCGACGACCTCGCGCGGTCGCCTGAACCCGAAGAGTCTGAACTGCGGAACTTTCATCGTCGAGAAAGCCTTTGTGTTAAGAATTAGATGTGACAGAAACTTTGGCCGTGCGGCCTTAGAATTTGATGGGGCGGCCAGCGGGGCTCGAACCCGCGACCTCCTGATCCACAGTCAGGCGCTCTAACCGACTGAGCTATGGCCGCCACACAAGCGAACGGAAGACCCATACTATCAACCGCGCATGGCACTGACAAGTTGCCCTACGCCGCCCGCCCACCAACGATGCCCCCGGCTGGACTCGAACCAGCGACCCTCTGCTTAGAAGGCAGATGCTCTATCCACTGAGCTACGGGAGCGTCTCTGCCATTCAAGGCCGAATGTTAACACGCGCCACTATCCTGACAAAAATACTTACAAGGCCGATGTAGCAAAGAGGATTACGTGACAGGATTTTCAAAAAGCGCGGGCGCGGGGCTATGGTAAAGTGGGCGGACGATGGCGGAGTGGGCAGGGCCGAAGGGCAGACAGATGCGTTGGATAGGGCTGTGGGCGGCCACGGCGGCGGCGCTTTATCTGTGCTGGCTGATGCTCAAGCCATTCGTCGAGGTGGTGCTCTGGGCCGTCGTTCTCGTCATCGTCTTCTTCCCCATCCACAGGCGCATACAGGCGCGCGTCGGGAGCCCCGGTTGGAGCGCGCTGCTCTCATGCCTGCTGGTCATCTTCATTATCCTCGTGCCGCTGACGCTGCTGACCTTCGCCGTCGTCAACGAGCTGTCGGACTTCGCGCAGGCGCTTCAGCCGAAGCAGGACGGGACGGGCGGAGCGGCGGGGGTGGCGGCCGGGCTGCTTGACCCGAACTCGCCATACCTCGGGCCGGCCGTGCGCTGGGTCGGGCAGTACGTAGACGTTAGTAAGCTCGGGTCGGAGCAGTTCATCGCCGAGCGTCTGAAGAGCGTGAGCGGCGCCATCGCCTCACAAACGCTCGGGTTCGTGGGCGGCGCCGTCGGCTTTGTCGTCGAGGTCTTCTTCGTCATCTTCACGATGTACTACCTCTTCCGCGACGGCGAGCGTCTGCGCGCGGCGGCCTACGACATGATGCCTTTGAGCGGCCCGCAGGCGCGCGAGATTCTCGACCGCACGGGCGAAGTCATCGGGGCGAGCGTCTACGGCGTGCTCGTCATCGCGGTCGTGCAGGGCATGCTCGGGGGGCTGGCCTTCTGGGCGTTGGGGCTCCCTTCGCCGCTGCTGTGGGGCGTCGTGATGATCTTCCTCTCGATGATTCCGATGCTGGGCGCTTTCATCGTCTGGGTGCCGGCGGCCATCTACCTTGCGCTGACGGGACACTGGGGGAAGGCGCTCATGCTCACCGTGTGGGGCGCCCTCGTCATCGGGAGCATCGACAACTTCCTCCGGCCGAAGCTTGTCGGCGAGCGGACGCGGCTGCACGAGCTTCTGGTCTTCTTCTCGGTGCTCGGCGGCCTACAAGTCTTCGGCGTCCTCGGCATCGTGCTCGGCCCTGTCATCGTCGCCATCACCATCGCGCTCCTCGACGTGCTTCGACAGGCCGACGGCCCCACGCACGAACCGCCCGAACGCGACACACTCATCGAGCAGCAGTCGGAACTGCGCGCCACGCCCGGAAAGTCTTCCTGACCGGCGCAGAATTCTGTCTCCGGCCTTCGTCCCCGTAAAAAGTAGAAAGCCGCCAGCATCCATGCTGGCGGCTTTCCAAATTTCTCAGGCAAAAGCTGCGCGTGAAAGGTCTTACGCAGCGTGGTTGAAGGTCTCGGCGAAGACACGGCGGCCGTTGAGCGCGTCGTCAATGATCTCGCGGACGGCGGCGACATCCGGGTTGACGTCCATGCGGTCACAAGCGCGCAGGTGGCGGATGATGCCCTCGGTCGCGATGTCGAGGGCGGGGCCGCCGAGTTTCGAGTAGCGGCGTGCCTGGATGTGGTCAATCATCTTCAGCCGTTCTGCCAGCGGAAATCTCTCAGTAGCGATCACTTTTCGTCTGCTCCTTATGTTTTCGGGCCCCCGCAAATCTATCTCGACCGGTGGGCTCTGTATTAGTGACAATTTAGATGCTTCCGGGGGTTCAAGGGATGCGAATCCGTTGCATTCCCGGAATTTTCACACAGTCCAGCCCGCTTTTGGTAAAGCACCACAACCCTGTAGGGGATAAGGGGGCTAGAAGAAAAACGCATTCTACATTGAAATTATTTGAATTACCAGAATTTTTTTTAATGTGGTCAGACCGGAAGCGGGCGGAGCGCAATTCACAAGAAAATATTTTTGCGAGGCAGGGTAAGTCGTTCTAGTTGAGAGGGATGGGCTCAGAACTGCCATGAACCGTAAAAAGAGACGCCGGCGAAGTCGGAAGGCAAAAGTATGCCTGCCAAAACCCGCCGGCGGTCTTTTCCGGTATTTGAGAAGTATGACTGGCTCGTCGGACGCCGACTACTTCTTCGGGACGATGGAATCCTTCAAACCCTTGCTGAGACGGAACTTAGCCGTCGTCTTGGCAGGAATCTGGATCGTCTCGCCCGTCTGAGGGTTACGCCCCTCGCGCGCTTGGCGCTCGGAGCGAACGAGCTTGCCGAAGCCGGGGAGGACGAACTCGCCGTTCTCCTTGACCTCGTTGGTTGCCAGGTTCGCGAGCTCCTCGAAAAACTCTTTCACCTGTGCGCGCTTCAGCTCGTATTTTTCGGCGAAGTGATTGATCACTTCGGACTGTGACATGCGTTTCTTGCCTTCTCTCGTCGCCATTGGGTGGTGCACTGCCTCCTGCAAATTCGGGAAGAAATCAAAAAGCTTGCGTCAGGACATATATCACACGATGTGGCTTCGCGTCTCGGAAAAATGGCACTTTCGGCCATTTTTCTAAAAAAAATTAGCCACAAACGTTGATGGCCGCGCCGTTTGACCGGGCGCCGTATGATTCGCAGACTCCGAAACCGCCCGACACGTTTTTAACATCCCGGGTTTTGCCTCCCGGGAGATTCGGGAATACACTGTCGGTTAACCGAATTCCAAAAACAGACGGTGGGAGGGGAAGCCTTGACTCCATTTCGCGGGGAGAGCGTGCAGACCGTCCCGACGCAGCCCTTTGAGGGGCAGCGCCCGGGCACCTCGGGCTTGCGGAAGAAGACCCGCGTCTTCATGCAGCCCGGCTACCTTGAGAACTTCGTCCAGTCGGTCTTCGACGCCATCAAGGGGGACGCGGCCGACGGGTTCGGCGCCGAGACTCTGGTTGTCGGCGGCGACGGCCGCTACTACAACCGCGAGGCCATCCAGACGATCATCCGCATGGCCGCGGCCAACGGTTTCGGCCGCCTGCTCGTAGGTCGCAGCGGCATCCTCTCGACGCCCGCCGTCTCGGCCGTCATTCGTCGCCGGAAAGCGCTCGGCGGGCTGGTGCTTTCGGCCAGCCACAACCCGGGCGGCATCGACGAGGACTTCGGCATCAAGTACAACACGCGCAACGGCGGCCCCGCGCCCGAATCCGTCACCGAGCGCATCTACGCCGGGACGCAGTCCATCGAGCGCTACCTCATCGTCGAACACGCGGAGGTTGACCTCGAACAGACGGGCAGCGTCCGCGTCGGCGGGACTGAAGTCGTCCGTATTGACTCGCTCGAAGACTACACGGCCGTGATGGAGGAGTTGTTCGACTTCGAGCGGCTGCGCGCCTACTTCGCAGGCGGTCACCGCATGCTCTTCGACGCGATGAGCGCCGTCACCGGCCCGTACGCCAAGCAGATTATCGAGGGACGCCTCGGCGCGCCCGCCGGGACTGTTTTAAACGGGACGCCGCTGCCCGACTTCGGCGGACACCACCCCGACCCGAACCTCGTGCACGCCGCGGAACTCGTCAAGCGCATGAGTGGGCCGGACGCTCCTGACTTCGGCGCGGCCTGCGACGGCGACGGCGACCGCAACCTGATTCTCGGCCGCGACTTCTTCGTCACCCCCGGCGACTCTCTGGCCGTCATCGCCGAGCACGCAAGCGAATGCATCCCCGGCTACCGCGACGGCCTCGCCGGTGTTGCCCGCTCGATGCCGACGAGCACGGCCGTTGATCGCGTAGCCGATGCCTTGGGCATCAAGTCTTACGAGACGCCGACCGGCTGGAAGTTCTTCGGCAATCTCCTCGACGCGGGGCTCGCGACCATGTGCGGCGAGGAGAGCTTCGGCACGGGCTCGAACCACGTGCGCGAGAAGGACGGGCTGTGGGCCGTTCTGTGCTGGCTCTCGATACTCGCGGTGACGGAGAAGTCGGTCGAAGAGGGCGTGCGCGAGCACTGGCGCAGGTTCGGGCGCAGTTATTATCAGCGCCACGACTATGAGGGGCTCGACGCCGTGGCCGCCGCGGAGATGATGTCGGAGTTGAGCGGTACTCTTGCTGACCTCGCCGGGACGCCGCTCGGCGGCAGCCGCGTCGAGCGCGCCGACGAGTTCGGCTACACAGACCCTGTTGACGGCAGCACGACCTCGCGGCAGGGCGTGCGCATCTTCCTCGAAGACGGCTCGCGCGCGGTGCTGCGTCTCTCGGGCACGGGCACGGCGGGCGCGACGCTGCGCATCTACATCGAGCGCTACCGCGACGACGCCGGAGCGAGCGACATCGAAGAAGCACTCGGCTCACTCAAGCAGGGAGTCAGGGAGATGCTCCGCCTCCGCGAACGCTTCGGCACAGACGAGCCGACCGTCGTCACGTAAACGGAACGATGAAGGAGGAACGCGGAACGATGAACTGAAGAGATCGGGCTTTCAGTTCATCGTTCCGCGTTCCTCCTTCATCGTGTCAGTGAATCTTTTGTCCCACAATCTCCAAGCAGAGCACACACAGGTGCGCTGCGCCGCATAGTATCATCCTCAGTTTATGGAAAGTCATGCTGTCTCAGAGGGCGCGCAGACGCTCGTGATGTCTTCGCGCAGGCGCCTTGCGGTGACGCTCGGGGTCATCACGGGGATGTTTTTGGCGGCGCTGGAGGCGACCGTCGTCGGGACGGCGATGCCGACGGTCATCGCCTCGCTCGGGGGGCTCAGTCACTACAGTTGGGTCTTCTCGGCCTATCTCATCACCTCGACCATCACGGTGCCGGTCTGGGGCAAGCTCTCTGACTTGTACGGCCGCAGGCTCCTCTTCCAGCTCGGCATCGCCGTCTTCCTGCTCGGCTCGGTGCTGTCCGGGATGGCGGGGACGATGACGCAGCTCATCGCCTATCGCGCGGTGCAGGGGTTGGGAGCGGGGGCGCTCGTGCCGCTCGCGATGACGATCATCGGCGACGTGTACACGGTCGAGGAGCGCGCGCGGATGCAGGCGTTCTTCAGCGGCGTGTGGGGAATTTCGAGCGTGGTCGGGCCCATCGTCGGCGGCTTCATCACCGACCAGCTCTCCTGGCGCTGGGTCTTCTACATCAACGTGCCGTTCGGCATTCTCGCCGCCATCATCATGCAGCTCTCTTTGAAGGAGCCGAAGCGGCACAGTCGGCCCTCCATCGACTACGCGGGCGCGGCGTTGTTGATGGCTTCGATTACGCTTTTGATGCTCGCGCTCGTCGAAGGCGGGGCGACGCTGCGCGAGTTCGCGTCGGGGCGTAACCTCGGGTTGCTGGCCGCCGCGGTCGCGCTGGGCGCGCTCTTCCTCTACGTCGAGCGTCTGGCGCAAGACCCCATCGTGCCGCTCGGGCTGTTCCGCAATCGCGTCGTGGCGGTCTCGGTCGTGGCGGGGTTCCTCGCGGGCGTAGCGATGTTCGGCGCCATCTCTTTCGTGCCGCTGTTCGCGCAGGGCGCTCTGGGCTCGACGGCGACCGAGGCCGGTTCGCTTCTGACGCCGCTCATGCTGAGCTGGGTCGGGCTCTCGGTTGTCGGCGGGCGTCTGCTCTTGAAGGTCGGCTACAGGCCGACGACGCTGGCGGGACTCTTTCTACTGACGCTCGGCTTCGCGCTCCTGTCGAGCTTCCAGCGCACGACGCCGCGCGTGTGGCTCTATGTCGATCTGGTGCTTATCGGGGCGGGGCTGGGGCTGACGATGCTGACGCTGCTCATCGCCGTGCAGCAGTCGGTCGAGCGCGCGCAGTTGGGGATCGCGACTTCGCTCAATCAGTTCTCGCGTTCGATAGGCGGTGCGGTCGGCGTGGCGGTGATGGGCGCGGTGCTCTCGGCGGGCTTAGCCTCGCATCTGCAAAGGGTCGCGCGCACGGGCGCGGGGCCGCTCACGCCGGAGCGCGCGGCTGAGCTTGCTTCCAACCCGAACGCGCTCATCGACCCGCAGGCGCGCGCGGCGCTCCCGCCCGAGGTGCTCGACGAGCTACAAGAGTCGATGGCGTTGGCGATTCACAACGTCTTCTGGACGGGCACGGCGCTCGCCGGTCTCGCGCTGCTCGTCGCCTTCTGGCTCCCGCGCCACGGCGACAAGAGCGTCGCCGCGCCCGACGAAGAGGCTTGCTGCGCAGAGACCGGCGAGCGCATGGTCATGGCCGAGTTCACCACCCTCGAAGCCGAAGAGGAGCCCGTGGCCTCGAAAGGGGGTTAGCTGTTTGTTGAAGTGAAGAGGGAAGGTAATCGGGGCGGAGGGATTCGAACCCCCGGTCTCTCGGCCCCAAACCGAGCGCGATACCAGACTTCGCTACGCCCCGTAGACTTGATGTGACAAAAGAGCTTGTTCTTTGACCGTCGGCATTCTAACAGACCGCTTCGCTCAAGGGTCAAGTGTAACGCGCGCGGAGGTGGCGGGCGGCGAGGGCGAGGGCGCGTGCGCGATGGCTGAGTCTGTGTTTGACCTCGACGGGCAGCTCGCCGAAGGTTCGTTCGTGGCCGTCGGGGATGAAGAGGGGATCGTAGCCGAAGCCGCCCGTGCCGCGTGGGGCTTGGGCGATACGGCCTTCGCAGGCGCCCTCGAAGGTGTGGAGCGTGCCGGCCGAAGGGTCTGCGACGGCGATGACGCAGACGAAGCGCGCGCGTCGTTCGATGTCGCCGGTCGCGTCCAGTTCGCCGAGCAGTTTCGACATGCGTTCGTCGTATGTCGCTTCGCGCCCCGCGTAGCGCGCAGAGCGGACGCCGGGTGCACCGTTGAGCGCGTCCACCGAGAGGCCCGAGTCGTCCGAGAGCGTCAACAGCCCGCTGTGCGCGGAGTAGTGCAGCGCCTTGATGGTCGCGTTCTCGACGAACGTCTCGCCCGTCTCTTCGGCCTCGGTGATGTCTGAGAACTCGCCGAGCAGGCGCAGGCGGAGGGGGAAGCCCGAGAGGAGCTGTGACAACTCCCTGACCTTCCCGGCGTTGTTGGTGGCGACCAGAAGCTCCGTGTATTCGTTCATGGACAGAGTGTCAAAGTTAAAATACTTTGCCGCTCGCGGCTTTCCTGTTTAGAATCGTTCGGGCCCTGACCGGCCCCTTCTCCCAAGTTCTCGAAGTCATTCTAGAATCTGCCCGAGCGGTTTGGCACGCGCCCCGCCGACCCCGCCGGAAGAGTGAAGGAACTGTCCCAACATCCGACATCCCAAGAAGCTTTGCCACCGGCGCAAGAGCTGGCGGTGTGGCTGCGCGCGCTCCGCAGCTTCTTTAACGAGGCCAACCATCCTCTGACCGAAGCCGAGCGCACGGGGCTCGGCGAGCGCAGCTTCAAGTGCGAGACGGGCGTCGTGCGTGACGCGCTCGTGCGCTGCCTGCACCTGCTCTCGAATCTCGCGCGCAGTGACGCGCCGCCGGTTCAAGATGAGACGCCCGCCGCCGCACTCGGCCTCGCCGGCGCGCAGGAGTCGCTCGGCGACCTCGGCGAAGTCTTCAGGGACGTGTGCCGCCTGAGCGATGCGCTGCTTGAATCGAGCGCGGTCGGCTTCGTCGCCTGGTCGAGTCTGGGCAGCATCCTCGAACGCGAGCTGAAGCGCTCGGAGGCCGCGGGGCTCATCCTCGCCGCCGGGTACGCGGCCGTCGCCGCGGAGCTACAGGAGCAGCTCGTCAGGCTGGCGCACGGGCAGACGCTGGACGACCTCGGCGAAGACCTGTTCGAAATCTTTCAAGCCTTCTCGCGCCTGCTCGCACTGCTGCGTTTCGTGGAAGCCTCGCTCAAGGACGACGCGCAGCTTAAGCGCCTGCTGCCGATCTTCACGCTCATCCACGAAGAGACGCGCGCGCTGCTGGACTTCATCGAAGGACGTGCGCTGCGCGTCGAAGGCGTCGAGCGCGGCGCGAGCGAAATACTCGACGGCACGGCCTACGCGGTGCGGATGGAGCTGCGCAAGGCGTTCGAGCACGAGCTGACCGGGCTCTGCTCCGTGCGACAGCCGCCGCAGCTCTTCGCGAAGGTCGAGAACGCGACCGGACTTCTGCGCGACTGTTATCAACAGTCGGTCGTCGCGCTCGCGCATAGCTTCGAGCCCGGGCTCGACGGCGGGACGCTCTTCCGTTCGTTCACGACCAAGCTCGAACAGTCGCTCGAACTACGGCGCGAGCTGTGGGGGCTCGTCCTGCTCATCGCGCGCGCCTCGGCCGACGGCCACGAGCCGCCCGCGACGCGCGTGCTCGAAGCCTTGGGCGCCTTCGGCGAGGGCAGCCAGCGCTATCTGATGTACAAGGACTGGGAGACGCTCGAACGCTTCACCGAGGAGATCGATGCGGCGCGCGACGCGGGCGAGCTGTCGCGGACGCTCCACCGCTTCGAGGCTTATCTTGAGACTCTCTTCGGGCAGGTCAACATGCGCGCCGTGCTCGCCGAACACCCCTTCGACCCGAAGTCGCCCGACAGCTAAACGATGAAGTATGAACGATGAACGATGAACTGAAGATGGCTTGTCTTACAGTTCATCGTTCATCGTTCATACTTCATCATTCTCACCGCGGGGCCGTGCGCGTGATGACCTCGCCGAAGAGCCCGAAGGCGGAGCGCGTGCGCTTCTCGAAGCCGCCGTCGGCAAGGAGCGTCTCGGAGACGGCGTAGCGCCGATGCGCAAGCGCCGCTTCGAGCCGTGTCGCGTCGCCGCGCCGCGCGAAGTGTGAGAGCACGGCGCGCGCCGACTCGCGCTCGTCCGTGAGCGTGCGCGCGAAGGCTGTGTGGCCGGCAAAACTCGCCGTCGCCGACTTGAGTGGGTCGTCGCGCCCTGCTTCGTCTTCTTCGACGCGCGAGCGCACGCAAAGGCGCACGTCCTCCTCCGAACCCATCAATACGAATCCATCCACGAACGCGGCCGCGCCGCGTTCCTCGTCCGCAGAGATGAGAAGCTCAGCCGGGCCCACGCGCTCGACACGCGCGCCGCGGCCGAGGTGTTCGAGCACCTGCGCGCGCAGTGCCGCGGCGTCGCGGACGGAGGCGACGAGCACCTTGCCTTCGCTCGCCGCTTCGAGCCGCGCGGTCGCCACCTCGCCCCCGCACGCGCGCAGAAACTCGCGCGGGTTCTCGATGCCGTAGGGCTTGACCAGCGCTTCGAGCGCGAGCGTGATGATGGTTGCGCGCGAGATGTCTGTCTGCGAAGAGAGCGCGGCGTTGAGCCCGCGCCAAGCGTCCTCCGGTGTGCGCAGATCGTAGAACGTCACTTGATATGTGTCGCCGGGCAGCACACGTGTCGCGTCGTCTTTCGGATGTTCGGCCGGCGCGAAAGGCGCTTCAAGACGGCGCGCAACATCCGCGGGCAGAGTCAGAAAGTAACGGTCTTCGAGCACGCCGTCGCTCACGCGCGCGCTCCAACCGGCGGCGCCGAGCGTCTGGTTGATGAACTGCGGGAGGAAGGTCGCGAGCACGCTCTGCACGTGCGGCTCCTGCGACATGCCGCCGACGAAGGCGGGCGCAAAGACCTCGACGGCCTTCGCGGCGCTCCCGCGCGGGGCGTAGCCGAAGGCCAGCACGCCGCTGCCGCCGAGTCGCACGCGCATCTCCTTCAACTGCTCGTCGCCCGCGAGGCTCGGACGCGCGCCGCGTCGCACGTCGAGGCACGCACGCACGGATGCCTCGTCGTTGCCGACGACGGCCACGCTCCCTTCAACCGCCGCCACGATTGAACGGCGCGCACCCGCCTGCTCGACCCAGAGGTAGAAGGGGACGCCGTCAACCTCTTTGCGCTCGAACGACTGTTGCTCGAACGTCCTGCGCGCGAAGTCGCCGACGAGTTTCTCGACGGCCGCACGCACGCGCCAACCGCTCGTGTGCGTCTCGGCGATGAGCGCCGCGCGCGGCGTGAACTTGAGCGTCGTGTCCGACTCTTCGGCCGCTTGGAAGCCGAGCACGGTGACGGCGATCTGCGCGCGCGCGAGGACGACGGCGTCGCTTGGGCCGAGACCGGTGAAGGAGAGGAACGAGGGCAGCCAACCCGTCCCGCCCGGCCGCGCCTCGACCCCCGCGGCCGGCGCCAACTCGCGCCAAGCGCCGGTCGAAGTGAAGGCGTCGATGATGGCCGGCAGGCTGTCGGCCTCCGCGTAGACGATAGAGTCGGCCGGGGCGTAGGCGGTCATGTCCACCCTCTGCGGGCGCGTCAACCACAGCCACGCGAAGGCGAGCACTGCCAGTAGCAGAACGGCGACGAGTGCTCTCCGGAGGTTGACCATAGGCACACATCCTAACAAATTTTCTGGAAAAGTCCTTCAAACAATCCAGGAAAGCCATTTAAACTAAGAAATATCATGAGTTAAACCAAGCAAAATACTGGTTGACACGGTTTGGCCGTGTGGCTTATAGTCTCTGTGGAAGGTGTTTCGCCTACTCTCCGCCTTGTGCGGGGGGCACGTCTGCGAGGCGCCATTTGAGAAGTAGCGGCCGGCCACGCAAGCGGAGGAAGAGAGCCGCCGGGGCCGCCTTTGAAACTCAACCGAGAAAGGCACACCACGCGCGAGCGTGGGCCGCAAAGCCGACGGGAGTCGAAGCAGCTTCGACTCGGCCGGGTTGCCGAAGGGGAGATTCTTTGAGCCGCAGCGGAGCCACTCCCAAGCCCGCTAGAGACGCCCGCGACGCAATCCCGCCTTCGGACGCACACAGCTTCAGCCGGAACGTCAGCAGTAAACCCCACCTCTAACTCCCGCACGCCTGTACGGCGCGCTAAAGCGACCCGCAAGAGATGAACTCCGATACGCAGAACACGCAAGCGCCGCCATCCTGGCGCACGACGCACGCGAGGGTCTTGCGCGCACGCGCGCGCCTCCGCCAACTCCACCGACAGCGACAGGGAAAGTCTTCGAGGAACGGATAGGCTATGTTCAGAAAGAATCTTGGCAACAAGGGCCTCGTGGGCCTAGACATCGGTTCAAGCTCGGTCAAGGCGGTCGAGCTTTCGGGGAAGCCCGGCGCGCTCTCGCTCGTCAACCTCGGCTTCGAGGGGCTCCAGCCCGACACGGTCGTGGACGGGCAGATCATGGAGCTGAACGATGTCTCGGGCGTCATCGCAGGCGTCTTCTCGCGACACCAGTTCAAGACCGACCGCGTGGCCGCCGGTGTCTCCGGCAGCTCCGTCATCGTCAAGAACATCATCGTGCCGCAGATGACGCGCGAGGAGCTTGAGGGCTCCATCGACTGGCACGCCGAGGAGCACATCCCGTTCGAGATTTCCGACGTGAGCCTCGACTATCAGGTCGTCGGCTCGGGCGCCGACTCTTTGCACGTCTTGATGGCCGCCTGCAAGCGCGACTTCGTCGCCAACCTCAAGCAGGCCATCCAGCTCGCGGGCAAGCAGCCGGCCGTCATCGACGTGGACGCCTTCGCCTTGCAGAACTGCTACGAGGTCAACTACCAGCCGGCGGCGAACCTCGTCGTGGCGCTTCTCAACGTCGGCGCCTCGACGATGAACATCAACATCCTGCGCGGCGTCCGCAGCGTCTTTACGCGCGACGTTTCGGTCGGCGGCAACCAGTACACGTCTGTCCTACAGAAGGAGCTGGGGCTCACCTACGAGCTGGCCGAGCAGGTCAAGCGCGGCGGCGAAGCGCCCGCGGGCGTGCAGCCCGAAGCCATCGAGGGCGCGCTTGAGTCCGTGTCGGACATGCTCGCTCTGGAAATCTCGAAGACCTTCGACTTCTACCGCGCGACGGCCGACGACAACGACGGCAGCGTTCAGAAGATTCTGATTTCAGGCGGCGGCTCGAAGCTGCGGGGTCTGCCCGAGTTCCTCTCGAATCGCTTCGAGATGCCGGTCGAGCGGCTCGACCCGTTCCGCAATATCAAGGTGGACGCGCGCCGCTTCGACCCCGAGTACATGCGCGAGGTCGTGCCCGAGATGGCGGTCGCCGTGGGGCTCGCCCTGAGAGGAGTAGATGCTTAAATGATCAAGGTCAATCTTTTGGATTCCGTCACCGAGCGCCAGTCGAGCGCCGCGGTCGTCGAAGCGAAGGTCGCCAACCCGGCCGCCCGCTTCTGGACGCTCGGCGCGGCCGTCGGCGTCCTGCTCGGCCTCGCGATGGTCTTCGACTTCTACAGCGCCGCGGCTTCGCAGAAGAAGGCGCAGGCTGAGCTGGAGAAGCAGGAGCAGATTGCCGCGCAGATGGCCGCCGTCAACAAGGAGCAGGCCGACCTAGAGAAGAAGCTCAAGGACATCCAGTCGCGCATCGATGTCATCAAGAAGCTCCGCAGCTCGCAGCAGGGGCCGGTCTCGCTCCTCTCCGACCTCAACTCGCGTCTGCCCGCCGACCCCGACTTTCGCCTCAACACCATCGAGCAGAAGGCCGGCGATCTGATCATCGAGGGGCAGTCGCCCAACGAGTACGCGGTCACGCAGTTCGGCCGCAGTCTTGAGTTCTCCGACGGCCTCTTCCAGAACGTGAGCATTGAGGCCGAGCGCAAGGAAGTTCAGATCAACAAGGATGACTACAGCGCGGCCGAGGGCCCCATCGACGATAAATTCAAGCCCGAAGTCTTCACGTTCACCATCAAATGCAAGTACGGCCCGAACCAGCAGCCGGAAGCCGACCCCGCCAAGAAGGGCGCGAAGAAGTAGTAGTAGTAACGGCAGACCGGAAGGAAACGAACGATGTTAAAACTCGACGCCCTACAAGAGAAACCCTGGTACGTGCAGCTCGCCATCTTCGGCGGGGTCGCGCTCGTCGTCTACGGCGCCTTCTGGTACTTCGTCACGCGCTCGACGCGTGCCGAGACGAGCGAGATCGAGACGAAGGTCGAGAGCCTTCTGCGCGCCAACGCCGGAGCGGTCGTTGCCTCGCAGCGCCTCAACGAATTCAAGGCCAACTACGAGCGCGCCAAGGCCGACTATGAAGACCTCAAGCTGCTCCTGCCCGAGCAGCGCGAGCTGACGATGGTCTTGCAGAACGTGCAGGACAGAGCCAAGGGCCGCCTGACGCTCACCAAGTTCTCGCCGCAGGAAGAGGTGCAGCAGGACTTCTACACGGGTAAGCCGGTCGCAATCGAGGTCACGGGCAACTACAACAGCCTCGGGCAGTTCTTCGCGCAGATGGCCTCCTACCAGCGCATCGTCTCGATTACGGACTTCAAGGTCACGAAGCTGAATGACAAGAACCTCGGCGAGAAGGCGAACCAGACCGTCTCGGCCACGTTCCTCGTGACGGCCTACTACGTCACGCCCGAGAGGCTACAGGCGCCGGAGCCCAATGGTAAGGACAAGGGCAAGAAGGATAAGGACTCGACGAAGGATAAGGACTCGAAGTCGCCGAAGGCTGAGTCCGCCGAGTAAGAGGGGGAAGGGTCGCGCGCCGGCGTCGGCCCGCAGCGAGCAAACGTCGCAGACGGAATGCAGGAAGAGTTTATGAAGAACAGACACATGCCCAGCACGCTCAAGGGACTTCTGGCGGCAGCGCTTGTCGCCGCCGCGGCGGCCACGGCGCCCGCGCAGACCGCGAGCAGCACCTACCGCGCCACGCAGCGCGACCCGTTCGCGAAGTTCAAGCCGCCCGTCAAGCGCAAGGTCGAGAAGAAGGCCCCCGGGCCCGTCGCCGTCCCGCCCATACAGGCGCGCATCGACAACTACAAGGCGCAGAAGCTGGCGGCGATGAACCTCCGGCAGGTGGCGCCCAAACCTACCACCGCGCTCACGCTCGCGGAGGTGGAGGTCAAGGGCATCTTCCGCACGCCGCGCGGCTACGCCGCGATGGTCGAGGCGACGCCCATCAAGCTCTCCTACGTCGTCTACCCGGGCGAGCAGTTCTACGACGGGATGCTCGTCGCCATCGAAGAGTCGCGCCTCGTCTTCCGCAAGCAGACGAAGTGGACTGACGGCCACACCGTAGTCGCCGTCGAGACGAAGCCTCTGGTGCAGCCTTCGGTCGCCGACCAGTTGACCGCGCAGCGCGACCCACAGCCCGCGGCGCCCGCGGCCGAGGAGAAGAAGTCCGATGTCTCCGCGCTCATCGAAGCGCTCAAGGCCCTCGCGACCGGCGCCCCGCAGCAGCAGGGCGGCACCGGCACCGGCGGCGGCAACCAGCCGCAGGCCGACCCCCAACACATCCAGCCGCAGGGGAAACCCTAAAGCCTCTGCCCAACATCGCCCCACCGTCCCGACGCCTCGTCCCGCCTGAACTCGAACGGAGGTAAAGAACCTTTGCAGTGCCGCGCCCCGCGGCGTTTACTTTGACAACATGGCCGTGGGTCATCCGCGTTGTGCGGCGCGCGCTTTAAGGGTCGGCTGAGTCAGTCAACCCCGACGAGCGTTAGCGCGTGGCGGAAGCGGCCCGGCGGCGATGGCTCCGAAGGATGAAGAACATGGCACACACCAAAAAATTACCCGCGGCCGCGGTGAGAGGCGCGCTCGTCCTCCTGCTCGTCGTCGCGTTGGGCCCACTGGCACTCGGCAACAGCCCCGTCGGCGCGGCGGCTGTGAAGCCGCCCGTTGCCACCTCCGTGCGCGCGGCCGTCTCCGGCGCGGCCACGCTCATCACCATCGAGGGGACGGCCCCGATGCCCTACACGGTGCGGCACCCCGATGCGCTCCACGTCGTCGTCGAGCTGCCCGGTGTTGACGGCTCGCAGCTCTCGCCCGCCTACGGCGTCACCTCGCCGCTGGTCGAGAGCCTGACCGTCAAGCACACGCTGCGCGAGGGTGAGCCGGTCTCAAGTCTCCAAGTCGCTCTGCGCACTCCGGCGCGCGACCGCTCGCGCCTCGAAGGCAGTCAGCTCGTTCTCGAACTCACGGCCGGCGATGCTCCCGCCGTCGCCGCTTCCAACGCACCCGCCGACCCGGCGCAGACGCGCACTGCGGCGCCCGCTCCCTCCACCCCCGGCCAGACGACGCAGCCCACACAGGGCGCGCAGTACGGTCAGACCGGCTTCGTCGGCGAGCCCATCAGCCTCAACGTCGTCAACGCCGACATCCGCGACATCCTCAACTACATCACCGAACAGTACGGCGTGAACTTCGTCGTGGACGCCTCGGTCAGGAATGTTCCCGTCACCATTAACGTGACGGACGTGCCGTGGAACTTCGCGCTCGACTCGATCCTGAAGGCCAACCGCCTCGGCGTCGAAGTCAACGGCAACATCCTGCGCGTCGCGACGCTCACGGTGCTCAAGGAAGAGGCCAAGATTCGCGCAGAGGAGGAGTCGGCGCGCACGGCGTTGCGCGACGCGCAGCTCCTCAACCAGCCGCTCTTCACCGAGTTCATTCGTCTCAACTACGCGCGCGCCTCGGGCACGCTCGCCTCGGCGAGCGCGGGCGCCGACTCGTTCACGGGCGGCGGCGCGTCGAGCGCGGGCGCGGGCTCGGGCGGCGACGCGGGCATCCTCCCCATCATCAAGCGCAGGCTCTCGACGCGCGGTGCCATCGAGGTCGATTCGCGCAGCAACACGCTCATCGTGACGGACGTGCGCGACAACCTTGAGGCCGTCCGCCGACTCATCACGCTCCTTGACCAGCCCGAGCCGCAGGTCGAGATCGAGACGCGCATCGTGCTCGCCAGCCGCAGCTTCAGCCGCGACCTCGGCGTCCAGCTCTCGGCCGCGGTCTTCAACCCGAGCCGCGGCGGCGGCATCTCATTCGAGAACTTCCCGAACGGCACGTCGGGCCTGAACCCCGGCGGCCTGCCGGGTGGGTTGACCGGCACGCCCTCGGCCTCGGCCGGGCTCGGCGCCAACAACCCGACGACCGTCATCGGACTGACGACCGGCATCTTCGGCACCGCGCAGATCGGCGCGCTCATCACGGCGGCCGAGAGCAAGGGTCAGGCGAAGGTGGTCGCCACGCCGCGCGTCACGGCGCTCAACAACCGCTCGGCGCAGATCGAGAGCGGCGCGCAGATTCCCGTCATCACGCCGCAGACGAGCGCGGGCGGCGGCGGCGCGGCCATCTTCACGACGACCTTCGTCTCCGTCCCCCTGCGTCTCTCCATCACCCCGCAGATCACGGACGCGGGCACGGTCATCCTGCGCGTGACGATGGAGAACAACACGGTGAACACCACCGTCAACGCGCTCGGCACACCCGGCATCGACACGCAGCGCATGCAGACCGAAGTGCTCGTGCCCGATGGCGGCACCACGGTGGTCGGCGGCGTCGTCAACGACCGCGAGAACGACAGGCAGACCCGCACGCCGGGGCTCTCGAACCTGCCCGTCCTCGGCAATCTCTTCAAGCGCAAAAACGTCACGCGCAGCACCGACGAAATCCTCTTCTTCATCACGCCGCGCATCTACCGGCCGGACTATCAGGGGCGCCGCATCGAGACGGAGCCCGCGACGACCACGCGCTCGGTGACCCTCCCGCAGCCCGTCCCGCTCGGCAACCCCGATACGAACACGCCCGCCACGTCGGTGCCCGCCGGCCCCAACTCGCAGCAGTCGTCGCCCACGTCTTCGCTCACACAGCCCGTCTACCCCACGAGCGAGCCGCAGACGACCACCCCGCCCCGCCCGTAAAGGAGGACTGAAGCAGAGATGTTCAAGCAGGCACTCACAGAGATAGTCGAACGCACAGAGGGCGCGACCGGCGCACTCATCATGGGCATGGACGGCATCGCGGTCGAGCGCGTCTTCCTGCCCGAAGGGAGCGACGCGAACATGGACGTGGCGGCGGCCGAGGTCACCTCGCTCGTCCGCAGCGCCATGCGCGCAGGCATCAACACGGGGCTCGGAGCGCCGCAGGAGCTGTTCGTCAACTTCGAGGGCGCGCGCGTGCTGGCACGCCTCTTCTCCTCGGAATACTTCGTCGTCCTCGCCATGAAGCCCGACGGCAACCTCGGCCGCGGTCGCTACGAACTCCGCAAGGCTGAATTGAGGCTGGCGCGTGAGTTCGCATTGTGAGGAGAAGGCGGTAGGCAGATGGCAGTAGGCAGTTGAAGGCAGGAAGTCTTCCTAAACCAACCCACGCAAACAAATCGGAGGCAGCGAGTGATAATCTCGCTGCCTCCGATTCTTTGAGACCTGTTCCGCTAACCTCTTCTTGCCCTAACTGCCTACTGCCATCTGCCTACTGCCTACTCCCCTTCAACACTGCGGCAACCGCACCGAGTTCATGCCGCGGAGGAGGATGCGCTGGCGGCGCTGGACGCGGCGGGGGTTCTTTTGCGGGTTGAAGATGTTGAGCGGGGAGGGAATCATCGCGGCGAGGTAGGCCGCCTCCTGCGGGGTGAGATTGGCGGCGGGCTTGTGGAAGTATGCTTGCGCCGCGGCCTCCGCGCCGTAGATGCCGTCGCCCCATTCGATGACGTTGAGATAGATTTCCAGTATCCGGCACTTCGTCAGCGAGCGTTCGAGGAAGTAGGTGATGGCCGCCTCCTTGACCTTGCGCGCGGCCGTGCGCTCCGTCGAGAGATAGAGGTTCTTGGCGAGCTGCTGCGAGATGGTCGAGCCGCCGCGCTTGAACTTGCTCAGGTCTGGAATCCAGTCCGAAGGGTCGTCGTCGCCCTCCTGCTTGGCCTCCTTCTCGACCTCCTTCTGCCCCGACTCCCAAGCCCTCTGGATGGCCTCGTAGTCGAAGCCGTTGTGCGCGACGAAGTTTGTGTCCTCGCCCGCGAGCACGGCGCGCTGGAGGTTGATCGAGATGCGCGAGAGCGGCACCCACTGCTGCACGCGCCGCGGCTCGCGCCCATCGTCGCGCGCCTCCTTCAGACGCGTCTCGATCATGCTCGTCGTCTCCGGGTTCTTCGTCTGTAGGTCGGAGACGCGCGGGAACGTGAAGACCTCGTAGACGACGAACAGCGTAAAGAGCGCCAGCACGACCAGCGCGCCCTTCTTAAAGATGTTCCAGATGACTCTCCACATGCGGGAGCGGATTATAAGTTGTTCGGGGCGGGATTGAAAATCTCTTTGGCCGCGCGGATGGTGTTGCAGTGTATCTCGACGGTGTCGTCGATGTCGGCGGCGTAGCCTCCCGACATCACGGTAGTGACGGGCACGCCGCTCGCCGAGGCCGAGCGCAAGACCATCTCGTCGCGCGCGCGCAGGCCCGCGAAGGTGAGCGAGAGGCGGCCCAATTTGTCGCCGACGTACGGGTCTGCGCCGCCGAGGTAGAAGACGAGGTCGGGCGCGTGCTCGAAGACGCGCGGCAGATTGTGCGCGAGTGTCGCCAGATACTCGTCGTCCGCGGTGCCGTCGGCCAACTCCACGTCGAGCGACGAGCGTTGCTTGAAGAGCGGATAGTTCTTCGCGCCGTGCATCGAGAAGGTAAAGACCGACGGGTCTTCCGCGAAGATGTGCGCCGTCCCGTTGCCCTGATGCACGTCGAGGTCTACGACCGCGAAGCGTCGGGCCCGGCCGTCACGCCGCAGCACGCGGACGGCGACGGCCACGTCGTTGAGCACGCAGAAGCCCTCGCCGTGGTCGGGGAAGGCATGATGCGTCCCGCCCGCGAGGTTCGCCCCGATTCCTTCATCAAGCGCGAACCGCGCCGCCGCGCACGTCCCCGCCGTGGCGAGAAACGAGCGCCGCACGAGCGCCTTCGACCACGGCAGCCCCAAACGCCTTATCTCCCTCTGCGTCAGAGAGCCCGCGCGCAGCCGCGTCACGTAGTCGTCGGTGTGCGCGAGCAGCACGTCGGCCAACGGCGCCTCGCGCGGTTCGTAAATCTCGGCGGGCGTGAGCGTCCCTTCGGCGAACAGACGGTCGCGCACCAGCTCGAACTTGCGGATGGGGAAGACGTGCCCTTCGCCGATGTCGGCGTAGTAACGCGGCGTGTAACAGACCTTCATGATGCTGCTCAGCGCTTGCGCTGGCGCGGGTCGAGGTACTCGCGCAGGCCGTCGCCGAGGAAGTTGAAGGCGAGGACGGTGAGCGCGATGGCGATGCCCGGCGCGAGCATCGCGTGCGGCGCGCGCGAGAGCGTGGCGAGGTCGCGTGCCTCTTCGAGCATCACGCCCCACGAAGGCGCGGGCGGCGGCACGCCGAGGCCCAGAAACGAGAGCGAAGCCTCTGACAGCACCGCGCCGGCCATGCCGAGGCTCGCCTGCACGATGAGCGGCTGCACGGCGTTCGGCAGCACGTGGAAGAGCAGGATGCGCCAGTCGCGCGCGCCCAGTGCACGCGCCGCCTGCACGAAGTCGTACTCGCGCACCTTCAGAACCTGCCCGCGCATCACGCGCGCGTAACCGACCCAACCGATGACGCACAGCGCGAGGATGAGCTTGTTCAGTCCCGCGCCGAGAAACGCGACCATTGCGATGGCAAGCAGCAGACCGGGGAAGGCGAGGAAGACGTTGAGGACGTAGCCCGACACGATGCGGTCTATCCAACCGCCGTAGTAGCCCGCGAGCGCGCCAATCAAAGTCCCCACCGCGGCCGACACGGAGACCACTACCAACCCCACCTGCAAAGAGATGCGCGCCCCGAACACCACCCTTGAGAACACGTCGCGCCCCGTCGCATCCGTCCCCAGCCAATGCTCTGCGGAAGGCGGCTTGTACCGCGCCAGCAGATCGGGCACGCCCACGTCATGCGTCGCAATCCACGGCGCGAACAGCGCCACCAACACGAGCAGCACGATGAAGACGAGTCCGAAGATGGCGAGTCGGTTCATAGTCTAATCACGTACGGCTGTCAGCCGCCCCCGGCTTGAACTTTGCTGAATGCGCTTAGTGGGACTCCGTTTTGAGCCATTGGAGGTGGCTCGCTATGCCGTCAAGGCCCGGGAACAATGACGCGCGCTGGATGCCGTATTGGTCACCTCAAACTCCTCCGGGTCACTCCGGCTCAAGTGCCTTCAGCACCTTCAGGTACAACTCATCTACCCTCTCCTTCTGTTCCGTGCCGATTGAGGCGTAGTTGTCCAGCCCCGGCGAGCTGTTGATCTCGATGATGAAGTAGTCGCGCAAAGGGGCGCCGATGTCGCCGCCGGCGATGATGTCCACGCCGCACATGCGTAGGCCCATGTCCCGCGTGATATCGACCGCGAGGCGTCTGTAGTCGGGGTGGATGCCATCGGTAACGTCAACGGCGTCGCCGCCCGTCGAAAGGTTTGCGTTGTCCAGAAGGTAGAGTTGCTCGCCTCTGGCGGGGATGCTGTCCAGCGTGAGCCGCTGCCTCCTCAACTTCTGCCTGATCCTGAAGTCGTCCAAGTCCATCTGCGTATCTCTGCCGATTCTGTTGAAATGCTTCTGCTTCCGCAGCGCGAGTTGCCCGACGCTCGACCGGCCGTCGCCGGTCACGAACAAGGGTATTCGCTGATAGGCTGAGATAACGTCGTCGTCAAGCACTACGATTCTGTAGTCGTTCCCGGCGTAGAATCTCTGGACTAACATCACGGAAGTCCTTCTCAGGATCTTCCTCGCGGTGGTGTAGTACTCCTTCTTGTTGTAGACCTTGGTGACGAGAGTTCCCTGGCTGAGGTTGTTCGGCTTGAGAATGACGGGGAAGCCGAGCGCCGCGGCGTAAGCGAAGCCGTCGTCAATTGTTCTCTTAGTCCGGAGCCTCTGGTTGAGCGCCTCGCTAAAGAAGGTTTGCCCCTCGGAGGTGCTGTAGCCATAGTGCCGCAAGAAAAAATCGGCGTACCCTTTGTCCTTCGCTATCTCGGAAGATGCGAGCGGGTTGATGTTGAAATTCCTGTCGCGGAACAGAACCTTCTTGCCACTGCTGAACGTGATCTCCCCGACGAACCCATATTCCGGCTCCATCAACACCCGCGCGCCGAGCTTAGGCGCGACCCGGCAGATAATCTCCGAGACGAACGACTTTTTAACGGAGGCGGGAGGCGCGCCCGCCTTATTTTTCAAGCGCGCGCCCGCACCCGATTTCGAAATATTCCTCATAGCTCCCACACGGCGTTTCAGGAGACGCGTATCCTCGGGTCGAGCCGACGATAGAGTAGATCGGTCAGCGTGTTGGCGAGGATGTAGGTGACGCTGATGACGAGGACGCAGCCCTGCACCAAACGATAGTCGCGCTTGTTGATGCCCTCTTCGACGAGGAGGAGGCCGATGCCGGGCCAGTTGAAAATCTTCTCGGTGATGATGGCGCCCGCGAGCAGCACGCCGAGTTGGAGGCCGAGAACGGTGACGACGGGGATGAGCCCGTTCTTGAGGACGTGCTTGTAGACGACCGTGCGCTCGCTCAAGCCCTTCGCGCGCGCCGTGCGGACGTAGTCCTCGCCCATCTCTTCAATCACCGACGAGCGCACCATGCGCGTCAGCAGCGCCGAGAGCGCCGCGCCGAGCGTGATGGCCGGCAGGATGATGCTCGACCAACCGAAGCGCCCCGAAGGGTCGAGCCAGCCCAACCACACGGCGAAGACGTAGATGAGCAGCGGCCCCACGACGAAACTCGGCAGAGAGATGCCGACGAGCGCGACGACCGAGAGCGCGTTGTCTAAAAGGCTCCCGCGATTCGTCCCCGCCACGACGCCGAGCGGGACGGCGATTGAGACGGCAATGATTAAGGCAGCTACAGCCAGCATCGCTGTCGCCACGAATCTCGAACCGAATAGCTGTTGAAAGAACCCCCACCACGAGGCGTTAGTACCTTCTTCGTCGGAACACTTTAAGAAGATCGCCCTAGTGACGGGACAGTCGGTGCGGAAGGAACTTCCGAGGTCGCCGTGTAGAACCCCGCTCCAGTAATCGAGGTAGCGGTTGTCGGCGCCGTTCCACTTGAAGTGGCGCGGGCCGCCCTCCTCTTCCGCCGTGTAGGAGAAGAAGAAGGCGGGGCGGTCGAGCCCGTGCTTGCGGCGGAACTGCTCAAGCGCCTCGGGCGT
>JBJMGQ010000117.1:0-13915 GCA_045807845.1 Pyrinomonadaceae bacterium | reverse complement strand
TGCGGCCGTAGGTCGTGCCGCGGCGGATGCGCGTGAAGACGAGCAGGTTGAAGAAGTGCATCGCGCCGAGGACGAGCAGCACCAGCCCGATCTTCCACGACAGGGCCTCGATGCCCTCCTGCGCCGTCTCGATCTGGTAGCCGAGCTTCAGCGCCAGCGTCACGTAGCCGAAGTTGATGAGGTAGAAGCCGACGACGAGCAGATGGTTGACCGAGTCGGCCAGCGCCTCGTTGCCGTGGAAGACATCGACGAGAAAGATGCGCCCGTTCTTGTGGAGCGTCTGCGCGACCCAGACCGTGAGCGCGACGCTCAGGCAGACGTACGAGAGGTATGTGACGACGATGGTTGTCATGGATGCGCCTCCTTTATTGCCCCGGCGCCTTGCGCCACGACCGCGCCCCGCGACCGTTTCAGCGTGCGCCTCTGCCCTCGCTCAACTCAACACTCGTGCTGCGCCCGCGCGCTCGACTTTCCTTTAGACTTGAAGAGAGATGTGTGGCGCAATGCCGATTCGTGCTAGAGTCTTTGCATTCCGCGAACGAGGAGGGAGAGAAACTTTGAGCCGCAACCCCAACGCCGAGCCGCCGCAGCCCGAGCAGCAACCGGAGCTTCCGCCCACACACCCCGACGACCCTGCGCAGGCCCCGACGCTGCCGCTCCCGCCCGACGCGCCTACGCCCACCTCGCCCGTCGAGGAGCCCGGCACGCCGAAGCCGGCCGGCGACCCGCCCGTCAGTGAACCGACGCGGCTGGTCTGACTTTTTCAATGACACACGACGCCGATGGAAACGGTCAGCGAAAGCGGACGGCTGACTAACTCGCACACCGCAGCCGTCGAACACATCCCGCCTCAAGCTCTGAGCGCGCGGCTCGACCGAGTCGCGCGCGCCTTCGCGTCGAAGCCGTTCGTGCCGCACCCGCTCTTTCCCGGCCCGCACGCGCAGACCATCGTCTCGTCCAAACACTTCCCGCGCCAGCGCGCGCTGCGCGAGGAGCGCGCGCTCTACGAGTCGCGTCTGTTCGAGGTCGAGCCGGGTACGAGCGTTCTTCTCAAGTGCCGCTGGCAGCCACAGAGGCACGAGGCGCCGACGCTGCTTCTGCTGCACGGGCTCGAAGGCTCGACCGACTCGCTCTACGTGCTCGGCGCGGCGCAGAAGGCATATCGTCGCGGCTTCAACGTCGTCGGCATGAACATGCGCAACTGCGGCGGCACCGAGCATCTCGCCGCGACGCTCTATCACAGCGGCATGACGGAGGACATCCGCCGCGTCGTCCTCGAAGAGCTGGCGGGGCGTGAGGGGTTGTCGGAAATCTTCCTTGCGGGCTTCTCGATGAGCGGCAACATGGTCTTGCGGCTCACGGGCGACTACGGCGCGGACGCGCCGCCTTCGCTCAAGGGCGTGGCCGCCGTCTCGCCCTCCATCGACCTCGACTCCTGCGCCTCCGCGCTCGAACGTCGCAGCAATGCACTCTATCGCTGGAGCTTCGTCAGCCACCTGCGCGACCGCGTTCGGCGCAAAGTAAGGATGAGCCCCGGCACGTATGATACGCGGCACTTGCGCCGCGTGCGCACCATCCGCGAGTTCGACGAACGCTTCACCGCGCCGCATGGCGGCTATCGCGATGCCTCCGACTACTACGCGCGCACCAGCTCGCGCCCGGTCATCGACCGTATCCGAGTCCCGACCCTTATCATCCACTCGGCCGACGACCCGCTCATCCCGCTTGAGCCTTTCCTCGATGCTTCAATCGCCGGCAACCCCGAGGTGCTGCTCGTCCTCACGCGCCGCGGCGGCCACGTCGGCTTCCTCTCCGACCACGTGGAAGGCGAAGACCGCCACTGGGCCGAGAATCGCCTCGTCGAGTTCTTCTCACACTTAAAGAAAAGCGAAGTGACGAGTGACGAGTGACGAGTGACGAGCAAGAGCTTGTCTTCAACTCGTCACTCGTCACTCTTTTTCCCCTTCCGCCTCTTGCCTTTTCCCTTTTCTCTTCACTAAGCTTGCTTACGATTTTTCTCAATTCATGACGACGACTCCGCCGCGGGGCTTCCGGCAGATGGAAACGTTCCTCAGAATTCTCGCAGTCTTCGTGCTGGTCGCCGCCAACGGCTTCTTCGTCACCTCGGAGTTCGCCATCGTCAGCGTGCGGCGGATGCGGATTGCCACGCTGGCCGAGGCGGGCAACAAGAAGGCGCGCCGCCTGCTCGCCTTCAAGGACAACCTCGGCGCCTACATCTCTGCGACGCAGCTCGGCGTCACGCTCTCGTCGCTCGCGCTCGGGTGGATTGGCGAGGCCACGCTCGCGGAGCTGCTCACCCCGCCCTTCGACCGGCTCGGCGCGTCCATCCCGCCGCCCTTCGGCGACTACGTCTCGATCACCGCGCGCCACTTCGTCGCCTCCGCCATTGCCTTCCTCGTCATCACCTTCCTCCACATCGTCCTCGGCGAGCAGGTGCCGAAGATGCTCGGCATCGAGCGCTCGGAGCGCGTCGCGTTGATGACCGTGGGGCCGATGTACTGGTTCTCGTTCGTCTTCCGCGGCCCCATCCGACTGCTCGACATAGCGAGTTCCGCCGCCACGCGCGCGCTCGGCATGCATGGTTCGAGCGAGCACGCCTCGATCTACACCGAGGAGGAGATAAAGCAGCTCGTCAACCTCTCGCACAAGAGCGGCCACCTCGAAGATGAGGAGCGACGGCTCATCAATCGCGTCTTCGACTTCTCCGAAGCAGAGGTGCGCGAGGCGATGATTCCGCGCACGGAGGTGCAGGCCATTCCACTCTCGGCCACGCTCGAAGAGTGCGAGCAAGCCTTCTGCGGGTTCGGCTACTCGCGCCTGCCCGTCTACCGCGAGCGCCTGGACGACGTGGCCGGCGTCCTCTTCATGAAAGACCTGATGCCCTGCCTGCGCAGTCTTAACCCGACCGATTTCAATATGGAGTCGATGCTCCACCCGGCGCTCTTCGTTCCGGCCACCGCGCGGCTCGGCTCCGTGCTCGCGCAGATGCAGTCGGCCAAGACGCACATCGCCTGCGTCGTGGACGAGCACGGCGGGCTCGAAGGTATCGTCACGCTGGAGGATTTACTCGAAGAGATAGTCGGCGAGATCAACGACGAGTATGACGAGGAGACGAAGTCGCAGATCGTGGAAGAACCGAACGGCACGTATCTGCTCGACGGGATGCTCGCCGTGCGCGACGCCAACCGTCGCTTCAAACTGAAGCTGCCCGAAGAGGCGGGCTACACGACGATGGCCGGCTTCCTGCTCGCGTGTGCCGGGCGCATCCTGCGCCCCGGCGAAGAGGTCGAGCACGAAGGCGGGCGCTTCCTCGTCGAGCAGGTCGAGGGGCGCCGCATCCGCCGCATCCGCTACACGCCGCCGCCCCCCCCGACCGAGGAGCCGGGGGAGCAGGAGGCCGCTTGAGAAAATTTCTAACACTCGCTTGAAGGAGTAAGAGTTGGGCGACCAGAACGACATCGCGGAACTGACATTCACACTGCTCATCATGGCCGGGCTGCTCGTCATCTGCGTCATCGCCGTGGTCGTCTTCTTCCGCGTCTGGCGCCGCGAGAACAAGGGGCGCGACCGCAACTTCTTCGAGTAGAGGCGCAGGTGCTCGGCGTCCCCTTGAACGGCGGTGCGGAAGGCGCGATAATTCGCGCCGGAGGCCCTGATGAGCGAAGAACAGACGCAGAACCTCAACGACGGCCGCTCCTTCGAGGAGCGCGTGTTCGCCCGCTTCGACGCCATAGACGCGCGCCTCGGCAGCATGGAGACGCGGCTGACAAACGTCGAGTCGCGGCTCGAAGATATGGACGGGCGCATGCAGGTGCTTGAGCGGAAGGCTTACGACACGAAGCCTATCTGGGAGCAAGCGCTTCGGGAGATTGTGGACACACGACGCGAGGTGACGAGGAGGCTCGACCGCATCGAGTCCGTCACCTTGGAGAATCGCGTGAGGCTGGGCGAAACCGAAGACCGCATCGACAGACTGGAATCCGCGCCCACGAAATAGACTTGCGTCGCCTCCCGAAGAACCTACGCTCGGCCGCCGCGCCGACTCACACGAAGAGACTCTTTCCAGCGACAGGTGCGTCGGAGATTCGCGGGATGCTGTTCATCTCTGCTCTGAACGTCTAGGGTTAAAGTTTCCGGATGGACGTTTCCGCTTATCTCGAACGCATCGGCTACCACGGTACGCTCACGCCGACGGCCGAGACGCTGCGCCGTCTGCACGTCGCGCACCTGCTCACAGTCCCCTTCGAGAATCTGAGCATCCACGCGGGCGAGCCCATCGTGCTCGACGACGAGTCGCTCTACGACAAGGTCGTCGAGCGTCGGCGCGGCGGCTTCTGCTACGAGTTGAACGGGCTCTTCGCGGCGCTGCTGCGCGCGTTGGGCTTCTATGTAGAGATGCTCTCGGCAGCGGTCGCGAAACCGGACGGGGAGTTCAGTCCCGACTTCGCACACATGACGCTGCTGGTCACGCTCGGGGAGCGCTGGCTGGCCGACGTGGGCTTCGGCGACTCGTTCGTCGAGCCGCTGCCCGTTGACGAGCGCGCGCAGCAGACGCAAGGGGCGCGCGCCTTCCGCATCGAAGAGGGAGGCGGCCGTCGCGTCCTGCTGCGAAGGGACGCGGGCGGCGCTTGGGAGCCGCAGTATCGCTTCGGGCTTGAGCCGCACGTCTTCGCAGACTACGCAGAGATGTGCTGCTTCCAACAGACCTCGCCCGAGTCGCACTTCACACGCAGCCGCATCTGCTCGCGCCTGACTGCGGACGGGCGCGTGACGCTGAGCGGCGCGCGACTCATCACAACGAAGGGCGGCGAGAGAGTAGAGCGCGAGCTTGAGGATGAGACGGAATATACGGCCGCGCTGCTCGAACACTTCGGCATCTCGATGCGGAGCTGAGAGAAGTCACCCCTGTAACGACGCCTCTTTATCTTCACCATGAGGAGGCTGCGGCTTGACCTGATATGCTCAATATTCCATGCTTACCGGTATGTATTGCCCGCACTGTGCTGCTCAAAATGCTCAGGACACTAAATTCTGCCGCGGCTGTGGCGAAGACCTGAGATTAGTATCGCAAGCCGTCACCAAGAGCCTACCTTTGATGGTCGCGCACAGGATAGATGAAGCCATCGACCGTGGGCGCGGGAGCTGGGAGAGTTATCAGCTCTTTCGCAAAGAGCATCGGAGAGCTTACGGGCAGCTCCTGATGGGACTCTGCTCGCTCTTTATCGTAGTCTGGGTTCTGTTGCTGGGGCACGGCAGCGTCTCATTCGCCGGCGGGTTCCTGCTGGTCATGGCCTTAACGCTGCTGTTCACGAGCGCACATGATATCTGGGCCAAGATGCGGCACGGGCGACAAACGCGGGAACCGGCCGAGCTGCCAGCTTCCTTCAGTACAAAGGAACTACCCGCCTCCTTTGAAGCGCCTGCGATAAGTGTCACCGACTCCACGACCAGAGAGTTGAAGGTTAAAGTCCGGCGGGAGCAGCGGGAAGAGGAACCGCATTAGCATGGCCGCCCTTTGAACACCGACATTCCGCCTTCGAGCCTCACCTCTGAAGCTTTTTTCTCGGCACGCGCGGCTCCGAGCCTCAACCGTGCGGCTATTTTCTAGGAAACTGCTCCGGGCATGAATCTTGAGCCTCCGAGCCTCGCCGCCCGTCCCCGTCTTCGAGTTGTTCACGCTGACAGACTGCCGCGGAGAATCTCTAAGCCCCCTCTTCCGTTGAGCCATTGCAGCGAACGGCGGGAGAGAGCATGCACGCGACCGCCGACACGAAAGATTTCAAGTACAATCAGAGGCTTGGGGCGGCGCGTGATACGCAGCGTTAGGCCGGTGCGCGCGGCTGGGCCGTGTGTCAAACCCGCTTGTGTGCCAAACTTCAAACGATGAAAACACTTTATGTCGTCCGACACTGCAAAGCTGAAGGCCAAGCGGCTGACGCACCGCTCACGCCAGAAGGTGTTGCTCAGTCGAACAGTTTGGCCGACTCGTTGGCAACTGCAAACATTGAGCGAATCATCTCCAGTCCTTACATACGAGCGACGCAATCTATCGCGCCTTTGGCCCAGCGGCTCAAGCTCGCAGTTGAACTCGACATAAGATTAGTAGAGCGTGTGCTCTGTTCTGGTGCTCGCCCTGATTGGCAAGCACGTCTCTGTGCTTCTTTTTCGGATTTAGATCTATCTTTTGAAGGTGGCGAATCCAGTCGCAAGGCTATGCAAAGGGCAGTTGCTGTGGTCACGGATATACAAAGGCATTCTGCTCAAAGTACTCTGCTGGTTACGCATGGCAATTTGATGGCTTTACTTCTGAAGCATTTTGATGATTCTATCGGCTTTGCCGAGTGGTGTGCCTTGTCCAATCCTGATGTTTACCGCGTTGTCTTAACTCAGCCATTCTCAATCCAGAGAGTATGACGCACCAACCCCGGCCTAACAAGGCGCTGCACCCGACCGCCGACACGCACGCCGTCATCAACTTTCAGAGATGCGGAACGGCGCTTGATGCCGGACGTTAAAGCTCCTCTGAGCTTCTCACTGAGCCTGCTTCTCTAATTTTTTGAGGATGCGTGCGGCCTGATTGCGGCCGACGAGAGGGACGCGTTCGTCTTCGGTGAGTTCACGGATGAGGGGGACGAGCTGTTGGCGGTCGGAGAGGTAGTCGCGGTCGATAAGTGTGTCGAGCTTGTTGATGAGCTTGGGGGTGTCGAGCGGCTGGCTCTCGCGGGCGATCTGTAGCTCGAAGACGAGGATGGACTGCTCGGACGCCTTGCGGTACTCCTGTGAGAGCCCCTGCGCGTTCTCGTTCTGGCTGTAGTTGAACTCGGTCGTGCGCTCGCGCCCGCTGCGGCGCATCGTCAACTTCGTCTGCCCCATGCTCGGGTAGGTGCGCTCGCCCTGATAGTTGGCCTGCGAGTCGAGGAAGCCCAGAGCCTCCCAGTGCGCACGCACGCGCGCGAGCGCGGCCGTCGACAACTCGAAGGGCTCCGTGATCTGCTCGGTGTCGGAGCGGCGCTCGAAGCGTATCTGCCCGTGCCCCTTGTCGTCATGCTCGATGTGGACGAAGTAGACGAAGAAGTCTGGCTGCTTGAACTCGTAGACGTAGTGCGCGGCGTTCGGGTCTTCCTTCGGCTTCGCGGGGAGGCCCGCGCGCACCGACGCCGGCACCTCCTCCGAGCCCTTCGCATCCTCGGGTCGCTGCGAAACCTTCTTCGGCTGCACCTGCTCGACCGCGGGCGTCGGCGTGGGCCGGGGCGTCGCCTTGCGCTGCGCCTGAAGGGGTAAGGCCGCGCCCGTCGAGACGAGCGCGGCCGCGAAGGCGAAACCTAGAACCTTAAACCACATGCTCACTCGAACCTCACGGAGACGAGGCGCGAGATGCCCGCCTCCTCCATCGTCACGCCGTAGAGAGCGCGCGCCATCTCCATCGTTCGCTTGTTGTGCGTGATGACGATGAACTGCGTCTCGGCCGACATCTCCTTAATCTTCGCCGTGAAGCGCCCGACGTTGGCCTCGTCGAGCGGCGCGTCCACCTCGTCCAAGAGACAGAAGGGCGACGGCCGGTAACGGAAGACGGCGAGCACGAGCGCAAGCGCCGCCATCGCCTTCTCGCCGCCCGAGAGCAGCAGGACGTTCTGCAAACGTTTGCCCGGAGGCTGCGCCACGATGTCGATGCCTGACTCAAGCACGTCGTCCGCGTCGAGCATGCTCATCTCGCCACGGCCGCCGCCGAAGAGTTCGAGGAAGAACTGCCCGAAGTTGCGGTTGATCTCCTCAAAGGCGTGGCGGAAGCGCTCGCGCGAGCGGCGCTTGATCTCGCGCAGAGCCTCCTCGGTCGAATGGATGCCGTCGGTGATGTCCTGCCGCTGCGCGGTGAGGAACGTCAGGCGCTCCTCGTTCTCGGCCAATTCTTCGAGCGCCATCATGTTGACGGCGCCGAACGACTCGACCCGCGCCCGCAGCTCTTCGAGTCGCGCGCGCGAGGCTTCGAGGTCGAAGCCCTCTTCGGCCGGGTGCTGCGCCGCGACCTCTTCGAGCGTCTGGTTCAGCTCGCTCACGCACGACTCGCGCACGAAGTTGAGGCGCGCGGCCGTCTCCGCCCTCTGGACTTCGAGCGCCGCACGCGAATCGCGCGCCGCCGAAGCCTGCTGATGCAGCTCGGTCACTTCGAGCGTCAAAGCGTCCGCGCGCTCGCGCGACTCCGCGAGCCGCGCCGCGGCCTCGCCCACCATCTGTTCGAGCGAGGCGCGCTCGCCCTCGACGCCCGCCGAAGACTCTTCAAGCTCGTTGAGCGAGCGGCGCAACGCTTCGAGCCTGTCGCCCGCCTCCGCCGCCTCCTGCTCGTGACGCTCAAGCCGCGTCTGTAGCTCCGCGGCCTCCGACTCCATGCGGCGCAGCTCAGCCGCAGCCGCGCGACGACGCTCGCCCGCGGCTGCGGCCTGTGCGCGCTGAGCCCCTAAGTTCTCGCCCTCGGTCGCAGCGGCGCGGCGCGCTTCGGTCAGAGACTCGGCCGCCTCGGCAACGGCGCGTTGCGACGCGGCGCGCGACTCCTGCGCAGTCTCAAGCTCTGCTATCTGACGCGCGCGACGTTCTTCGACCTCGCGCCACTCATCGGCGAGCCGCGCGGCGTCGTCGGCCACGACGCGCATGTGCCGCTCGGTGCGGTCAATCTCCTGTCGAAGCTGCGCCTCGCTCACCTCACGCGCAACGTGCTCGCGCTCCTCGCGCCCAATCTCGTCGTTGAGAAGAACGAACGCGTCCTCAAGCTCGCCCAGACGCGCGCGCGCCGCCTGCGCCGCCTCGTCGGCGAAGACGAGGTCTGCCTCAAGGCCGACCATGCGCAACTCAAGCTCGCGCATCTCGCGCTTGAAGGCGAGGAGCCCCGAGCCCTCTTCAGAGATGGGGTGGCCGCCCGCCGCGATGAGTTGGCCGGCAACGACCCACTCGCCCGCGGCCGTCACGCACATCTCGCCCGTGGATAGAGTCAGAAGCATCGCTCGTTCGAGGTCGGCCGCCACGCGCGCGTTCATCTCGCGCGCGAGCGTGCGCGACAGCACCGCGCCTATCTCGCGCGGCGCGCCGAGTAGATTACCGACACGAGTCTCTTCATCAATAACTATTGCGTCGTCGGCGACAACGGGGTCGCCGGCCGCTGCTTCATCCGCAAGCGCTGCGCGCGACTCTTCAAATTCTTCAAGCTCCGCGCCGCCGTGCAGTCCCGCGACGAGAAAGGTCGCGCGACCGGCGTTCGTCGCCTGCAACCAAGCGGCGGCGCGCACGGCGTCGTCCGGCGTCGGCACGATGACCGACTGTAGGTAAGGCCCGAGCACGCTCTCGACGGCGTGCTCCCAATGCGGCTCGACGCGCAGCACGTCGGCCACCGTGGCGACGACGTGGAAGTCGCGCGGCGCGTCGCCCTCGGCCGGCGCAAAGATGCGCTGGACTGACTGTGAGTAGAGCGAGTGCTGCGTGTCGATCTCGCTGAGCGTATCCAAACGATGACGGACGCGCGCCGACTCGTCGCGTGCGCGCGCGTGCTCGGCCGCCGCGGCGGCCACCTCGGCCCGCGCGTCGGACAACTCGCGCGTCCGCGCCTCGCGCTCCGCATAGAGCGCGTCGAGGTGCGCGCGCGCCGAAGCGATCTCGCCCTGTAGCTTCTCTGCCTCGGCCTTCGCCTGCTCGTGCGCCGCCGACGCGCGCTCGCCCTCGCGCGCGAGCCCTTCGGCCTGCGCGGCCAACTTGTCGAGCACCGTCTCCAACTGGCGACCAATCTCTGCGAGGCGCTCGGCCGCGGCCGTGTGCGTCAGAAGCTCCGCGCGCGCGGACTCAATCGCAGTCTCGGCCCCGATGACCTCGGCCGTGCGGCGCGCGTAGGTTGTCTCGGCCTCTTCAAGCAGGCGCGCGCTCTGCTCGCTCGCCTCGCGCATCTGCACGTCCTTCAGGACAAGCGACTCGCTCTCGGCCGTGACCGACGTGAGCCGCGCGCGCACCGACTCGGCCTCGCGCCGGACTTCGCCCAGACGCTTCTCCAAAGAAGCAATCTGTTCACCCTGATAGGCGCGCTCACGCTCGCGCCGGTCGAACCTGAGCGCCGACTCAGAGACGGCGGCGCGCGCCTCAGACAACTCCTCTTCACGCGCACGCGCCTCGGTCGTCGCGTGCCGCGCCTCCTCCTCGCGCTCCTCCAATCCTTGCGCGAGCCGCTCGACCTCTTCGTTGGCCGCGTCGAGTCCTTCGCGCAGACGTTCGAGCCGCGCGTTCAGGTCGCGCTCGTCGGCCGCGTAGACGTTGCGCAGAAGCTCGCGCAGCTCCTCGCGAATCTGATGGTAGCGCCGCGCCTTCGCGGCCTGTCGGCGGAGCGAGCCGACCTGCCGCTCAATCTCTGAGATGATGTCGGAGACGCGGTTGAGGTTCGAGCGAGCGGCTTCGAGCCTTGCTTCGGCGGCGCGCTGGCGCACGCGGAACTTGGTGATGCCGGCGGCCTCTTCGATGAGCGTGCGGCGATCCATCGGCTTGGCCGAGAGAATCTGGCCGATGCGCCCCTGCTCGATGATGGCGTAGTGCGCGCCCGAAAGACCCGTGCCCGAGAAGAGGTCTTGAATGTCGCGCAGGCGGCAGATGCGACCGTTGAGGAGATACTCGCTCTCGCCGTCGCGGTAGAGGCGCCGTGTGACCGAGACGCTCTCACCCGGCGCGAAGTCGAGTTCGAGACGACGCGGCCGCCAGTGTCGCTTGTGATGCGCGCGGCCTTTCGGCGCGGGCACGACCGCGGCGTCATCCTGCGTGACGACTGCGAGCGCCTGAGTCGCATCGCCTTCGACCTGCACGGCGTCAACCGTCGCGCTTACGCCTGAAGCGTCCGGCGCGACACCGTCGCCGTTCGGCGAGACGGCGGCTTCGGGCTGCGGCGCGAGCGCTTCCAGTTCGGGCGACAGGCGCTCTTCGACGGCGCCCGCTTGATCGTCCAGCTCTTCGAGCGTTGCGTCGATGTCCTCGATGTCCGGCTCTTCTTCGACCGTCTCGTCGCGCACCATGTGGAGCACGACCTCGGCCATCCCCGACGGCAGGCGACTCTTCGCGCCCTGAAAGATGACATCCTTCATCTCGCCGCCGCGCAGGTTCTTGACCTTCTGCTCACCGAGCACCCACGCGATGGCGTCGGCGACGTTCGACTTGCCGCAGCCGTTGGGGCCGACGACGGCGGTGATACCGCTGCCGGTGAAGACGAGGTCTGTATAGTCTGCGAAGGACTTGAAGCCGGTGATTTCGAGGCGTTGGAGTTTGAACATGCTGCGCGTTTTGGCCCTTTCGGGAAGCCCCGGGACACACAGTCCCTAGAGCCTTTGCGGGAGAGGCACACTATATGTTGGCCTGAGAGCGGTTGTCAAACCGAACCTTTAAGCGGCGCGGGGTTAGTTGTTGGCGGGACAGTGGGTTAGCCACGGCGCAAAAGGCTGGCGCGGCGCCGACGGTGCTTGACCGCCCGCGCCGCGCCGGGAAGAGACTGAAGCTCAGCCTAGTCGGGCAGCATGACTTTTAACAGCAGCGGGTCGTAGAGCGCGGGCGCGGCGCGCGCCAACTCCTGCGCCCAGTAGCCGCCGAAGCGCGCCTGCTGCGGCCCCTGTTGATTGCCCATGTCGGCCGAGCCGCCGAAGCGCCCGCGGTATTCGAGCGACTCGATGAAGGCCCTGACCATCTCAGCGCGCCGCACGCGCCGCAACGCCACGGTCTCGTCTCGGACGTTCTCGCCCGCCACGCTGAAGCTATTCATCTTCGCCAGCCAGAAGTCGTAGCCCGAGAAGCTATTGTCCGGCGCGTCGTCCGGGTTCCGCCTCAAGTACCCGTAGTACTGCATCAACACGAACGACGGGTTGTACTGGATGATGAAGACCGAGTCGCTATCAACGACGCTCTTGAACGCCGCCGCGCGCCCGGCCGTGTCGCCCGAGCCGTAGGCCGCGATGGCCGCGTTGCGCTCGCCCGTCGAAGGTGTCGCCCCGGCGTTCGTGAAGAGCTTGTCCACGTACGCAGCCGCCGTCATCCCCTGCGGGAACTGCGCGACGAACTCCGCGCGCGTGACGAAGTCCTCGACGTATTTCTGCTTGTTCGCGTCGAGCTGCTGCTGGAAGCCGGCCTGCCCGACGATGACGCCGTTGCTGATCTCGCGCTGGTCGCGCAGGAAGACGGCATAGCGCGGATTGCTCTTCGCGGAGCCGAACGCAGCCTTGTGCGCGCGGATGACGAAGTAGCCGGTCTGCTGGAACTCGATTGATAAGAAGAACGCTGTCGAAACGTCCTGCCGGTGCTCGATGCGGCACTGTGCGTTGTTGCCACAGCTCTCGATGTTCTGCGTCCAGAAGTCCTCGCCCGTCTGATCACTCTGCCGGTAGAGGAAGTCGTGGTAGTGCGTGCAGACGAAGGTGCGCGAGTCGTCTATCGGGTTCGTCGAAGGCTCCGTCGTGTCGTCAACGATCTGGAGCGTCGCCGTGTTGGGCACGCCGAGCGTGGCGTTCGTCGGGCTCTGTAGGACGAGCGTCGCGTTCTCGGGCCCTTCGGTGTAGGCGTCCTCGTTGATGAGCACCTGGAAGGTCTTCTCGGTCTCGCCGGCCTCGAAGACCAGACGGCCGACGACGAAGGTATAGTCGCCCCTCTGCGTGGCCGTGCCGTTGTTGCTGCTCAAGTCAACGGTGGCGCGCTGACTCGTGAGCCCTGTGCGCAGAACGCGCACCGTAATCGCTACGCAGTCCTCCTGCACGGCGTAGGCCGCCGAGTCGAACTGGAAGGTGGAGGTGGTCGGCGCCGGCGTCGGGCTCGGCGTCGGCGTTGGGCTCGGCGTCGGAGTCGGCGATGGCGTCGGAGTTGGCGTCGGCGTAGCCACGGCGCCGCAGCCGGTCGCGGGCGCGGCGGCGCACGAGCCGACGGTGAACTCCGTGCCGCCGCGTGTGCTGTCGCGCTTGCCGTCGCCGTCGGTGGTAAAGGCCGAGCCGCGCAGTCCCGCGAGCACCGTGCCCGCGGTGATCGCGCCCTTCGGCGCGAAGGCGTTGAGCTTGGCCGTCGAGACCTTGACGGTGATGGTGCCGTTGGTCGTGTCGAACGCGCCGCAGTCGGCCGTGCCGCGCGACGTGTAGGTGATCGAGCCGCTGGAGTCTCTGACCGCGGTGCCGTAGGTGAAAGTTCCCGACGGGTTGTTGGTCGTGTCGGCCTGCACGTAGAACTGGTCGCCGCGGTCGCTGACCGCGAAGCTGTAATCACCGGTCGGGCTCAGCCCCGCCCCGGGCGCGTGCGCCGCGAAGTTCATGCGCCACGTCGAGCCGGGCGGGACGACCGGGAGGCTCGACACCTTCATCGTCGCGACGATGACGGGCACGCCGCCCGCTCCCGTCTCGCACGAGTAACGAATTGATTGAATGTCGAGCGGGTCGTCGGTCGGCGTCCTGACGAGAAGCCCGTCCTCAACGTCCTGCCGGAAGTCTGTGACCTGCGCGCCGGCTTGTCCGCCCACGTCCGCCGCGAGCGGGAACGGGCCGGTCTGCGCGGCGGGCGTCGGGCCGGGGCTGGGCACGGTCGTCTTGCCGTCGCCCGTAATCTTCGGCCCCGAAATCTGGCGCGAGACGTAGGTGTGACCGTCGAAGTCGTTGTGGTCGTCGGCGTAGCCGATGACGGCCGCGCCCGTCGGGTCGAAGGAGATTTGGAAGTAGTCGATCAGGTTGCGGTTGGCCGTGCCGGTCAACCCGCCCTCAGAGATGTTGCTGCCGTGGATGACGTGGTCGCTGACCTTGACCTGACGGAAGGTCGGCACGTTAGCAGTGGCGTTGAACGACTGCGCGTAGAAGACGTTCCAGTCGGCGTTGTCGTCGTTGGTCGCGTTCGTCGTGCCATACCAAGCGATGCCGACCGA
>JBJMGQ010000116.1:0-4695 GCA_045807845.1 Pyrinomonadaceae bacterium | reverse complement strand
TGCAGGCCACCGACTGAAAACCGTAAACTCGAAACTGAAAACTGAGTTCTGGCGGAGAAAATTACGGGTTAGATCTAGTGGCTGGTGCCGGCGGGGGAGGGGATCCCCGCGCCGCCCGTCGGGGCGGCGCTCGGCCAGCACGGCGTCAACATCATGGAGTTCTGCAAAGCCTTCAACGCGAAGACCGCGCAGATGGATGCCGACCTCAAGGTGCCGGTCGTCATCACGGTCTTCGCCGACCGCTCGTTCACGTTCGAGACGAAGACGCCGCCCGCGGCCGACCTCTTGAAGAAGGCCGCCGGTGTCTCCAAGGGCTCGGGCAAGCCGAACCGCGAGAAGGTCGGCTCCATCTCCCGCGACAAGATCGAGGAGATCGCCAAGCTCAAGCTCCAAGACCTGAACACGACGAACCTCGAATCGGCCATCAAGACCATCGAGGGCACGGCGCGCAACATGGGTCTCAACATCGAATAAACGATGAAGTAGGAACGATGAACTGAAGAAGCAGAACAGTTCCGCGTTCATCGTTCACAGTTCAGCGTTTCGGAGAGGGAGAAGCCTTCGACCGCTTCGTTCGCACCTCAGAGGATTCTAAATGGCTAAGCACGGTAAGAAGTATCGCGCCGCCCTCGAAAAGATCGAGGAAGGGCGCAAGTACAGTCTCGATGAGGGGCTGTCGAAAGTGAAAGAAGTCTCGGCGGTCACGGCGCGCAAGTTCGACGAGACGGTCGAGTTGACGATGTGGCTGGGCGTTGACCCGCGCAAGGCCGACCAGTTGGTGCGCGGCACGGTCGTGCTGCCGCACGGCGTCGGCAGAACGGTGCGCGTGCTCGTCATCGCGCAGGGCGAGAAGATCAGGGAGGCCGAAGAGGCCGGCGCCGATATGACAGGCGGCGAGGACGTGGTCAACCGCATCAAGGGCGGCTGGCTCGACTTCGACGCGGTCATCGCCACGCCCGACATGATGCGTCTCGTCGGACAACTCGGTAAGGTGCTCGGCCCCCGCGGCCTGATGCCCAACCCGAAGACCGGCACCGTCACCTTCGACGTGGCGACGGCCGTGCGCGAGACGAAGGCGGGCAAGGTCGAGTACCGCGTCGATAAGACCGGCGTCATCCACGTCGGCATCGGCAAGGTCTCGTTTGAGTCTGACCTCCTGCGCGAGAACGCGCAGACGCTGCTCGACGCCGTCGTCAAGGCCAAGCCCTCGACCGCGAAGGGTAAGTACGTGAAGAAGGTCAACCTCGCCTCGACCATGAGTCCGGGCGTTCTGCTGGACGAGACCGTCTACGCGCGGTAAGGGAGGCGAGTGAAGATTTATGAAGACTAGAGAGCAGAAGCAGAAAGACCTCGAAGCCCTCGGGCAGCAGTTTCAGGCGGCATCGGCCGGGATGCTGGTCGGCTTCACGAAGTTGACGGTCGCGAAGGATCAGGAGTTGCGCCGCCGCCTCGCGGAAGCGGGCGCGAGCTATTCCGTCGTCAAGAACACTCTGGCGCGCAAGGCCGCCGCGGGCACGCCCTTCGAGGGCGCCGCCGAGCACTTCAAGGGCGTCACGGCGCTCGCGCTCGCCGAAGGCGACCCCGTGCTGTTGTCGAAGGCCATCTCGAAGTTCGTCAAGGACAACCCCGAAGTGTTCAGCTTCAAGGCGGGCGTCGTCGAGGGTCGCGTCGTCGCGCTCAAGGATGTCGAAGCCCTCGCGACGCTGCCGTCGAAGGAGGTTCTGATTTCGAGAATCATGTTCCTCATCAACGCGCAGGCGCAGCGCCTCGCGACGGTCATCTCGGCCGTCCCGCGCAACCTCGCCGTCGTCGTCGGGCAGGTCGCCGAACAGAAGAACGGCGGGGAAGCTTAAAAGAGTTTTCGGGGCGGCCGTGCGGTCGCTCCGGTCGCATTTGAAATTTGAGATTTCAGTTTTGAAATCTCTCAGAGTCAGCCGGACGCGGAAAACGAGCGGGGCGATTTGTCAGGTCGCCTTTGACGGCTCGGACGCGCGCGGGGGTCTGGATGCAACAGGCTCCGACGGGCGTCCCGTGGGTTCTCCTGCTGCGAACAGCAACCGGACAGCAACACTAGAACCCTTTGAGGAGGAGTTGAAGTAATCATGGCACTTTCAAATCAGGAAATCGTTGACGCGCTGAAGGAGAAGTCGCTTCTCGAAGCGTCCGAGTTGGTGAAGTTGATCGAGGAGACCTTCGGCGTCTCGGCAGCGGCGGCGGCCGTGGCGGCCCCCGCCGGCGGCGGCGCGGCGGCGGAAGCGGCGCCCGCGGCCGAGGAGAAGACCGAGTTCGATGTGATCCTTCAGTCCTTTGACGCCAGCAAGAAGATCAACATCATCAAGGTCGTCCGCGAAATCACCGCGCTCGGCCTGAAGGAGGCCAAAGACCTCGTCGAGGCCGCGCCCAAGGCCGTCAAGGAGGGCGTCTCGAAGGAAGAGTCCGAGGCCGTCCGCGCCAAGCTCACCGACGCCGGTGCGACCGTCGAAGTTAAGTAAGAGCAGTGACGGGTGACAAGTGACGAGTGACGAGTTAACCGCTCGTTCTTGCTCGTCACTTGTCACTCCTCACTCGTCACTTCTTTTTGTCTGTTCTTGACATTGGCCGCACGGGCGGCTAAGGTACGGGAGTAGTGAGGGGCTGTCGATACTCCCTAAAATATTGACGAAGCGAAACCGCTTTTCAAGAAAGAAGCGGCCGGAGACTCGTGCGCTCTGGCCGCGTTTTGGCGTCTCTAAAATAGCTTTCAGCGCTCAGCCTTCAGCTTTCAGCAGGTCGGAGGCGGGGCGCGTCGAATAAGTCCTCTTTAATACTCATTAGCTGAAGGCTCACTGCTGAAAGCCGACGGCTGCGAAGGAACTCCTGATGTCTGCAAATCCGGTTCAGAACCCGCTCCAGAAGAGCGCCGTCGGCTCGGGGCGCCGCGTGAGCCAGCCGCCCACGCGCCACGACTTCTCGAAGATCAAGACGGCGGTACGCATCCCGAACCTGATCGAGATTCAGCGCGACTCCTACAATCGCTTTCTCCAGATGGACTTGCTTCCGGAGGAGCGCGAGCCCGCGGGGTTGCAGGCCGTCTTCCGCTCGGTCTTCCCCATCTCGGACTTCCGCCAGACGGCCGAGCTCGACTTTGTCGAGTACCACATCGGCAACTGGCAGTGTAAGTGCGGCCGGCTCGAAGGCTTGCGCTACCTGCGCGCGAACTGCAAATCCTGCGGCTCGCTCGTCAAGGTTGACCCGCTCACACCGGGCGAGACGCTCTGCCACCACTGCGGCACGTTTAACGCCGTGCGCCCGACCTTGTGCGACAACTGCGGCGAGCCCGTCGGCCTCAAGCACAAGCACGACCAGCAGGAGTGCCAAGAGCGCGGCATGACCTACTCGGTGCCGCTCAAGGTCAAGATTCGACTCACCGTCTTCGACAAAGACCCGGAGACCGAGACGAAGTCGATCCGCGACATCAAGGAGGAGGAGGTCTTCTTCGGCGAAATCCCGTTGATGACCGACAACGGCACCTTCATCATCAACGGCACGGAGCGCGTCATCGTCTCGCAGCTCCACCGGAGCCCCGGCGTCTTCTTCGAGAAGTCGCCCGTCTATCTGGCGAAGGTCATCCCGTACCGCGGCTCCTGGGTCGAGTTCGAGTACGACCAGAAGAACCTGCTCTACGTCCGCATCGACCGCAAGCGCAAGTTCCTGGCCTCGATCTTCCTGCGCGCCCTCGGCATCTGGCTCAACCCGCAGTTCAACCCGAAGGGCTTCGGCTCCGACTCGCTGCTCGAAGATGCAGTCAAGAACGCGGGCTTCGCCGACGAGGACATCCTGCGCGCCTTCTACATCGGCGACGACGTGCGCGTCCAGGAGGGGCAGCTCTTCCTACAGGTGCGCCCGGAGGGGCCGACGAACCTCGTCGGCATGAAGGCCGAACAGGACATCAAGCCGCGCGGCGCCGCCGAGCCCGTCGTTAAGGCGGGTAAGAAGGTGACGGCCTCCACGCTCAAAGACATCCGCAAGGGGCACGTCACGGAGGTCGAGGTTGATTCGCAGCAGTTCGACGGCGCCTACGCCCTCTCCGACGTGGTCAACACGGAGACCGGCGAGGTCATCGTCGAGGCGAACACAGAGATCACGCCCGCCAAGCTTCAGGAGATTATCGAGTCCGGCGTCCAGACCTTCACCGTCTTCTTCCCCGAGCGCGACGACCTCGGCGGCGTGCTCTCGCAGACCTTGAAGAAGGATGTCATTACGAAGCCGGTGGACGCGCTCCTCGAAATCTATCGCAAGATGCGCCCCGGCGACCCGCCGACGGTGCAGACGGCCTACAGGCTCTTTGAGGGCATGTTCTTCGATGAGCGCAAGTTTGACCTCTCGCGCGTCGGGCGCCTGAAGTTCAACATCAAGATGGGGCGTCCCGAGCGCGAGCGCATCGAAGACCCGCTGCTCTCTTCGCACGACTTCGTGTCGGTCATCTCGTATCTGCTGAAGATGCGCCGCAACCCGGCCGAGTACTTGGCCGACGACATCGACCACCTCGGCAACCGCCGCGTGCGCGCCGTGGGCGAGCTGCTTGAGAACCAGTTCCGCATCGGCCTCGTCCGCATGGAGCGCGCCATCAAGGAGAAGATGTCGATCCAGCAGGAGATGCAGACGACGATGCCGCGCGACCTCATCAACGCGAAGCCGGTGACGGCCGCGGTGCGT
>JBJMGQ010000115.1:0-4600 GCA_045807845.1 Pyrinomonadaceae bacterium | reverse complement strand
GGACTTCCCCACGTTCGGCCGCCCGACAATCGCCACCAACGGCAACGCAACACCCCGACTCGCTTCTCTGCTCTGTTCGCTCGACATCCTGAAATGAAGTTTAGCGTGCGACCCTATGCGCCGCAAGGAACTCGTCTCCGCCGAGATGAAACCTTGCGCCGGAAACGCGTTGGCGATAAGCTGCGCCGCACCGATGCTCTCGCTCGAAACACCACGAAAACTTTTTGAGAAGGCGCGGGCACGCTTCACTCAAAAAGCTCCCGCGCTCGCGCCGCACCTCGACCTCGGGCGACGCGGCGAGCGCTTGGCCGCCGCGTATCTGCGCGCTCGCGGCTTCGAGCTGGTGGCGTCGAACTTCAAACTTAACGTCGGGCGCAACCGTCGCGGCGCGGTCGTGCAGGCCGAGATCGACCTCGTCGCATACGAAGGCCCCTTGCTCTGCTTCGTCGAGGTCAAGACCCGCCGCTCCGACTGGTTCGCCGCGCCCGAAGCCAACGTTGACCTACGCAAGCAGCGACAGGTCACGCGCGCCGCACGCGCCTACCGGCGCCTGCTCGGCCTCCAAAGTGCGCCCCACCGCTACGACGTGGTCACCGTCATCCTCCCACCTGACGCCCCGCCCCGCGTCGAGCTGCTTCGCAACTTCTGGACGGAAGACAAATTCCGCAAACGGCGATGGGGGAGATGAAGTAAGCAGGAGGCAGATGGCGGTGGGCAGTTAAAAGCACTGCTGCCGAAAACTGTGCATTAACCTGTCAACGTTCGTCACGCGGAGCGACTGCCTACTGCCATCTGCCTCCTGCCTACTTCAGTTCATATGCTATGATTCGCGCCTCCCCGCGGCCCGACCTTTCACGTCTTGGTGCGTTAAAAACATGAGTATCAGAAGAATCGTCATCCCGCTCGCGCTGCTCTCCGTTCTGAGTCTCGCGGTCTGGTCTGCGCTCGCGCACGACGGCGAGCACCACAGCCCCGGGGGCAACGGCCAGCCGAACGACGAGCCGCTTGCGGCCTTGAACAACGTGCCGTGCGTGAACGGCATGGCCGGCACCTTCCCCTGCAACAAGATTGACCTCGCGGCCTTCCTGCCCGCCTCGGACATCGACGGGACTACGTCTGCGGGCGTCACCGCCAACGACATCTGGGGCTGGACAGACCCGCTCACCGACAAGGAGTACGCGCTCGTCGGCCTCTCGAACGGCGTCGCCTTCGTGGACGTGACGAAACCGGCGGCGCCCGTCTACCTCGGTAACCTCCCGACGCACGCCGACGACCCTAACTTCCGCCTCTGGCGTAGCGTGAAGGTCTACCGCAACCACCTCTTCGTCGTCAGCGAGATACCCAACCACGGCATGCAGGTCTTCGACCTGACGCAGCTTCGCAACGTCACGTCGCCGCCCCAGACCTTCTCAGAGACCGCGCACTACAACAACGTCAGCCGCGCGCACACCCTCGCCATCGACGAGGAGACGGGCTACGCCTACTTGGCCGGGAGCCGCCCCGCCGCCGGCCGCACACCCGGCGTGGACACTTGCAGCGACGCGGTGACGGACAGCACGGGCAAGCTCATCGGCCGCGGCCTCCACATCGTGGACATACGCAACCCCGCGGCGCCCGTCTTCGCCGGCTGCGTGGACGGAGACGGCTACACGCACGAGACGCAGTGCGTCATCTATCGCGGCCCGGACGCGCAGTATCAGGGCCGCGAGGTCTGCTTCAACTCCAACGAAGACACGCTGACCATCGTTGACGTAACGAACAAGTCTGCGCCCGTCCAACTCTCGCGCACGGGCTACGCCGGCCGCGGCTACACGCATCAGGGCTGGCTGACGGGCGACCACGCGCGCTTCCTCTTGGACGACGAGCTGGACGAACAGAACTTCACGCTTCCGAAGAACCGCACGTTCGTCTGGGACGTGTCCGACCTCGACGCGCCGTTCGTGCAGGGCATCTTTCAGGGCTCGACGCAGTCCATCGACCACAACCAGTACGTCCGCAGCCTCCACGCCTTCCAGTCGAACTACCGCAGCGGCGTCCGCATCATCGACGTGCGCAACGCCTCGGCGGCGAGCTTGAGCGAAGTGGCCTTCTTCGACGTGTACCCCGTGGACGACGCGGCGCAGTTCAACGGGACGTGGAGCAACTATCCCTTCTTCGCCAGCGGCACCGTCATCGCGAGCGGCATCGAGCAGGGGCTCTTTGTCCTGCGCCCGCAAGTGGGCTTGCCCGTGCGCATCGACTATGAACCCTTCTTCGTCCGCCAGCAGTATCGAGACTTCCTCAACCGCGACCCCGACGAGCCCGGTCAAGCCTTCTGGACGCAGGAGATCGAGAAGTGCATGGGCGACGCGCAGTGTCGAGAGGTCAAGCGCATCAACGTCTCGGCGGCCTTCTTCCTCTCCATCGAGTTTCAGAACACGGGCTACTTCGTCTACCGCCTGCACCGCTCCTCCTTCGGCACACAGCCCATGTTCGCAGGCTTCACACAGGACGCGCGGCAGGTCGGGCAGAACCTCGTCGTGGGTCAGGCGGGCTGGGAGCAGCAGTTGGCCGCGAACAAGGCCGCCTTCGCAGAGGCTTGGGTGCAGCGCCCCGCGTTCCTCGCAGAGTTCCCCGCGGGGATGGCGGCGCAGGATTACGTCACCAAACTCTTCCAGCGCGCGGGCGTCAACCCCACCGTCAACGAAGTCCAGACGGCAACGGGCGCCTACGGCACCGGCAACACGCAGGGGCGCGCGCTCGCTCTGCGCGCGGTCATCGAAGGCAACACCGTCACGCTCACGCACAAGAATGCTGCCTTCGTGCTCATGGAATACTTCGGCTACCTCCGCCGCGACCCGGACGAAGAGGGCTACAACTTCTGGCTCACGAAGTTGAATCAATTCAACGGCAACTTCGTCGGGGCCGAGATGGTCAAAGCCTTCATCACGTCGATTGAGTACCGGCAAAGGTTCGGGCAGTAAGACGAATCAACCAACGAGACACGGAGGCACAGCTAAAGACGCTTAGCTGTGCCTCCGTGTCTCGTTGGTTAATGCCTTATGTTTGGCGCTTAAGGCCGGTGGCTTACCTTTCGGTGTCCGCCCCGGGCTTGCGCGGCGGGGCGTTCTTTACATACTTGTCGAACCAGTTGAGCATCTCCCACAGGACGTGCTCGGTCGTCTCGCGTGCGGCGTAGCCGTGTGCTTCGAGCGGGAGCGTGACGTAGCGGACGGTCGCCCCGTGACCACGCAGCGCTTGATACATGCGCTCGGACTGGATGGGGAAGGTGCCCGGGTTGTTGTCGGCCTCGCCGTGGATGAGGAGGATGGGCTCGTTGATCTTGTCGGCGACCATGAAGGGCGAGACTTTGATGTACATCTCAGGCGCCTCCCACAGCGTGCGCCGCTCGCTCTGGAAGCCGAAGGGCGTGAGCGTCCTGTTATAAGCGCCGCTGCGCGCGATGCCGGCGCGGAAGAGGTCGGAGTGCGCGAGCAGGTTCGCCGTCATGAACGCGCCGTAGGAGTGGCCGCCCACGCCCACGCGCTCGGGGTCGGTCACACCCATCTCGACCGCCTTGTCGATGGCCGCCTTCGCGCTCGCCACGATCTGCTCGACGTAGGTGTTGTTCATCGTCTCGGGGTCGCCGACGATGGGCATCGTGGTGTTGTCGAGCACGGCGTAGCCCGCGAGCAGGAAGAAGAGATGCGAAGGGCCGATGATGGAAGTGTAGCGCTGCGTCGAGCCCGTGACCTGACCGGCCGTCGCCGGGTCGTTGAACTCAAGCGGGTAGGCCCAGACGACCGTCGGCAGACGCGTCCCCTCCTTATAACCGGGCGGCAGGTAGAGCGTGAACGAGAGGTCTACGCCGTCGGCGCGCTTGTACTTGACGAGCTGCTTTTTGATGTCGCGCAGTTGCGGCGTGGCGTCGGGGATGTTCGTGAGCGCCCTCAGGCCCGTGTCGCTCGACGCACCGCCGTCGGGCGCGTTCGGGTCGAGCGTGCGGACGTAGAAGTTCCCGGGCTCGTTGGGACGCTCGCGGCGCGTGATGAACCGGCGCGCGTCGTCTGAGACGAGCGCGACGACCGTCTCATAGACCTTCGCATCGGAGCGGAAGAGTCTCTCGGCCTTGAGCGTCTGTAGATTGAGACGGTCGAGGAACGGGCGGTCGCCCTCGGGCGTCGCGCCCGCGCCGGTCAGGTAGATGAAGTCGCCGTGACGCTCGATAACTTTTCTGCCGCTCGACAGCTCGCGCGCCAGAGGCGTGCCCGGATGGTTGTAGCGCTCGTTGGCGTTGTGGCTCCACACGACGCGCGGCGCCGCCGCGGGCTTCGACGCGTCGAGCAACTGCGTGCGCACCCAGCGCTTGTCGCGGTCGTAGTCGCGCACGAACAACAGCTCGCCGCGCTCGTCCCAGTCCATCCCTCGGAAGCGCTGCTCGGTCTTAAAGATTTCCGTCGGCTGACTCGCGAACGGCGCTTTGAGAGAGAGTATGCGGTCGCGCTGCGCAACCTTCTTGCGCGGGTCGCCGTCGTCGAGCGCCTCGGCCCAGACGAGCGTCGCGGGCTCGGTCGGGTGCCACTGGTAAGAGCGCGGCCCCTTCGGCACGCCTTCGATGGGC
>JBJMGQ010000114.1:0-7506 GCA_045807845.1 Pyrinomonadaceae bacterium | reverse complement strand
CGACCAGGCGAGCTTGAAGTAGATGAGCCCCTCGCGCGTGGTGAGCGGGCGCAGGTTGTAGCCGTCGCGGTCGCCGACGTAGACCTGCTCGGTGCTGAAGGTCTGCGTCGAAGGAATGATGGGCGCAGTCGTCGGCGTGGGTAGCGCGTCGGTGGCGCCCGCGGCTCCGGGGGACGGCGAGAGGTCGGGCGGCGTGGGCGCCGTGTCTAAGGGCTCGGGGGTGGCCTGCGGCGTCTGCGTGCGCACGCCGCTGAAGACGATGTTGGTACCATCGGGCGACCAGGCGACCTCTTCGGGGAAGACGCCCGTCAGGTCTGCGGGCAGGACGTTGCGTATGAACTGACCGGCGGTGCTGTAGAGGTCGATGCGAAAGTCTGTGTCCGTCTCGCTCGTGCCGTAGAGCGCGAGCGCCCTCTGCCCCGAAGGGTCAACGACCGTGCGGATGAGCGCCTCGGACGGGCGCTGCTTCTCGAAGGCGCTGCGGATGGCGGCGGCCGGCTCGTCCGGCTCATCCTGGCGCAGATTCGCGGGCAGCTTCGCTTCGGCCACGTCCGGCTCGAAGCGGAAGGCGAGCCGCTCGGCGGGCACGTCGCGCAGGCTCTTCGGCACGACCGAGAGCCCGGTCTTCTCCCGAATGCTCCTGCACGCGGGCACGGCCGCCGGCAGCAACGCCAGCAGTAGCACAACCGCCGCGCGCATCCGGCTCCGCCCTTTTGAAACGCTGCCGCCCATCCCTTTGACCCTCAACCGCCCCCATCGACTCTCGTCGTTCGCACGATGATAGGAACGCGCGCGCGGCGGTGTCAAAAGCAGATGGCAGATGGCAGTAGGCTGTAGGCTGTTGAAGACCCTGCTGTCGAGAACTCTGAATTTATCTTTCAACCTACGAGATGCGGAGCGTCTGCCTACTGCCTACTGCCTACTTTTCACTTGTTGCGCCACTCGGGCTTGCGCTTCTCCATGAAGGCGTTGACGCCTTCGTGAGCGTCCTCGGTCTTCATCAGCTCGTTGAGGTAGATGTCCTCTGTGCGTTCGAGGGCTTCGAGGAAGGGACGGCCGCGCGCGGCGTCCAGCGCGCGGCGCGCCATCTCAAGCGCAGGGGCCGACAGCTCGCGCAGGCGCGCGAGAATCTCTTGCAGCTTCGACTCCAACTGCTCGGCCTCGACGACGTAGCTGACGAGCCCCGTGCGCAGAGCCTCCTGCGCGTCGAAGATTTCGCCGGTGAGTAACAGTTCGCGCGCGCGCCGCTCGCCCATGATGCGCGGCAAAAGCACCGCCGCCACGGGCGGGAAGACGCCCAGCTTGATCTCGGGCTGGCCGAAGCGCGCGCGCGAGGCGGCGATGACGATGTCGCAGCCCGCGATCAACTCGCACCCGCCGCCCAAGGCCGCGCCGTCCACGAGCGCGAGCGCGGGCTTCGACATCTGTTCAAGCGTGCGAAAGACGTTGTGGAAGGATTCGAGCATCTGGTAGACCGTCTCGGGCTGATGCTCCTCGACCGAGACGCCCGCGCTGAAGGCGCGCGAGCCCTCGACGGCGTCGAAGACGACGGCCACCACGTCGCGCATCCCCATGCACTCCGTCAGCGCCGCGTCCACCTCCCGCATCATCGCGATGGTGTAGATGTTCAGCGGCGGGCGCGCGAACGTCACGCGCGCGACCCGCTCCTCCACGCGAAAACGTATGTGCTGATAAAGGTCAGGCATCACTTATCATTTATCACTTCCTCTCTGCGACTGAAGAGACGGAAGAGGAGATAGACGGGCAGGCTCAGCGCAAGCAGCCCGAGCGCGTAGAGGCTGTTCTCTGTGTCGCTCCAGACGGCGCCCGCGAGGAAGGCGACGGAGCAGGCGAGCGCGAGCGCCGTCGTCACAGGATACCCCCGCGCTCGGTACGGCCGTGCCGCTTCGGGCTCGCGCCGCCGCAGCACGAAGACCGAGACGAAGACGAGCGCGAGGTCTGTGACGAAGAAGAAGGCGAGCGCCGCGAGCAGCTTCCCGAACGTGCCGCTGAAGATAATCAACAGCACGGCGGCCGTCGTGCTCAAAGCGAGCGCAGACGTAGGCGTCCCCCCGCGGTTGACGCGCGAGGCCGCGCGCCAGAACAGGCGGTCGCGGCTCATCGCATAGATGACGCGCGGCGCCGTCAGAGTGTTCCCGTTCACCGACGCCAGCAAAGAGAGTATCGCCACCACGCCGATGAACGTCGCGCCGCGCGGCCCGAAGACGGCCTCGGCCGCCGCGCCCGCCGCAAGCTTCTGCCCCGCGAGCTGTTCGATGGGCAGCACGTGCAGCAGCGCCGCGTTGAAGAGCAGGTAGACGACGATGACGAGCAGCACGCTCCCCACCATCGCGCGCGGGACGCTGCGCGCCGTGTCGCGCACCTCTTCGCCGAAATAGACCGTGCTGTACCAGCCGTCGTACGTGTAGATGATGCCTTGCAGCGCGAGCACCACGGCCGTCAGCAGCCCGACCCCCGAAGGCACCGCCAGCGGCGTCGCCTCAGTCAAAGCCTTCGCGTCCCCGCGCTCGCCCCACGCGAAGCAGGCCGCGATGAGTGCGGCGAAGGCGAGCGTCTTCAGAAGGCTCGTCAACTCCTGCGAGCGGCTGCCCCAGCGCACGCCGCGCCATTGAAGCAGCGCGAAGGCGATGGTCACGCCCGAAGCGACCGCGATGTCGCGCCCCTTGAGCGCGGGGACGAGCAGCCCCGCGTACTCACCTATCACCAACGCGACGGCCGCGACCGTGCCGCACGTCGAGAGCCAATCGCTCCAACCGACGACGAAGCCCGGATACTCGCCGAGCGCGCGCCGCGCGAAGACGTAGAAGCCCCCCGAGCGCGGAATCATCGTCCCCAGCTCCGCCACCGACACGGCGCCGAAGAGCGCGTACACACCGCCCAACAGCCACGCGCCCAGAAAGAGCCAACGGTTCGGCAGTTGCGCCGCCACATCACCCGGCGTCCGAAGGATGCCCATGCCGATGGTGATGCCCACCGTCACCGCCATCCCGAACACCACCCCGAGCACGCGCAACAGACGCCCCCGCCCTTCCGTAAGGACGGCATCGGTGGCTGACTTCTCGACTGTCGCCATGCGCAGCGTGCTCCTTCGTGTTTAAGTGACCGGCACCTTCATTCGCCGAAGATTTGCCGCAGGTGATTCTTGAGGTGGCCGACGTAGTCGCGCATCAGGTGTTCGAGTGTGGCGGGCTCTGCCCTTGAGACGGGCGCCCAGCCGATCTCGTGCAGGTTGTGCTCGCGCCGCGCACGCAGGCGCTCCCGTTCCGGTGCATGGCGGCAGACGTGCGCGAGGTGCAGGTTGTAGAACTTCCAAAGGTTGACGAGCAGCGGCCACGCCTCTTCCCGGTAAGCTTGCACGCGCACCCAGTCCTCCTGCTCGTAGCCTTGGAAGACGAGGTCTGCCGTGAGCTGCGCGCGGACAAAGCGCTGGTGGTTGTTCGACGCCGAGTCTATCAGGTGGCCGAGCGTCTCCTTCGCCGACCACTTCCCTTCGGCGAGCGGCGCGCGACTCTCGGCCTCCGTTATCGACAGCAGACGCGCCGACGCCTCTTCGATTGTCCGCATGAAATCTTCAAGCACGTCTTCCATCATCCTCACCCGCGCCTGCGCTTCGGCGCGCGCTTCTCTTCCGATTCAATCTCGTCCGTCGTGGCGAGCACGAACTTGCCTTTCACGACGACCTTGCCCTTTACCGTGCACGTCCAGTCGAAGCGCGTCGCGTGCGTGGCCCAGTCGAAGGCGGCGAAGTCGTCGGGGAAGTTGAGGTAGCCGAAGTTGTCGCCCTCGACCTTGATCTTCTGTCGCCACTGCTTGCCCGTGCGCACGGCCGTCACGACGAAGCTCGCTTCGTAGCCGTGGAGGTCGTCGTTCTTGTCGCGCACGCCGATGCGCACGCTCGGCGCCTCAGACCACTGCCACTGAATCTGCCGCGCGGGCGCCGCCGCGCCGGACGCGCCGAACGCCAACACGAACCACAACGCACACAGTCTCCTCATCCTTCTCCCTCTTCATTTCAAATTTCAAATCTTTAGCGTGTGCCACGTCCGCGCGAAAAGATACCACGCGCCCGCCCGCGGCCTTCAACAAATTCTCAAGCAGCCCCACGCATCACTAACGTGTTTGAGGGAAGGGGGCGCCGAGCCATGACTGGTAGTTGCGGCGCTGCCGTTCGTCGGCGGTGGCGACTGGGACGATGCGGTAAGCGGCCGCCACGCGCGAGCCGAGCTTGAGGTTGAGCGTGCGCAGCTCGTCGCCGCGGAAGACCGTGAGCGCGAGCTGTTCGCCGGGGCGCTTGTCCGAGAGCCGCTCGCCCAGGAAAGCGAGCGTGGCGCGATAGCCGTCCACGGCGACGATCTGGTCGGCGGCCGAGAGTCCCTGCTCGTAAGCGGCCGTGCCCGCGGGCACGTTCCTCACCGTGAGCCGGCCGTCCTTCTCTTCGAGCGTGGCGCCGAGGTCTGCCACCGCGGGCGCGGGACGGCCCGCCGCGTCGCTCGTGGTGTCGAGCCTCAAGCCGACCCAAGCGAGCGCCGCGTCGTAGTCCAGCTCCTCGCGCCCACGCACGTAGCGTCGAAAGAAATCTTCGAGACTCCCGCCCGCCGCCGCTTCGGCCGTGCGTTGAAAGTCTTCGGGCGTGTAGTTGCGATTCTGCTTGAAGAAGTCCTGATAGAGCGCGCGCATCACGTCGTCGAGCGAGTGCGCACCATTGGAGCGCCGCCGGATTTCGAGGTCGAGGAGGAGGCCGACGATGGCGCCCTTGTCGAAGTAGGAGATTGAAGAGTTGACCGTGTTCTCGTCCGGCCGGTACTGCTTGATCCACGCGTCGAAGCTCGCCTCCTCAAGACTCTGCACGAGCCGCCCCGGCGTCTGCTGCATGGTCTGTATGTCGCGCGCCATCACGTCGAGATACTTCCTGTCGCTCATCAGCCCTGCGCGGCGGACGTGGACGTTCTCGTAGTAGCTTGTGATGCCTTCCGCCACCCAGAGCAGCCGCGTGTAGTTCTCCTGCGTGTAGTCGAAGGGGCCGAGCGCGTCGGGGCGAATGCGCTTGACGTTCCAGAGGTGGAAGAACTCGTGCGCGAAGAGCGTGTGGAGGCCGCGCCAATCGTCTGCCGTCGAGAAGCCGAAACGCCGCCACATGAGCGCCGTCGAGTTGAGGTGTTCGAGCCCACCGCCACCCTTCTCGCCAAGCATCAACAGGAACGTGTAGTCGCGGTAAGGAATCTCGCCCATCAGCTCGACCTCGGCCTCGACTATTTTCTGCACGTCGTGCCGCACGCGCTCCGCGTCGTAGCGCCCTTCACCGTCTATGACGATGCGATGCGGCACGCCACGGACTTCGAACGAGAGCGTCTTAAAATTACTGGCGAGGAAGGGCGAGTCGTAGAGGATGTCGAAGTTCTCCGCGCGGAAGGTGTTCTGCGCGCCCGCGACGGCGGGTAGACCGGTCGCAATCTTCCAGTCGCCGAAGGGCTCGACCTTAATGGTTGAAGCCGCGCCGAGCAGACCGTCGGGGTAGATCAGGAGGTTGGAGTTGTTCCAGAAGGCGTGGCGGTCGTTCAAATCACTCGTGCGCACGCTCAGCTCGTTGGCGTAGACCGAGTAGCGCACGCGCACCTCACGCGCGCTCGCTGTCTCGATGCGCCAGGTGTTCTTGTTCGTCTTCGTCCATGAAAGAAGACGGCCGCCGCCGTCGCGCGCGTCGAAGTCCTGCACGTGGCGCTCGAACTCGCGCACGAGGTAGGAGCCGGGCGTCCAGACCGGCATGAGCAGGTCGAGCGCGGCGGGCGCCGACGCGCGGTAGCGCACGCGCGCCTCCACGTTGAAGAGGTGCGTCTGCGGGCGCGCCATCGAGACCGTGTAGGCAATCTCCGGCGCGTCCGCCGGAACGGTGCGCGCACGCGGGTCGGAGACTTGCCCTTGGGCACCGTTTAGTAAGAACAGAGAGAGGCACGCCGCTAAGGCGAACGACTTCGCGCGAGTGTGTCGCATCGTGCTGAACACTTCCTTCATCAAGCGAATTGTGTGGGAGAAAGGGTCGAAAGAATCTTACAACGAAACTCGACCGGCGCGCGAATGTCACGTCCCGCCGTGCTTCCAACGGCGCGCCGAGTTGTGTCAAACTTCGACTCAAACAGAAATCTACGGCGGAACAGGGGAGGGCAAGGCGATGTCGATTGTGGCTTGTGCGAAGTGCGGCGCGAAGAATCGCGTGGACGAGCGCGTGACTTTGGTCGGCAAGCATCCGGTGTGCGGCCGTTGCGGCGCCGAGCTACAGCCCGACGGTGGAGGCAGCGAAACGGCGACGGGCGCGGGGCGGAGTACTACAAAGGACGACGGTAAGACGGTGACGGTGACGGACGCGACGTTCGCGCGCGAGGTGGTCGAAGCCTCTTCGGCGCGACCCGTGCTGCTCGACTGCTGGGCGCCTTGGTGCGGCCCGTGCCGCTTGATTGCGCCCGCGCTCGAAGAGCTGGCCGCCGAGTCGGCCGGACTCTATCGCGTCGCCAAGCTCAACGTGGACGAGAACCAGCGCACTGCCGCCGCCCTCCGCATCCAGTCCATCCCGACCCTCTTCGTCTACAAAGGCGGCCAGCTCGTCGAGCGCATCGTCGGCGCCCAACCCAAGAACGTCATCGCCGCGCGCCTCTCGGCGCATCTTTAAAGCAGTGACAAGTGACGAGTGACGAGTAAGATAATCTTCTTACTCGTCACTCGTCACTTGTCACTGCTTTTATTGAACGTTGACCGTTAGCTCGGCCTTGCCGCAGGGGGAGGCGAAGGTGACGGGGAAGGCGCCGGTCTTGGCGCTGTTGGAGGTGATGAGGAAGCGGGTGCCGTTACCGTCTTCGGGCTTGTGCGGCTCGGCGAGGACGGCGATGTCGGCCCAGTTCGCGGTCGAGGGGTCGATGCGGGGCGGGGTCTGGCCCGTGTAGCCGAGGATGCCCACCCAGACGGCGGCTCGACCTCCGTTGCTCTTGATGTTGAGCGACGGCTCGCCGAGCGTCAGCATGCACTTGCCGCCTTGCAGCGTAGCCGGGACGGCCGGCGTGGGCGAAGGCTCGGGCGTCGGGCTCGTTTTCGTCGCTTCGGGCGAAGGCTCGGGGGTCGGCTCCGGCTTACTTTCCGAAGCCTCTTGCGTGCCGGTCGGCGCGGGCGAAGGTGAAGGTGAAGGAGCAGGCGTCGCTTCTGTCGCGGGCGGCGAGGCGGGGCTCGGCGCCGGTGTCGGTTCGGTCGCCGGGGTCGCAGAGGGGGTCGGCTCGGGCGTCGGCGTAGTCGCCGGCGCCGGTTCCGCGGTGGATGTCGTTGTCGGCGTGCCGTTGGTGTTGGTGGGCGCGGACGTGTCGTTCGAAGCAGGCTGCGACGGCGTCGTCGCTTCCGCGGGCGAAGGCGTCGCGGCGGCCGTCAGTGGAGTCCCGAGAAGTTTTTCGAGCCCGTTGAGCGAGCCGTTGTTGAGCTTCTTATAGAGCGCCTCGATGACGGGCAGGT
>JBJMGQ010000113.1:0-15915 GCA_045807845.1 Pyrinomonadaceae bacterium | reverse complement strand
TCTCGTCCACGCTCGTCGGCTGGCTCGCCTCCGGCCCGCGCACGGTCAACGCGGCGTGGCGCTCCTCGCGGTTCACCTTCAGCGAGACGTAACGGTACTCGCGCCCCGCCGCGCTCGCCTCCACGTCGAGCGGGTTGAGCTTGATGCCGGGGCCCGGCGTCTCTCCTTCCGACTCTTTGAGAATCTCCGCGACGCGCGCCTCGACGCCCTCTTGAAACTTGCTCGTCGGGAAGTGTCCGTCGATGAGTCCCCACTCCTGCGCGCGCTTTGCCTTCAAGCCCTCGGCCAGCGTCGAGAAGACATCGGCGCGGTCGCGGCGCACCTTGCGCTTGTCCACGAGCCGCGTCAGCCCGCCCGTCCCCGGCAACACGCCGAGCAGCGGCACTTCGGGGAGCGAGACGGCGGAGTTGCCGTCGTCAACCAGATAAATCTCGTCGCAGGAGATGGCCAGCTCGTAACCACCACCTGAAGCCGTACCGTTGAGAGCCGCGACGTAGCGCTGCCCCGAGTGCGCGGAGGCGTCCTCGATGGAGCAGCGCGTCTCGTTCGTGTACTTGCAGAAGTTGACCTTGAAGCCGTGCGCCGAAGTCCCGAGCATGTAGATGTTGGCGCCCGCGCAGAACATGCGTGGCTTGAGACTATTGACGACGACGACGCGCACCTCCGGGTGCTCGAAGCGCAGGCGGCGGACGGCGTCGGAGAGTTCGATGTCAACGCCCAGATCGTACGAGTTGAGCTTCAGCTTGTAGCCTTCGCCCAGCGTCTCGTCCTCCTGCACGTCCATCGAGAGCGTGGCGACCGGCCCCTCTACCTGAAGCTTCCAGTGCCGGTAATGCTCCGGCGAGGTCTCGAAGTTAATCATTGCGGTTGGCGTGAACTCCACAGGCATAAATTTGTCGCGGGCGCGAAACTCGAATTATACCTTCCCGGCTCGCGGAATGCATGGCCGCAAGCGCGCCCCGGCCCCGGGCATAAGACCGGGGGCGCAGTGACGTTTTGAAACGTCACTGCGCCCCCAGCCTACCGGTTTGAGCGGCCCGCGGCTCAGTGATTCGCGTTGCGGTTCGCGTTGTGGTTCGCGTTGCCGTTAGCGTTCTTGTTGCCGTTGGCGTTGTGGTTCCCGTTGCTCGTGTTCGTCGTGGTGACGCCCGCGGTATTCTTGTTACCGTTGTCGTTCGTCAGCACGCCCACGTTGGACGGGGCGGTGTTAGCGTTCAGGTTCTTCGGGACGTTGGCGTTCGTGTCTACCACGCCGTTACGCGTGGCGTTGGCGTTGGCGTTAGCGTTCGAGTCGCCGCCGCCGCACGCCGCGCTCCACGTCGCGATCCCGAGTAAGCAGAGTAACGTTAGTGTCCGTCGCATCTTTCCTCCCGACTGTTAAGGCCGTGTTCGACGGCGCAGCTTAGCGGTAGACCTCTTCGCCGCGGTGGTTCTTCCACTCCTTCTCAAAGTACTCGGCGTCCTCGTCCGACTTGGGCGTGACACCCATGACGATGCCGCCCTCTTTGAGCCCCTGCTCGTAGTGCTTGACGCGCTCCTCGGGGATGCCCGCGCCGACGAGAGCACCGATGATGCCGCCCGTCGCGCCGCCCGCACCCGCGCCCGCTAAGCCAGCGGCGATGGGGCCGGCAACGAGCAGTCCCAAGCCCGGCAGAGCCAGCGTCGTCCCGATGGCCGCGATGGCCGCGAGGGTCGCACCGACCGTTCCGCCGATGGCCGCGCCCGTGCCCGCGCCTTCGAGCGCCTTGTTGCCCAGCTCTGTCTCCTTGCCTGCGGTCGTCGAGAAGTGCTTATCGCGCGTCTCATCCGACATCAATAAGTTGACATCATCATTGCTGTAACCACGGGTCGTGACCGAACCGTAGGCGCTCTCGGCGCTCTCTCTGTCTCTAAACAGTCCGGTGACCATACGCGAGCGTCCCGTTGCTGAACCAGTCGTTTCTGCCATAAATATTCTCCCCTTTAAGGTAATGAAGTGAAACGAGCGCCATAAACTCTGTTCGAGACCCGCCCTCGGCGGGTACGATTCAAGAGTTTGAGACTCGGACAGTACGCTTTTCGTATCCGAAAACTTGGCTGTCACAGGGTATGTGCAAAAGAGAGGCCAGCCACCTTCGGCCGGCCTCTTCGCGTCGAAAAATTTATGAAGGTGTGACGAGTGACCTCAGCCCTTCATCTCGGCTGCGGGCAGGAGACGTGGCGGCTGGCGGTGCTTGGTCGCCTGCTCGTAGGCGTAGGCGAGGCGGACGAGCTTGGCATCGTTGAAGGCGCGGCCGAAGAAGGAGATGCCGACGGGCAGACCGTAGACGTAACCGGCCGGCACCTGCACGTTCGGATAGCCCGCGACGGCCGCGGGCGTCGAGCTGCCGCCGGTGAAGTGGTCGCCGTTGACGAGGTCGGTCGTCCAAGCGGGGCCGCCCGTGGGCGCGATGAGTGCGTCGAGGTTGTGCTTGATCATCACGGTGTCGATGCCCTGCGCCTGCGACATCGTTTTGCTCGTGCGCAGAGCCTTGAGGTAGGCGGGGTCTGTGAGCGGCCCTTTGGCCTCGGCGCGCGTGAAAATCTCCTGACCGAAGTAGGGCATCTCGCGTTCGCGGTTCTTCTCGTTGAAGTCGATGAGGTCTTTGAGCGTGCGCGGGTGGTCGCCGGGCGCGAGGCCCGCGAGGTACTTGTTGAGGTCGGCCTTGAACTCGTAGAGCAGCACCTCGAACTCGGCCGCGTCGAACTTGCCGTGCGTCGGCAAATCGGCCGGGTCGACGACGGTCGCGCCCTCGCGCTTCATCAGATCAATTGCGTCGGCCATCAGCTTGTCCACGGCGTCGTTGAAGCCGAAAAATTTTCTCGCAACGCCGATGCGCGCGCCGCGCAGGGCGCCGGGGTCAAGGGACTGCGTGAGGCCGCGCGGCCAGATAACGACGGTGTTGATGCCGGTGCGTGCGTTGTCTGACGGGTCGGGCGCGGCGAGCGCTTCGAGCAGCGCGGCGGCGTCGGCGACGGTGCGCGCCATCGGGCCCGCCGTGTCCTGACTGTGCGCGATGGGGATGATGCCTGTACGACTGACGAGCCCGAGCGTCGGCTTGATGCCGACGATGCCGCACGTGCCCGAGGGGCAGACGACGGAGCCGTCCGTCTCTGTGCCGACGCCGACGAGCGCGAGGTTGGCCGAGACGGCCGCGCCCGTGCCCGAGCTTGAGCCGCAGGGGTTGCGGTCGAGCGCGTAAGGGTTGTGCGTCTGCCCGCCGCGCCCGCTCCAACCGCTCGAAGAGTGCGTCGAGCGGAAGTTGGCCCACTCGCTCAAATTCGTCTTGCCGATGATGACGGCCCCGGCCGCGCGCAAACGCTCGACGATGAAGGCGTCGCGTCGCGGCTTCGCGCCGACTAACGCCAGAGACCCGGCGGTCGTCAACATCTTGTCGGCCGTGTCGATGTTGTCCTTGATGACGACTGGCACGCCGTGCAGAGGGCCGCGCACGCGCCCCGACTTGCGCTCGCGGTCGAGGGCGTCGGCGATGGCGATGGCGTCCGGGTTCGTCTCGATGACGGAGTTGAGGGCGGGCCCGCGCCGGTCGATGCGCTCGATGCGTTCGAGGTACATCTCCGTCAGACGCCGCGCCGAGACGCGCCCCGCGTTCATCGCCGTCTGCGCGTCGCGGACGTTCAGCTCCTCCCAGTCGAAACGGCCGCCGCCCTGCGGCTCCCCTGCGAGGAGCGCGAGCGTGCGCGCCGCCGCGTCTCCGTGCAAACCTCCGCCGGCCAGCGCCGCGCCGAGCCCGCCGGCCACACTTGCACGCACGAATTCACGCCGCCCGAACGCCCGGGCTCCGCGTCGCACTTTACGCGTCATGTTGGTTCCAGCCTCTCTTCGCGTGGTAAAAGTTTCGATGAGCGATATGGCCTGCGAAGCATCGCGCAACGTCGCCGGAAAAGCAACATGAAAAATTTCAACCTCTGCCTGCTCGGCTACGGCAACGTCGGGCGCGCGCTCGCACGCCTGCTCTTCGAGAAGCGCGAAGAGTTGCGCGAGCAGTTCCGTATCGACTGGCGCATCACGGGCATCGCCTCGCGCCGCATGGGTTGGCTCGTCGAGCCTGAAGGTTTCCCCGCCGAAGAGTTGACGACGGGCGAACCCCGCGCGCGCGTCTCGCACGCGCCGAACGACGTGAAGGAGTGGCTCAAGGCCGCGCGCTGCGACGTGCTGTTTGAAGTGACCTCGCTTGAACCTCTGACGGGCGGCGCGGCCGTCTCTTACGCGCGCGCGGGGCTCGAACACGGCGCGCACGTCGTCACGGCCAACAAGGGCACGGTCGTCCACGCCTACCGAGAGCTGTCGGAACTCGCACGCGCACGCGGCCGTCGCTTCATGTATGAGGCGACGGTGATTGACTGTCCCGTCTTCTCACTCTTCCGCGGCTCGCTGCCCGCCGTGCGCCTGCTCTCGTTCGAGGGCGTGCTCAACTCCACGACGAACGTCATCCTCGACGAGATAGCCGCGGGCCGCACCTTCGACGAAGGCGTCCGCCGCGCGCAGGAGTTAGGGATAGCAGAGACCGACCCCACGCATGACGTTGACGGCTGGGACTCGGCCGTCAAGGCTTGCGCACTGGCGAACGTCTTGATGGATGCGGGGCTTAAAATCGAAGAGGTGGGAAGGGAAGGCATCCGCGGTCTGAAGGATGAGGAGGTGCGCGCGGCGCACACAGAGGGCCGCCCCTTCAGGCTCGTCTCCCGAGCCCTGCGCGACGAAGCGGGTCGTGTCTCGGCCTCCGTGCGACCTGAACAGATTCAGCCGCGCGGCCCCTTCGCCGCTGTCGAAGGGACGACGCTCGCCATCCGCTACGAACTGGACGTGCTGCCCGGCCTCACCGTCATCGCGCACGACCCCGACTTGAAGAGCACCGCCTACGGCCTCCTCGCCGACTTCGTCAACGCCGTGCGCGGAGACGTTTAAGCGCCGCGCGCGATCTCGCCGACGCCCGCGACCAAACGTTCGACCTCTTCGCGCGTGGTGTAGCAGGCGCAGCCCGCGCGCACAAGCCCCTCTGCGCCAAGCTCAAGCCGCTCGACCACCGTCTCCGCGTAGAAGTCGCCGTGCGAGAGGAAGAGCGCGCGCGCGGCGAGCCGGCGCGCGACCTCAGTTGAAGTCACACCTTCAACCGTGAACGCGACCGTCGGCGTGCGCTGGCGTTCGGGCGCCGGGCCGTAGAGCTTGACACCCTTCACACCCGACAGCCCTTCCCACAGCAGCTTCGTCAACTCGACCCCGCGCGCGTGGAGCGCGTCGAAGGCCACGCGCAGACGCTCGCGCCGCGCCGACCCTCCGAGCGGCGCGGTAGGGTTCCCACGCGAGAGCGAGGCGAGGAAGTCCACGGCCGCCGCCGCGCCGACGATGCCTTCGTGATTCTGCGTGCCCGTCTCGGCGACTTCGGGCGCGTAGTCGGGCGCCGGTGCGAGCTTCGGGAAGGGAAGCGACTCCAACAGCTCGCGCCGGCAGTACAAAGCGCCGACGTGCGGCCCATAGAACTTGTAGGCCGAGCAGACGAGGAAGTCGCAACGCAGCGCGCGCACGTCCGCGAGCCTGTGCGGCGCGTAGTGCACCGCGTCCACGAACATGTATGCGGACACAGACTCCGCGAGTGTGCCCGCGCGCGCGAGGTCGTTGACGGTGCCGAGCGCATTCGACGCGGCGCCGATGGCGACGACCTTCGTGCGTGCGTTCACCTTCGACTCGAAGTCATCCCAATCAAGCTCGCACGTCTCCGTCTTCATCCGCACGGCGCGCAACCTCACGCCGCGCTCGCGCGCGAGCGCCTGCCACGGCGCGACGTTGGCGTGATGGTCTAGTTCGGTGACGACTACCTCGTCGCCCGCCTCGAACGTGCGACCGAGCGTGCGCGAGACGTGGAAGGCCAGCGTCGTCGCGTTCGCGCCGAAGACGATCTCGGCGGGCGAAGCATTGAGGAAGTCGGCGAGTGATTCGCGCGAGCGCTCAAGCAGCGCGTCCGTCTCCGCGCTCGTCGGATAGTCCCAGTGCGTGTTGGCGTTGTGGTGGTACAAATAATCCGACATCGCCTCGGCGACCGCGCGCGGCACCTGCGTCCCGCCGGGGCCATCGAAGTACGCGACTGCTCGGCCTTCGTGCACGCGTTCGAGCGCGGGAAAGTGTGAGCGTATCTCTTCCACCAAAGCGGCGCCTTCGGACGCCCTCACTGTCTTAGCCATCCCTGACCTCACCGGTGTTATTATTCCTGCCGCGCCAGCATCGACAATTCCCCCGCCTCAGGTCAAGTGAAGTCAAGTGAAGGAGACTGAGATGCCCTTCCGGCAGGAGCCCCCGCGACTCGGCAACCAGTACGAGACCGACCGCGCGCTGCGCTCTTACCTCAAACGCGCGCTCCCGCAAGGGATGCTCGTGGAGATCGAGCCCGAGCTGTCTGAACTCGGCGAGCTGGCGGGCGGCGAGCTGTACCGCATGCAGCTTGCGGATCGCCTGAACGAGCCGCGCCTGACGCAGTGGGACGCGTGGGGTGAGAGGGTTGACCGCATCGAGGTCTCGCCGCTCTGGCGCGTGGCCGAGCGCATGGCCGCCGAGCGCGGGCTCGTCGCGACCGCGTATGAACGCAAGCACGGCGCGCACTCGCGCGTCCACCAGTTCGCGCTCGCGTACCTGTTCACGCCTTCGACCGACATCTACAGTTGCCCGCTCGCGATGACCGACGGCGCCGCGCGCGTGCTCTCGACTTCCGGCAACGAGACTCTCGCCCGTGAAGTCCTGCCCCACCTCGTCTCCCGCGACCCTGAAAAATTCTGGACGAGCGGGCAATGGATGACGGAGCTTACGGGCGGCTCAGACGTGGGCGCGTCGGAGACAATCGCGCGGCGCGACGAAGAGGGCGCTTGGCGACTATATGGTCGCAAGTGGTTCACGTCGGCCGCCGCTTCGCAGGCGGCGCTCACGCTCGCGCGACCCGAGGGGAACGCACCGGGCGGGCGCGGCCTCGCGCTCTTCTTCGTCGAGACGCGCGACGCCGAAGGGCGCCTGCGCCACATCCGCGTTGACCGTCTGAAGGAGAAGCTCGGCACGCGCAAGGTGCCGACCGCGGAGCTGACGCTCGAAGGCACACCGGCCGTGCTGGTGAAGGGCACGACCGGCGGCGTGCGCGACATCGCGCCGATGCTCAACGTGACGCGGCTCTGGAACGCCGTGAGCGCGGCGGCGCTGATGCGGCGCGGCGTGGCCTTAGCGCGCGACTACGCGCGGCGGCGCACGGCCTTCGGCTCGACGCTCGCGGAGAAGCCTCTGCACGCGGACACTCTGGCGGGCTTGCAGGCCGAAGCGGAGGCGGCGCTCCACCTCGCCTTCTACACCGCAGAGTTGACGGGGCGCGAAGAGGCGGGCGAGCTGGACGAGTCGGGCGCGCGTCTGCTCCGGCTCTTGACGCCGCTCGTGAAGTTGACGACCGCGCGGGCGGCCGTCCAAGTGGCGAGCGAGGTTGTCGAGGCGTTCGGCGGCGCGGGCTACGTCGAAGACACGGGGCTGCCCGTGCTTCTGCGCGACGCGCAGGTGCTCTCCATCTGGGAGGGCACGACCAACGTCCTCTCGCTCGACGCGCTGCGCGCGGCTTTGAAGGATGAGGTCGCGCTCTCTGCTCTTCGGGCAGAGATTGAAAGCTGCGCCGCCGCGGCACACGACGCAAGGCTCGCGCACGCCGCGCGCGCGGCACGCGACGCGGCGGCACACGCCTGCGCGTGGCTCGCCGCGGCCTCGAAGGAAGGGGCGTCGGCGCTCGAAGCAGGCGCGCGCAGGTTCGCTATGACGACGGGGCGTGCGCTCGCCCTCGCGCTCCTCACGCGCCACGCGCAGTGGTCGCTCGAAGAGGAGCAAGACGCACGCGCCGCGGCTGCCGCCCGCCGCTTCGCACACGACGGCATTGATCTCATCTCCGACGCCGACACGGAAGACTCGGCCGCGCTGCTGGCTGACCTCTGAACGCCGGACGCGAATCGGACACCAAAGAGAGCGGGGCGCGGCTGACAACTATTAGCCGCGCCCCGCTCTCTTTGGTGTCCGACCGCCACTCGCCTTTCGCTCGGGCGACAGGGCGGCGACTCGCTCCTACTTTGAGCTGGAGCCTTGCGCGCCGGAGCTGCCGGAGTTGCCGCCGGCCTTACCGCTGTCGGCGGCCCCGCCTTGCGCCGAGACGTTGGTGCCGCCGGCCGTCCCCTCTAAGCTGCTGCCGGTCTCTTCGCCCGGCTCGCGCTCGCCCGCGTAGGCGCGGTCGGCGTAGGGCGGGGCGCCGCGCTCTGCGCGCAGGTTGCCCTCGCCGATGCCTTGATCATTACCCTGCTTGGTCGCTTCAGCCATCTCTCTCTTCTCCTCATTAGCTGTTGGCCGATAGCTGTTAGTTGAAGACAAAAAGCTGACGGCCAACAGCTAACAGCTAATAGCTTCAATCGTGGTGGCGCTCGCCGCCGGGCGTGCCGCTCTTCTTGCCGGAGCCTTCGGACTTGTTGCCCGTGCCCTTGCCTTCGCTCTTGGCGCCCGACTGGCCGCGCGCGCTGGTGCCGCCCTTCTGGCGGGTGGCGCCGACGTGCCCGCTGTCGCCCTGATTCTTGCCGCCGCTGTCTGCGCTCATCTCTCGTCACCCCCTTGTGTTCGTTAATCAGCTTCCGCCGCTCGTGCCGTTGCGAAACTCACCCCCGATGTTCACTAAGCGAACATGAGCGGCGCACATCCGTACGCGCCCGGTACCGGGGCCCGCGCGCCGGGACTGTAGTTACTTGAGTTTGTCCGCTTGCCGTCGTGAGTTGAGCAAGGGAGGTGCCACTCGGCGCGCGGCTTTGACGAAAAAAGGTCGCCCGGTTCAGACTAGGCGCGCATGAATAGACCAAAGCGAGGGTTCGCGAGCGACAACAATGCGGGCGTGCATGCGCGTGTGATGGACGCGCTGCGCTCAGCCAATCATGGGCACGCGGTCGCCTACGGCGACGACGTATACACGGAGACGGCCGCCCGTCTCTTCCGCGAGCGCTTCGGCGAACGCGCGGTAGTCTTCTTCGTCTTTGGCGGGACGGGCGCGAACGTGTCGGCGCTCGCCGCCGTCACGCGACCCTTTCAAGGGGTCGTCTGTGCCGAGACGGCGCACGTCAACGTGGACGAGTGCGGCGCGCCGGAGCGCTTCACCGGCTGCAAGCTCATAGACCTTCAGACGCCCGACGGCAAGCTCAGGCCCGAACAGATCGAGCCGCTGCTTGCGCGACTGGGCGACCAGCATCACGTCCAGCCGCACGTCGTCTCCGTCTCGCAGCCGACCGAGCTGGGGACGGTCTACACGGTCGAAGAACTAACGCGCCTCGCGGGGTTCGCGCATGAGCACGGGATGTTGCTGCACGTTGACGGCGCGCGGTTGTCGAACGCGGCGGCGCACTTGAATGTCTCGCTCGAAGAGTTGACGGGCGGGGCGGGCGTGGACGTTTTGAGCTTCGGCGGGGCGAAGAACGGGATGATGTACGGCGAGGCCGTCGTCTTCTTCGACCCGGCGCTCGCCGAGGATTTCCGTTTCGTGCGCAAGCAGTGCGCGCAGCTTCCCTCGAAGATGCGTTTCGTCGCCGCGCAGTTCACGGCGCTGCTGGGCGAAGACCTCTGGCGCGAGACGGCAGCGCACGCGAACCGAATGGCGCAGACGCTCGCCGCGGAGCTGCGCTCCATCCCGCAGGTGCGCATCACGCAGCGCGTCGAATCGAACGCGGTCTTCGCCATCCTCCCGCGCGACGCGGTGGCGCGCGTGCAGGAGCGCTTCTTCTTCTACGTCTGGAACGAGCAGACTTCCGAGGTGCGCCTGATGTGCTCCTTCGACACGACCGCGGAGGATGTGTCGGAGCTGGTGGAAGTGATAAGGGAGGCAGTGAAGGAAGAGTAGGCAGAAGGCAGATGGCAGTAGGCAGTTAAAACAGAAAGCAGTTAAACGAATCGGAGGCGGCGAGGTTCATCACTCACTGCCTCCGATTATTTCGGGCAGACGCAATATCTTCAGGACGAATGTCTCAAGAAAGTCTCCTTGACTTTCAACTGCCCTCTGCCTACTGCCTTCTGCCCACTGCTTACGGCGTCGTGTCGGAGAGGTTCGACTTGTACTTGGTGTTGTTGGCGCGGTCGTTCAGCTCGATGTAGACATAGCTCGGCGGGACGACCGACTCTTCGAGTGCGAACCAGATGCCGTTGAGGTCGTCGGCCTTGCCGAGGGCGCAGAAGCCGTAGAGACGTTTGCCCGTCTGGTCGTAAATGTCCACCCACGTGCGCGCGGACTTCGTGTTCTTGCCACAGGGCGGCAAGTTGGGCGAGGCGGCGAACATGTCGTTGGGATACGCGGCGAAGTTGTCCACGCCGAAGAGGTAGCGCACGTAGTTCTTGCCGCCGCTCTGGAAGTACTCCAGTTTGCTCAGGTAGAGGACGGGGTTGGGCAGCACACGCCGCGGGGATGCCGTCGAGGCCGTGTGACCCGCGAGACACAGGAGAGCCAGACAGGCCAGAAGCACTCTGGTCAACCTCAAGCTGTTGAGCCTCATCGTCGTCAGTTCCTTCGGGGGTTGGGGCTGTTGGAGCGGCGACCCGCGGGCCGCCGGCCGCGCATTGAATCACTTTCCGACCCGCCGCACAAGAGTTTTTATGGAAGCCGTCAACCGCGGAGGCTGACGCTTCAGTCCGGGTACTCGTCCGAGCCCTGCACCCAGAGGAAGGACTGCACGTCTATCATGTCGCGCGGGCCTAAAGAGCGCTGGTCGCGCCGCACCGTCTCGGCCAGCTCCAACATGCTCGCGTAGGTCTCCCAGTTGGGGCGCGATCTATATTTGAGGTCGAAGCCGTACTTCGCGGCGGCGGCGCGCGTGACGGTCGGCTTGAGGAAGATGTGCGTGTCAGGCTGTGCAAGAAAGCCCCAGACCGTCACCATCGGCCACGTCAGCACGCGCGTCTGCTTGCGCGGGAGCCCGGCCACCGTCTCGACCCAACTGTTGAAACGACGCTCAAGGCTTCCGGCGCCGTGCAGCAGCGCATAGAGCCCTTCGGCGAAGGCGCGCGCCCCCGGCTCTGTCTTGACGGCGTCGCGCAGCGCCATCTTCTCGAACGAGAAGATCATGCTGTGGCGCGTGCGCTGCTCGACGCGCACGGCGCGCGCCGCCGTCTCCGCGAACTCGCCCGCGCGCAGCAGCCGCCGAAACTCCGCGCGCCCGAGCGCCTCCTCCCAACGCTCGTGCGCCTCCCACTTGTAGTCGCGCTCCCAGTCGAGATAGGTCTTATCGTTGAAGCCGCCCGGGAAGTAACGCAGAAACTTTCGCCGGCACGCCTCCGCCCTCGCCTTGTTCGTAGACATCGCCCTGCGCCCCCTTCATCTCCCGAAGAAGCCGGGATCCATCAAGTACCAGTTGTACAAACCCGCCAACAGCCCGACGCCGAAGACGAGCAGGGCGATGAGCTTATCCCGCGTGGTCTCGGGCTTCCCGCCCTTGCCCGGGAACAGAAGGAGGAAGAGGCCGCCCACCACCCCGACCGGCCCGAACGCGGCCAGCTTCAACGAGTAGCTCCCCTCCGTGTGTAGTTGATGCCAGTTGAAATAGATCAACCCCGCGAAGACCGCGATGATCGCCAACGCCAGCAGACGACTTTTCAGATGTCCCATATCAGTTGACCCATAATTTTCTCATTGGTGGAACTGCTTCCGCATGATACGCGGATTTAGATTTCGGGCGGAAAGTTTTCTGCGCGGCTGCGCGTGCGGCCGTGCTTCGGAACGCCGTGCGGGTTTTTCGATTTTGGGATTTCGGTTTGCGGAAACGGACACCGCAGGCGTGCGCGTGCGTGCGTTTCCGGGGAAAAGTCCTGAAAAACGGGCGTGCGCGGCGATGTGGGGCAGTGGTACGGGGCTTGTTGAGGTGCGTCGCGAGTGGAACTGTTTCGGTCGATGTAAAGCAACCCCTATGAGAGATGTCAAGCAACTCGATATGGATGTAAAACGCACCTCTACGGACGCGCCGCGCCCTGCCGATGCGCCGCGCCCCGCCACGGATGTGAAGCGCGCCTCTTTTGACGCGCCGCGCACCAACATGGACGTGAAGCGGCCCCAGAGGAAGAACCGGCGACGCGTGAAGATGGCCGTCTACGCGACGCTGGGCGTGCTCGCCGTCGGGCTCATCACCTACGGGCTCTCGCGCCTGCCGAAGGCGGCGCCGAGCGTCTCGCGCTCGACCGTGCTCACCGACACCGTCAAGCGCGGGCAGATGCTCCGCAACGTGCGGGGCTTAGGCACGCTCATCCCCGAGGAGATTCGGCAGATTGCCGCGCCCGTCCAAGGGCTCGTCGAGCAGAAGTTCGTCAAGCCGGGTGAGACCGTCGAGCCCGGCACCGTCCTCGTCACGCTCTCCAACCCCACGCTTCAGCAGGCCGCCGTCGATGTCGCCTACCAGATCAAGTCGGCCGAGGCCGACATGAACAACCTCAAGTCTAAGCTTGAGAGCGACCGCATGACGCAGCAGGCGGCGGTCGCGCAGGTGCAGTCCGACTACCAGCAGGCCAAGATTCAGCTCGACGCCGACGAGCAGTTGGCGAAAGAGGGGCTCGTCGCCCAGCTCACCCTGCGCATCTCGCGCGTCCGCGTCGAGCAGTTGGCGGGCCGCGTCGAGGTCGAGAAGAAGCGCATCGAGCAGAACAAGTCGCAGGTCGCCGCGCAGGTCGCCGCGCAGCAGGCGCGCATCGAGCAGTTGCGCGCGCAGCTCCGCCTCGATCAGGAGCAGGTCGCCTCGCTTCAGGTGCGCGCGGGCACCGCGGGCGTGCTGCAAGAGGTGACGGTCGAGGTCGGCCAGCAGATCACACCGGGCACCAACATCGCGCGCGTCGCAGACCCGACCAGCCTCAAGGCCGCGCTCCAGATTCCCGAGACGCAGATCAAGGACATCGCCTTGGGCCAGTCGGCCACCATCGACACGCGCGGCGGCGGCACCGTGCAGGGGCGCGTGCAGCGCATCGACCCGGCCGCGCGCAACGGCACCTTCACCGTGGACGTGCGGCTCGAAGGGCCGATGCCGCAGGGCGCGCGCGTGGACTTGAGCGTGGACGGCACCATCGAGCTTGAACGCCTCGACGACGTGCTCTACGTCGGGCGCCCCGCGACGGGCGGCGGGGGGCAGGCGACCGTCTCGCTCTTCAAGCTCGGCCCCGACGGGCGCGAGGCCACGCGCGTGCAGGTCAAGCTCGGCCGCACCTCGGTTAACAACGTCGAGGTCGTCGAGGGCCTGAGCGTGGGCGACACGGTCATCCTCTCCGACACCTCGCAGTGGGACGGCGTTGACCGGCTCCGGCTCGATTAAAGACCGCAACCCGTAGACCGGAAACCGTGAACCGCGACGAGATAAAACCCGTTCTTACTTGTCACGGTTCACGGTTGACGTGCCCTGAACGGTTCACAGTTTAAGTAACCCCTAACGATTCACGAAAGGAACAGAGATGAGCGCTACAAGCGAACCGCTGGTGAAGCTGGACGGCGTGCGCAAGGTTTTCTACACGGACGAGGTCGAGACGCACGCGCTCTCCGGCATCCACCTCGACATCAAGAAGGGTGAGTACATCTCGATGGCGGGCCCGTCGGGCTGCGGCAAGTCAACCCTGCTCTCCATCCTCGGCCTGTTGGATTCTCCGACCGACGGCGAGTACATCCTGAACGGGACGCCGGTCGCCAACCTCTCGCTCTCGGAGCGCGCGCGCATCCGCAACCGCGAGATCGGTTTTATCTTTCAGGCGTTCAACCTCATCGGCGATCTCAACGTCTACGAGAACGTCGAGCTGCCTTTGACCTATCGCGACATGGGCACGAAGGAGCGGCGCGAGCGCGTCGAAGAGGCGCTCTTGAAGGTCGGCATGTCGCACCGCATGAAGCACTATCCCTCACAGCTCTCGGGCGGTCAGCAGCAGCGCGTGGCGGTCGCGCGCGCGGTGGCCGGCAACCCCTCCATCCTGCTCGCCGACGAGCCCACGGGCAACCTCGACTCGACCAACGGCGAGTCGGTGATGAACCTCCTGCGCGAGCTGCACGCGGCCGGCGCAACCATCTGCATGGTCACGCACGACCCGCGCTACGCCAAGTACGCCGACCGCACCTTCCACCTCTTCGACGGCCAAGTCGTCGAAGAGACTCACGAGGCGAAGGCTGAAGAGGAGCTGGAAGAGAGCGGGTTCAAGCTTTAAGGGCATGAGCCGTGAACCGTGACAAGTTAAAAACTGTCCTCCTCTTGTCAACGTTAACGGTTCACGGTTTACAACTCCTCACAGTTCACGCGCGAATGGAGTAAGCAAGATGGGCACGCTTTGGAAAGACGTGCAGTACGCGGCGCGCGTGCTGTGGAAGAGTCCGGGGTTTACGGCGGTGGCCGTCATCGCCGTCGCTCTCGGGGTCGGCGCGAACACGGCCATCTTCTCGGTCGTCAACGCGGTGCTGCTGCGCCCGCTCAACTATAAAGAGCCCGCCCAGCTCGTCCTCATCAATCACAACTATCCGAAGCTCGACCTCAAGGCGTCGGTCTCTTCGCCGGGCTACGCCTACTACCGCGACAACGCGAAGTCCTTCTCGGAAGTGGCGGCCGTGACGAACTGGTCGGTCAACCTCACGGGCGAGGGCGAGCCCGAGCGCCTTCAGGGCGTCACGGCGACGCCGAACCTCTTCACACTGCTCGGGGCCGAGGCCGCAGAGGGGCGGGCGTTTACGGCCGAAGAGGGGCAGGTCGGCAACAACAGGGTCGTCATCTTGGGCGACGCCTTCTGGCGGCGTCGCTTCGGCGGCGTGGGCGTCGTCGGCAAGAGCCTCATGCTCAACGGCGAGCCCTACACGGTCGTCGGCGTGATGCCGCCCTCGGTCGAGTTCGGGCGCGAGTGGAGCGGGCAGCCGCCCGACCTCTGGTCGCCCCTCGCCTTCACGCCGCAACAGCTCGACCCGAACTCCGGGCTGACGAACGAGTACCTCAGCGTGCTGGCGCGGCTCAAGCCCGGAGTGGGGCCTGAGCAGGCGCAGGCCGAGCTGGACTCCATCGCCGCGGAACTCCGTCGCCAGTACATGCCCGGTGCGGACGAGAGCAACTGGGGGTTGCTGCTCACGCCCTTCGACGAGTTCGTCGTCGGCAAGATTCGCACGCCGCTCCTCATCCTCCTCGGCGCGGTCGCCTTCGTGCTTCTCATCTCGTGCGCCAACGTCGCCAACCTGATGCTGGCGCGCGCGGCCGTCCGGCAGAAGGAGATTGCCGTGCGCACCGCGCTCGGCGCGTCGCGCTGGCGCGTGGTGCGGCAGCTCTTGACGGAGAGCGTGCTGCTCTCACTCGCGGGCGGGGCCGTCGGCCTGCTGCTGGCGATGTGGGGCGTTGACCTCCTGCTCAAGCTCAACGAGAACAAGATACCGCGCGCGACCGAAGTGGGACTGGACTCGCGCGTGCTGCTCTTCACGCTCGGCGTGTCGGTCTTGACCGGCATCGTGTTCGGGCTCGTGCCGGCCTTCCAGACCTCGGGCGCGAACCTCCACGACACGCTCAAGGAGGGCGGGCGCAGCGGGCAGCTCGGCGTCCGGCGCGGGCTGCGAAACGTCCTCGTCGTTATCGAGATGGCCTTCGCCGTCGTGCTTCTGGTCGGCGCCGGTCTGCTCATCCGCAGCTTCGTCGAGTTGCAGCACGTCAACCCCGGCTTCCAGCCCGCGGGCGTGCTGGCGTTGCAGGTCTCTCTGCCGTCGAACAAGTACAGTGAGGGCACGCAGCGCACGGCCTTCGACCGGCAGATGCTCGAAGAGGTGCGGGGCCTTGCGGGCGTCAAGAGCGCGGCGACCATCACGTCTTTACCGATGAGCGGTTGGAACCAGTCAGGCAGCTTCCGCATCGAGGGGCGGCAGGTCG
>JBJMGQ010000112.1:0-6419 GCA_045807845.1 Pyrinomonadaceae bacterium | reverse complement strand
TTGAATCAGGGTAAAGACCTCTTCTACCAGCGCGGCTGCGTCGGCTGCCATCGCTATGAGGGCTTCGACCGCGAGACGGACGCGCTCACAAACACGCGCCAACTCGTCAAGCAGCTCGAAGACGAGGTCACGTCAAACGAGCACGACGCGAAGGTCGCGCGTGCCAGCAGCTCCGCCCCCGGCGTCTCGGATACACGCGCGGCCGAACTGCTCGCGCGCGCCGAGAGCCTCGTCGTCAGCAACAGCCAGCTCGAAGCAAAAATCGACCAGCTCAACACGCAGGCCCGTTACCTGATGCAGGATCAGAAGAAGGTCGGGCCGAACCTGAAAGACGTAAAGCTGAAGCTCCGCAAGGAGTGGATACCCGAGTGGCTGAAAGACCCGCAGGTCTTCCGCCCCGGCACGAAGATGCCGACCTTCTGGTATCTCTCGGGCAAGGAGAGCAAGGAGCGCGGGAACATCGTCCCCGCCTCGATGCAGGATGAAGAGCGCAAGGCCATCGCCGCCTACCTCTGGCAGTCGGCCTATGAGGGACGCGTGCAGGCGCAGCCGCAGGGCGACCCGCGCCACGGCGAGGAGATGTTCAAGACGCGCGGGTGTCTCGCCTGCCACTCCATCGGAGAGGGCGACCAGAGGCTCGGCGGCGACTTCGCGGCGAACCTGACGAAGGTCGGGCAGAAGGAGAACTACGACTACGTCGTCCGCTGGGTGCACAACCCGCGTGAGCGCTGGGCGCCCTACTGCCCGAAGGAGAAGCGCGACCTGACGCCGGAGGATTACCGGAAGAACGGCAAGGAGTTCGTCTTCGACACCACGAAGCACACGCGCTGCCCGAACGACGGCGCCGAGCTACAGGTGCAGAACATGACGGTGATGCCGAACTTCCGCCTCTCCGACGGGGATGCGCGCGACATCGCACCGTACCTCGTCTCGCTCTCTCCGGCGGCGCAGTATCCGGACGCGTCCTACATGGACGACCCTCGCCTCGCCGACAAGGGCAAGACGCTCATCAAGCAGTACGGCTGCGCGGGCTGCCACGAGATACGCGGCTTCGAGGAGGAGCAGCGCATCGGCAAAGAGCTAACCGCCGAAGGCTCGACGCCTTTAGAGCGTCTCGACTTTGCGCGCATGACGCGCCTCGCCGAGGAGGGGCACGAGCCCCCGACCCCCGACGCGGACGGGCACGCCGCGGGCGGCCACGGCGCGGCCGGTGAAAGCGGCGGCAGCGGCAAGGTTGCCGCGGGGGCGAAGGATAAGCAGGACAAGCCTTGGTACGACCACAAGGGCTTCTTCGAGCACAAGCTGGGCGAGCCGAGCATCTACGACTCCGGCAAGGAGAAAGACCCGCGCGAGCATCTGCGCATGCCGAAGCCGTATCTGACCGACGAGTGGAAGAGGTCGCTGACGACGTTCCTGATGGGGAGCGTCGGCACGGACGGCGCGAACGTGCCCACGACACTCTTCTACAACCCGACCGATCAGCAGAAGGCGATACAGGACGGCTGGTGGGTCGTCAAGAAGTACAACTGCATGGGCTGCCACTCGGTACAGGTCGGGCAGAAGTCCGTGCTCTACGGGTTGACGCAGTACGGGCCGGGCGGCACGCTCGGCGCCATACAGCTCGGCCCCGAACAACTTCCGCCGGGACTCATGACCGAGGGCGCGCGCGTTGACCCCGACTGGCTGCTTCGTTTCCTCTCCGACCCGAGCTTGAGCGGCTACTCCGAAGGCATCGACCTCGCCGCGCACGGCGGCAAGGTCACACCGCGACAGGCTGAAGAGAACGTCGGAAGAGGAACTGCTTCTAATCGTCAGTCCGGCCCCGGCGGCGGCGCGCAGCCGCAGCAGAATCAGGCGAACGCGGCCCCGCAACCCGCGGGCGCGACTCCGTCTCAACCCGAAGCGTTGGGCATGGCCGATCTCAAGCCGCAGCCGGGTGAGAACCGCAACGGCGTCCGCACATACCTGCGCGTGCGTATGCCGACCTTCAACTTCTCGCCGAACGAGCTGCGGACGCTCGTGCGCTTCTTCCTCGCCGTCTCGGCGCAGCAGGAGCCGTACATCAAGCAGCAGGCGGAGCCTCTGACAACGGCCGAGAAAGACCTCGCGCGCGCTCTGTTCACTTCGCAGGCCGCGCCCTGCCTGAAGTGTCACATGACGGGCGACCCGGGGCACGACCAGACGGCGACCGCGCCCAACTTCCTACAGGCCGGCGAACGTTTGAAGGAGGACTGGACTGTCCGCTGGCTCCTCGACCCGCAGCGCATCATGCCGGGGACGGCGATGCCTTCGGAGCTGTTCAAGCGCGACGGCGACCGCTGGGTCTTCAACGGCCCGCTCCCGCCCTCGGCCGCCGACTACAAGGGCGACCACGCGCGCCTGCTTGTACGCTACCTTCTGTCGCTGACGCCGGAGGAGCAGGCGCGTGCGCGCTCGACGGCGCCCGCGCAGACCCCTGCGCCGAGCGGCAAGCTGGCCGGCCCCGTCGCCTCGAACGGCGGCGGCAGGCCGCGCTCGTCCGCAGCGTCGAAGAGGCAGAGCGCGGGGCGTGCTAGGTTCAGACACGGAGGTCGTGTGCAGGTCTCGCAGCGCATACGACAGCGCCAGCTCGCGCATGAACGCCGCCAGCAGTTGGCGCGCGAGCGTTGGCGTCAGGCGGCCGTAGCGAGAGAGCGTGCGCGTGATTTCTCGCCGTGAGGAATTCGCGGTATCATACGTGCAAAGTTCAATCGCACACGTCCGTAGTGCCCTTTGAGGAGGTCTCATCCGATGCAATCAAGCCGCGCGCGGTTTCTGGTCGCGCTCTTCGCGGCGCTCTGCCTGCTGACTTTCGCCATCGCCTGTTCGAAGGGCGTTGACGACGCCGACGATGCCGAAGGCAGCGCCGACGACTCGGGCGAGGCCGCTGCCTTAACGCCCTACACCCCCACGGGTCAGGAGGGCTCCATCGCGGGCACCATCAGCTTCTCCGGCACGGCGCCCGAGAGATCGCCCATCAGTATGACCGCCGACCCCGTCTGCGCCTCGGCCAACCCGGACGCGCACTCCGAAGAGCTTGTCGTCAACGGCGACAAGCTCGCCAACGTCCTCGTCTACATCAAGGAGGGCAAGGTCGGCGACAAGGGCCAGAATATTTCAGGCTTAAGCTTCGCGCCGTCGGCGCAGCCCGCGACGCTCGACCAGCACGGCTGCCACTACGTGCCGCACGTGCAGGGCGTGCAGGTCAACCAGAACTTCAACGTCGTCAACTCCGACCCGACCGCGCACAACGTCAACGTGGACGCCAAGCTGAACGCGAAGTTCAATCAGGGGCAGTCACCCGGCGCCGCGCCCATCGTGAAGCAGTTCAAGCGTGCCGAGGCGGTCATCCCCGTCAAGTGCAACCAGCACCCCTGGATGCGCGCATACGTCGGGGTGCTCCCGCATCCCTTCTTCGCCGTCTCGGACGCCTCGGGCAAGTTCGAGATTAAGGGCGTGCCCGCGGGCACGTACACGTTGGTTGCATGGCACGAGAAGTACCCGCAGGGCATCACGCAGACGGTCACCGTCGGCTCGGGCGCGGCGGCGACCTCCGACTTCAGCTTCACCGCCGAACAGTTGAAGGTGGAGAACATTGAGGGCGGCGCACTGCGCGCATTGCCGGCGCTGGAGTTCCCGATGCTCGGCATGCAGCACTGAACACGTCAAGAGGGAAACGGCAGTAATACATGAAGGAGTTTGTACTAGAAGCGACAACTGATGTGCCGGTGGCGGCCGAGCCGCTGGCCCTGCGCGGGCGGGTCGCGGCATTCGCCGAGCTGACCAAGCCGCGCATCACTGTTCTAATCGTGCTCACCTCGGCCGCGGGCTTCTGCCTCGGCTCGAAGGGGAGTTTTGATTATCTCGCACTCTTCAACTCGCTCTTCGGCATCGCGCTGCTCTCTTCGGGCATCGCGACGCTCAACCAGTACATGGAGCGCGGCCTCGATGCGCGCATGCGGCGCACGCTCTCGCGACCGCTCCCGGCGGGCAAGCTCTCCGCGGCACAAGCGCTCGCCTTCGGGCTGGCGCTCACGCTGGCGGCCGAGGTCTACCTCGCCGTCTTCGTCAACCTGCTGACGGCGGCCTTCGGCGTCACGGTCATCGTCGGCTACCTGCTCTGCTATACGCCTTTGAAGACGCGCAGCTCGCTCTCGACGGTGGTCGGAGCGTTCCCCGGCGCGATGCCGCCGCTGATGGGTTGGACGGCCGCGACGGGTACGGTCGGGGCAGAGGCGTGGGCGCTCTTCGCCATCCTCTTCGCGTGGCAGTTCCCGCACTTCCTCGCCATCGCCTGGATGTACCGCGAAGACTACGCGCGCGCAGGCATCAAGATGCTACCCGTGGTCGAGCCCGCGTGCCGCATCACGTCGCAGCAGATTGTCATCTGGTCTTTGCTCCTCGTTCCCGTGAGCCTCTTGCCGGCCTTGCTGGGGACGACCGGCGCCGTCTATTTCTACGGCGCCTTCGTGCTCGGCATCCTGTTTCTTGGGACGAGCATCCACGCCGCCATCGCGCACACGCGTCAGGGCGCGCGCCGGCTGCTCCTCGCTTCCGTGCTCTACCTGCCCGTCCTGTTCGGGCTGATGGTCTTCAACAAGTAGTAGGCAGAAGGCAGAGGGCAGTAGGCAGTTAAGAGCACTGCTGCCGGAAACTCTGAGTCAACCTTCCAACGTCCATAACGCGGAGCGACTGCCTACTGCCCTCTGCCTACTGCCTACTTCGGAGGTTTTATGGGTCGTGCTCTCGCGGTGTTCCTCTGGGTGATGACCGGCCTCTCGGTGTGGATGTTTTTGAGCGGGAAGTGGTGGTTCCCGACCTCCATCTCTGAGCACGGGCCGGCGTACGACCAGCAGTTCCTGATCACCATCATTGTCGTCGGCATCGCGTTCGCTGCGGCACAGGTGGCGCTCGGCATCGCCGTCTGGCGCTTCGCCGACACGGGGCAGGGCACGCGCGCCGTCTACTCGCACGGCAACAATCGGATGGAGATTCTGTGGACGGGCATGACGGCCACCATCTTCATCATCCTCGCGCTCCTCGGCCAGCGCGTCTGGTGGAACCTTCACATGGTCGATGCGCCCGCGGGCGCCGCGCAGGTGAAGGTGACGGCGCAGCAGTTCCAGTGGAACTTCCACTACCCCGGCCCCGACGGCCTCTTCGGCCGCACCGACCCGAAGAAGATTAGCGACGAGTCGATCAACTACATCGGGCTCGACGCGGACGACCCGGCCTCGAAGGACGACACGGTCACGCAGACGCTCGTCACGAAGGCGGGCGCGCCCGTCCAGTTGACGCTGACCTCGCGCGACGTGACGCACAGCTTCTGGGTGCCGCAGCTCCGCTTCAAGCAGGACGCCGTCCCCGGCCTCGACGTAAAGGTTCACTTCACGCCCAAGACCGTGGGACAGTACGAGATCGCCTGCGCCGAGTTGTGCGGGCAGCAGCACTACAAGATGCGCAGCTACATGCTCGTCCTCCCGGCCGACGAGTACGACTCTCTGGTCGCGCTGCCGCAGGCGCAGTTCAACAAACGCGTCGGCGAACTGGTCAAGAAGTACCCGCTCAACTACTAAACCCCTACCCGAGAGGCGGGGCTCGCGCGACTAGGCGCGCGGGGCCGGCCAAGGAGCTTGGAGATGGCAGAGACGGACGAGACGGTCGAGACCCACGCGAATGCCGGGCACGCGGGCGGGCACGGCGCACATCACGCCCCCACCGGCTTCATCCGCAAGTACATCTTCAGCATCGACCATAAGGTCATCGGCATCCAGTATCTGCTGCTCGCGCTCTTCTCGGTCATCCTCGGGATGCTGATGTCGGTGCTGATGCGTTTGAAGATGACGTGGCCCAACCACGCGTGGCCCATCCTCGGCACGCTCTTTCCCGAAGGCGCACCCGGGGGCGTGATGACGCCGGAGTTCTACCTCTCGCTCGTCACCATGCACGGCACGATGATGGTCTTCTTCGTGCTGACGACTGCGCCGCAGGGCGGCTTCGGCAACTACTTCCTGCCCATTCAAATCGGCGCCGACGACATGGCGTTCCCATACCTCAACATGCTTTCGTTCTGGACGACGCTGTTGGGGCTGGCCGTGCTCGTGAGCGCCATCTTCGCCTCGGGCGGCTCGGTGATTGGGCCGACCGGAGGCTGGACGGGCTACGCGCCGCTCTCCGCGGTCGGCCATCTCCTCAACGTGCCGGGGCAGGGGATGGGCGTCAACCTCTGGGTCATCAGCATCGCCATCTTCTGCATCGCGTCGCTGCTCGGCGCGCTCAACTTCATCGTCACGCTTTTGAACCTGCGCACGAAGGGCATGTCTTTAATGAGGATGCCTCTGACGTGCTGGGCTTGGTTCACGACGGCGGTGCTGGCGCTGCTCTCGTTCCCGGTGCTGCTC
>JBJMGQ010000111.1:0-2996 GCA_045807845.1 Pyrinomonadaceae bacterium | reverse complement strand
GCGGCGCACGCGCGCGGCGTCGTCCACCGCGACCTCAAGCCCGAGAACATCATGCTCGGTTCGGACGGGCGCGGCGGCACCATCGTCAAGGTCTTAGACCTCGGCATCGCCAAGATCGTCGGCGCGGGCGACGTGCATCAGGCGGGCGTCACCTCGCTCACGATGGCCGGGCAGATACTCGGCACGCCCTACTATATGTCGCCCGAGCAGTGGGGCGAGCTGCCGCGCGACGGCAACGCGGAGGTGGACGGGCGGACTGATGTCTACTCACTCGGCATCATCTTCTTCGAGCTGGTCGCGGGCAAGAAGCCTCTGACGGGGACGACGCTCCCCGAGTTGCGACAGAAGCACGTCTCAGGGGCTCCGCTTTCGTTGAGCGAGGTTGCGCCGGACGTAACGGAAGAGTTCGACCACGCGGTCGCGCGCGCGATGTCGAAGGATCGCGGCGACCGCCCGCAGACGGCCGGAGCCTTCGTCGATGAGATGCGCGCCGCGTTGGGTCTTGCGCCGCGCGCCCGAAGCCGCGGCCTACACACGACCGACGCGGGCTCTTTGCAGACCTCTTCAGGCGCGTCCGCGACCGCGCACCTCGCGCGCGGCACCACCGCCGAGGCGCGCGATGGCGGCGCGACGGCCGACACGATTGTCACGAGCGAGTTCGAGTCGCCTGCCTCCGGGCGCGAGACGAGCGCCGGAGGTTCGAGACGCGTGACGAGCGGCGGTCGCCGGAGCGAAGGCGCGCGTGCCACCGTGGCTTCGGGGTCGCAGGCCGGCACGGGTTACTTCGACGGCGAGCAGGAGACTTCGCAACCGGGCGCGGGCGTGTCGGTCACGGCGCCGGAGCCGCGCCGTTCGCTCGCGCCGCTCGTGGCGGGCGGCGTGCTCGCTCTGCTGCTCGTGGCGGGCGTGGGCGGCTGGGTCGTGTTGAAGGGCCGGCGCGTGGAGCCGCAGCCGACCCCCGCGCCCGCGACGCCGCAACCGGCGCGACCGCCCGCCGCTCCGAAGGCAGAGGCGGCGAGCTACTGGTTCGAGGCGTTCGACAAGCCCGAAGACGCCGCGGGCAAACACGTGGCCGAGGCGTCGGCCGCGCTCAAGTCGGGTCAGCGTTTCCGCTTCCACTTCATCCCGAAGACGCGCGGCTATCTCTACATCGTCGGCCCGGGCAAGGGCGGCAACGCGCAGATAATGATCTTGACGGCGCAGGGGGCGGGGCCTCTGAAGTCGAACCTCGTCGGCGGCGGCGCGGACTTCGCGTTCCCTTCGATAGGCGGCCAGCGGCTCATCATCGACGACAACCCCGGCGCCGACGAGTTCACCTTTATCTTCTCGCCGACGCCGATTGCGTCGCCCGCCTTTCTCGCCGGCAAGTATCTGCACGAGCTGACGCCCGCGGAGGTCAAGGAGTTGGAAGACTTCCGCGCGCAGTTCAAGTCGGACGCGCCCGAAGTCGCGGCGCGCGGCGACGGCGGAGACCGCCGCGTCGTCGTGCTCGCGCCCGAACCGGCAACCGAAGCCGGCCGCCCGCTCATCTTTGACGTTAGGATTGACCATCGCTGACCTCTCGCAGTTCAGACGGAGGAGAAAAGCATATGCGCCTGCGAACCCCTTTGACTCTCGCCGCCCTCGTACTTTTGACTTGCTCTCTGACCTTCGCGCAGGAGGAGCAGAAGAAGGACGAACAGGTCATCGACGAATTCGTCCTCACGCGCGGCGTGAGCTTCGAGGAGCCGGTCAAGAAGACGAAGCGGCCGACTTCGCCCCCATCCTCTTCGCGCAGGAACAGCTCGACGACGGTCGCGGGCAAGGGTTCGTCGTCGGGCAGCATTGCTTCAGGCAAGACCCCGGCGGGGAAGGGCGGCGCGGCTGTTAAGTCGGGCAAGGGTGGTGGCGGCGGCCCGGAGTTGACGGGACTGCGGACGGACGACACGAACGAAACGGACGCGCAGTTTGTGAAGGCGAGCGGCGTGCTCCGCCCGCTCGCGCTCGGCTACACGATTCTGATGAAGGACGAAACAGGCCGCCTCTTCGTGGCCGACCCGCGACAAGAGTTCAAGACCGGCGACCGCTTCGCCGTCGCGCTTGAGACGAACGCGGACGGCTATCTCTACCTCTTCAGCGCCGAGAACGGGAAGAGCCCCGAGCTGCTCTTCCCGAACGCGCAGATAGACGGCGGCGCGAACGCCGTGCAGGCGCACGCGCGCGCGACCTTCCCCACGGGCGCATCCGCCGACGTGGAATACTTCATCGACGTAACCGACCCGCCGGCCACCGAGCATCTCTTCATCGTCTTCTCGCGCCAGCCGCTCGCCGACGTGCCCGCGGGCGCGGCGCTCGTCAAGTACTGCGCGAAGAATCTCGAAGACTGCGCGTGGAAGCCGACGAACGCGCAGTGGACGCGCATCCTCGACGGCGGCAAGGGCGGACGCGTCACCGAAGCGAAGAACGCGCAGCTCGCGCAGACGACCGTGCCAACCGTCATGCCCGGTACGCTCCAGCGCGGGCTCAAGGTCAAGAAGGACGACCCGAAGCCCGCCATCGTCCGCGTCAACGACTCGCCCGACGCCGACCTCCTCGTCACAGAGATTGTGCTCACACACAAGTGAAGTGATGAAGTGATGAAGTAGGAACGATGAACGATGAACTGTAAGCCTCGTGCCTTCAGTTCATCGTTCCGCGTTCCTACTTCCTACTTCCTTTTTAGAAGGAGCAACAGCATGCGCTTCGTGAAAAGCTGTCTCGCGGGGCTGCTGATTAGTTCGTTGTGGCTCGGCGCGGCGAGCGCGTCGTCTCTGACTTCGGAGAACCCGAAGGCGGAGGGCGCGGGAGCTGAGCGCGAACGTGGACGGGAGCTGCTGCACCGCGGGCGCGTGGGCGAGGCGCTCGTCCATCTTGAGAACGCGCTGAACTCTTTCAGACAGTCGGGCGACCGTTCGGGCGAGGCTTCGACGCGCGACCTTTTGGGCGAACTCTACGAGCGACAGGGTCGCTACGACCTC
>JBJMGQ010000110.1:0-4955 GCA_045807845.1 Pyrinomonadaceae bacterium | reverse complement strand
GTCCTCTGGGTCGTCTACAACACGACGCTCCGGCACGACCTCGGCATAGACCCTTTCCCCTACTCCTTCCTCGACGTGATAAACGGCATCGTCGCCGCGCTGCTCACGCCCATCATCCTCATCTCACAGAATCGACAGGGCGATAAAGACCGCCTCCGCGCCGACCTCGACTATCAGGTCAACCACAAGAACGAGCTGGCGCTCACCGAACTCATGCGCCGCCTCGACCTGCTTGAGTCCGAACGTCTGCCAAACCTCTTCTCGGAGCTGCGCGAGGAGATGGGGAAGGGGAGTAGGCAGTAAGCAGACGGCAGTAGGCAGTACTGCTTTCATTCTTCCGCCCCGCGACTTACAATGGGCGCGCTCTGCTCAACTATAAAAATTCTGTGCTTGAGGTCTAATGATTCAGGCCGTTTTTTTTGACTTCAACGGGGTCATCGTGGACGACGAGCCGTTGCAGATGGAAGCCTACAAGGAGGTCTTGGGGCGCGAGGGGCTGACGGTCACCGAGGCGGACTATTACGGTTCGCTCGGCATGGACGACCTTGCATTCGTGCGCGCCGCCTTCGTGCGCGCCGAGAAGGAATTGACGGATGAAGTGCTTGGCCGCGTCATCGAAGCGAAGACGGTCGCGCACCGCAAGCTGCTCGAAGGTGAGCTGCCGCTCTTCCCCGGCGTCGTCAACTTCGTTAAGGCGCTCAAGCGCCAACACTCGCTCGGGCTCGTCAGCATGGCGCGCCGCACGGAGATCGACCACGTGTTGGAGCGCGCCGCGCTCAAGAGCTACTTCGACACCATCGTCAGCGCCGAAGACGTGACGGCCTGCAAGCCCGACCCCTCCTGCTACAACAAAGGGCTCGACTTCCTCAACCGCCGCCGCGGCGAGGCGCACGTCATCCCGCTCCGCCCCGACGAGTGCCTCGTCATCGAGGACTCGCCGCCCGGCATCCAGTCTGCGCGCGCCGCTGGCATGCGCACGCTCGGCGTCACCAACACCGTCTCTGAGAAGGCTCTGCGCGAAGCCGGCGCCGACTCCGTCACACGCAGCCTCGCCGACTGGACGCCCGACGCCGTCCACCACGTCTTCGACACCAACTGGGGGAAGGAATAAAACGATGAAGTAGGAACGCGGAACGATGAAGTGAAAGTCTCATGCCTTCAGTTCATCGTTCCGCGTTCCTACTTCATCGTTCCTCTTATGACTCCTGCTGACAAGCTCGCGGCGGCGGAGGTGCGGCGGCGGTTCGCGTCGGAGGTGTCGCGGCCGGGCGTGGAGGTTGATCTCGCGCGTGCGGCGCTGCTGGTCGGGGCCGAGGAGGAGCCGCGCCGCGCGGACGTTGAGCGCTGTCTGGCGCGTCTGGACGAGATGGGCGAGGAGGCGCGTGCGCGCGCCGTGCGTCAGGGCGGATCGAAGATCGAGGCGCTGAACCGATACCTCTTCGAGGAACTCGGGTTCGCGGGCAACGAGTCGGACTACTACGACCCGCGCAACAGCATGCTTCATCAGGTGCTCGGCCGCCGGACGGGGATTCCTATCACGCTGTCTGTCGTCTACATCGAGACGGGGCGACGCGCGGGGCTGCGAGTCGAGGGCGTGGGGCTGCCCGGTCACTTCGTCGTGCGCGCGTTCGAGAACGATGAGGAGGAAGGCGTGCTGGTCGATCCCTTCAATCGTCGCTCGACCGACGCGGAGGAGTGCCAGGGGCGCATCGACATGATCTACGACGGGCGAATTGAGCTGGGCGAAGAGCACCTCCGCGCGGTTGGCGCGCGCAGCATCGTCGCGCGCATGCTCGGCAACCTCAAGGCCGTCTACGTCCGCGCCGGCCTCTTCCGCCGCGCGCTCGCCGCGGTCGAGCGCCTGCTCCTGCTCACACCCTCTGACCTCGACGAGCGCCGCGACCGCGGCATGCTCCTCGCCCAACTCGACCGGCTGCCCGAGGCCGTCGCCGACACACAGACCTACCTCAACCTCTCCCCCGACGCCCCCGACGCCGACACCGTCCGCGAACAGCTCAAGAAGATGCAGGCTCGGCAGGCGACGATGAACTGAACGGTTTTCAGTTTTCGGTTTTCAGTTTTCAGTAAGAATTTTGTTCCCACTGAAAACTGAAACTGAAAACCGAAAACTACTCCGGCTTCCCTTTACACGTCGGGCCGAAGAGGGCGGGGATTTTGCCGCTGAGGATGGGGTATTCGTGTGCGGTGGCGTTGAGGGGGAGCCAGTCGGCGTACTGTTCGGGGAGAGCCAAGTCGGAGTAGATGGCTTCGACGGGGCACTCGGGGACGCAGGCGTCGCAGTCGATGCAGGTCTCGGGGTTGATGTAGAGGCGGTCGGGCAGTTCGTGGAACGCCTCGACGGGGCAGACCGCCGCGCAGTCGGTGTACTTGCAGTCAAGGCAATCCTCTGTCACCACGTAAGTCATCGCTCGTCTGTTTCCTTCAAATGAGTTGGGCGTCTTCGGGCAGGGAGATTTTACGACGCGCGGCGCGCGTGTCAACTGACTGCGGCATCGAGTGTGGACAAGAGGGATAAATCAACGCGTCACAGAGACACAGCTCAAGGCATGAAGCCGTGTTCTGAGCCGTGTCTCTGTGACGCTATGGTTAAGCTACCTTCACCGGTTCGACTTGCAGCCGGGGTGGTCGCAGGTGCAGACGGAGGTCGGGTCTGAGTCATTCTCGTCCTCACAGTCGTCGCTGCAAAACCTGCGCTCGCCCTCGACCATGCAGGTGCAGGTCTGATGCGCGCACTTCTTCTCGTCGGTTCCGACGGTGTCTGCCATCTCGACTTATCTCCCTCTTGAAATGTTAGCGCCCCTTGTTGCCGCCCGCGCGCGTGTCGGCTGGGCCGGGCTGCGCGTCCGTGCGATTAGACTGGTCGCGCACCTGCGAAGGCGCGCTGGCATGTTGCACGACCTCGTTCTCGCGCTCGTGCATCTGCTGGTTCTTCTTGTCCTTCCGTTCGCCGTCCTTCTTCTGCCTCTTCTTCTCTGACATCATTGCCCTCCGTTCGACGTTGAATGAATAAGTTCAGCCGGCGGTCGTGTTGCCGCCGAGCAGCGCCAGCACCTCGCCCGTGATGTAGCTCGAATCCGCTTCCGACGCGAAGAAGACGTAGGCCGGGGCCATCTCTTCGGGCTGCGCGGGCCGCTTGAACGGCGTGTCGGCGCCGAACTTCGCCACCTCCTTCGCCTCCTTCTCCGCGGGGTTGAGCGGCGTCCAGACCGGGCCCGGTGCGACGCAGTTGACGCGTATGCGCCGCTCGACGAGGTTCTGCGCGAGCGACTTTGTGAAAGCGTGAATCGCGCCCTTCGTCGCAGAGTAGTCGAGCAGCTCCTTGCTTCCTTCGAGCCCCGTGATGGAGCCCGTGTTGATGATACAAGCGCCCTCCGACATGCGCCCGAGCGCCGCCTTCGCCATGTAGAAGTAGCCGTAGATGTTCGTCTTGAAAGTGCGGTCGAACTGCTCGTCCGACACTTCGTCAATCGTCTCCTGATGCTGCTGGAAGGCTGCGTTGTTGACGAGGATGTCGAGCTTGCCGAACTCCTCGGTTGTGCGCTCGACGGCCTCGCGGCAGAACTTCGATTCGCGCACGTCGCCGGGGATGAGCAGCGCGCGTCGCCCCTCTGCCTCGACGGCCGCGCGTGTCTCTTCGGCGTCCGTCTGCTCCTCGCGCAGGTAGACGATTGACACGTCGGCGCCCTCGCGCGCGAAGAGCACGGCCACGGCGCGGCCGATGCCGGAGTCGCCGCCTGTTATCAACGCCGCCTTGTTGTTGAGCTTGCTCGACCCTCGATAGTGCGGCGCCTCGTAGCGCGGCTTGAGCGCGAGTTCAGCTTCGAGCCCCGGCTTCTCGACGTGCTGCGCCGGCATCGGCGACTCCGGCTCCTCCAACACACGCGGCGGAGAAGCCCCGCGCAACGCGGCCAACTTCTCCGCCGCCGACTTCGCCTCGGACTTGCCCGCCGGCTTCTTCGCGGCGCCCTTCTTCGCAGACTTCGACCCGCCCTTCTTCGCACCCTGCTTGTTCGATTTTGTCGCCATCACTTCTCCCGTTCGATAAGATTCCCTGGTACGGGCGGATTATAGGCAGGCCGCGGCACGGATTTCTTGATTAACTATCAAGTTTCTGTCTTAAAGTCAGAAGCCCGGCCGTGAGGGAGGGCGTCGGTGAAACGATGGACGAGGAACGCGGAACGATGAACTGAAGGCATGAGGCTTTCAGTTCATCGTTCCGCGTTCTTACTTCCTACTTCCAGACGCCCTCTCTCACGGCCGGGCTTCTGCCTTGGGCTTCAGGCGCGCTTGAGGTTGCGTGCGGCCTGTGCGCGTGCGGCGGGCTTCTCCTCTTCGGCCTCGGGCTGCGCCATCTTGACGCGCTCGGCGCGGGCGGTCATGCGTCGGTCGATGTCTGCGACCTGCTCGGGGCTGAGGCGATAGATGTTCGGCTGGTTGTGATAGACGCGCGCGCCCGTCACCACGTCGGCCTGCTTGAAGCCGAGGCGCTCGGCCTTCTCGACCAGCTCCTGCACGGTCATCTGCGGCTGGACGAGCGTGAGCGGCTGCTTCTCTTCAATCGTCTCGGGCACGACCGCGGGCTTCGGCGCTCCGACCGGCAGGTCTGTGCCGTGCTCGCGCGTCATGCAATCGAGGAAGTCTTTGAAGGTGACGCTGCCCGTCAACTCGAAGCCGACTTGGAAGGCAGGGCTGTTCGACTTGACCACTTGAAAGACGCGCACGATCTCGCCGTCGCGCTCCTGCAAAGAGACTTCGACCATCACGTCCACGAAGTACTCAAGACCCGAGGCCGTCATCGGCAGCACGCGCCCGACCTCGTTGTCCTCCTTCTGCTCTTTGCCCTTCGCCGGAATCTGATCGACGATGACGACCGACTTGCCCGACTCCATGCAGAGACGGCGCAGGACGCCCTGCAAGACCATCTGGTCGGCGGC
>JBJMGQ010000109.1:0-3606 GCA_045807845.1 Pyrinomonadaceae bacterium | reverse complement strand
CAAATGAACTCGCGTCTTACGCGAAAGGGTTTGGCTGAAGGCTGAAAGCTGAGTGCTGAGCGCTCTAAACAAATTCAAGGCGGCTGAAGAAGTATGCGAGTTCAATCTGCGCGTTCTCTTCGGAGTCGGAGCCGTGGACTGCGTTCTCGCCGATGGAGTTCGCGAACTCTTTGCGCAGCGTGCCCTCGTCCGCCTTCGCGGGGTCGGTCGCGCCCATCAAATCGCGCCAGGCCTTGACCGCGTTCTCCTTCTCCAAAGCCATCACGACGCACGGCGCGGACGACATGAACGCCGTCAGCTCGCCGAAGAAGGGCCGCTCGCGGTGTACCGCGTAGAAGCCTTTCGCCTCGGGCGTCGTCATGTGTATGAGCTTCAACGCGCGCAAGCGGAAGCCCGCGTCGAGCGTGCGCTGCAAAATCGCGCCCGTCTTCCCCGCGCGCACGGCGTCGGGCTTGATGATTCCGAAAGTTAAGTTTCCTGTCTGCTCTGCCATTACTCTCCTCAAAAAAAGATGCTGGATGTTAGATGCTAGATGCTGGAGAGGCCATTACTAACATCCGACATCCAGCATCCGACACTCTTATACGGTCGCGACTGAGCCGAGCGCGTCCTTCATCGCCTGCCCGATATCCGCGGGCGAGTGGACGACGCGTATGCCCGCCTCTTCGAGCGCCTTCATCTTCTCGGCGGCCGTGCCTTTGCCTCCCGCGATGATGGCTCCGGCGTGGCCCATGCGTCTTCCGGGCGGCGCGGTCTGTCCCGCGATGAAGGCGACGATGGGCTTCGTCACGTTCTCTTTAGCGAAGGCCGCGGCCTCCTCTTCGTTCGTGCCGCCTATCTCGCCGATCATGACGATGCCGTCGGTCTCGGGGTCGTCCTGAAAGAGCGCGAGCGCTTGCAGGTGCGTCGTGCCGATGATGGGGTCGCCGCCGATTCCGATGGCCGTGGACTGACCGAGGCCGAGCGCGGTCAACTGTCCGACTGCTTCATAGGTCAGCGTGCCCGAGCGCGAGACGACGCCGACGCGCCCCTCCTTGTGTATGTGGCCGGGCATGATTCCTATCTTGCACTTGCCGGGCGAGATGATGCCGGGGCAGTTCGGGCCGATGAGGCGCGTCTGCTTGCCGTTGAGGTACGCCTTGACCTTCACCATGTCGAGCGCGGGTATGCCCTCCGTGATGCAGACGACGAGAGCGAGCCCCGCGTCGGCGGCCTCCATGATCGCGTCGGCGGCGAAGGGCGGCGGCACGTATATGACGGAGGCGTTAGCGCCCGCGTCTCGCACTGCGTCGGCGACTGTGTTGAAGACGGGAACGCCCTCGTGTGTCGTTCCGCCCTTTCCGGGCGTGACGCCGCCGACGACCTGCGTTCCGTACTCGACCATCTGCTTCGTGTGGAACGTGCCCTCTTTGCCCGTGATGCCCTGCACTACGAGCCGCGTGCTCTTATCAACCAGAACGCTCAACGTTTTCGCTCCTCAAGTTTCGGCCCCGTCGGCCCGCGCGCAAGCATCCCTGTAGGGCCGAACCGCCGTCGAATATGTGCTGCTTTGTAGGCCGTGGAGTATAGCACAACGCGCGCGGCGTCCGCGAAAGGCGGTCGGGGCGGCGAGAGGAGAGGCCGCACGGAGATGAGGCCCGCGCGATACACGTCAAACCTTCCGAAGCCTACTGTAATCTGCTAACCTTCGGCGCGCCCTCGCTCGGAACATACGCGCCGCTCTATCAACAAACGTCGAGGAACAGAAGATGAAAAGAATGCTTCCGCTTATCCCCCTCCTTCTTCTCTTACTGTCGGCCGACTGCTTCGCGCAGGCGAGCGGCAACGTAGGCTATTCGCAGGGCGGATCGGGCCGCGCGCGCGCCGACGCCAACGAGCGCAACAAGCGCACGGTACAGAAGGAAGACCAGCCGCCCACGGCGACCTCCATGTTCGTCGATGCGAGCGTGCTTATGAACGTGAAGGCCGACCAGTTCGTCGCCGTCTTCGGGCTTTTGCAGGAGTGCGCGACCGTGGCCGAGTGCAATCAGAAGATGGACGCGACCGTCGCGGGGTTCAAGTCGGGACTGAAGGGCTTAGGCATAGCCGAGGCGGACGTGTATGTGGACTTCGCTTCGCAGAACAAGATTTACGGATACGAGTTGGTGGGCAACCGCGCGATTGAGAGGCTCGTCGGCTTCGAGCTGAAGAAGAACGTCTCCGTCCACTATCGCGACCGGGACATGCTCGACCGCCTGACCGTGCTCGCGTCGCAGTCGAAGATTTACGACCTGATAAAGGTTGACTACGTCGTCGGCGACACCGCGCCCGTTCAGAACCGTCTGATGGAGGAGGCCGCGAAGATAATCGAGCAGAAGACCGCGCGCTACCAGCGCCTGCTCGGGATACGCCTGCGTCCGCCCGCACAGATTTACGCGGAGAGGCCGAGCGTATATTTTCCGACGGAGATGTACGACTCCTACTCGGCCTACGAGTCGGAAGACATAGAGCAGAACAGCGACGAGATGAAGCAGAAGTACACCGTCAAGAATGCGCGCAAGAGCCGAACCTTCTTCTTCAATCCGCTCGACGCCGACGGCTTCGACCTCGTAGTCAACCCCGTCGTCATCGAGCCGGTCGTGCAGTTCACCCTCTACCTCAAAGTCAAGTACGAGATAGAGCAGCCCGCGAACAAGTAGTCGCGCGCCGTTTCAGGATTAACCACCGCGGGCACAGAGACACGGCCTTGAAATCTTAGCTGTGCCTCTGTTGTCTGCGGTGGTTAATCCTTAGCGTGTTGTTATTCAAGCTCGACGTTCTGGCCGTACGCGGGAACGTCCACGCGCCAGCCGAAGCGCTCCCGTATGTGCGCGGCCATCGCGGCTGCCGCCTCCGGCTCGCCGTGCGTCGTGAAGACACGGCGCGGCGCGTGCTCTAACGGCGCGAGCCAGCGAAGGACTTCGGCCCAGTCCGCGTGCGCCGAGAGCCCGCCGATGCGCTCGACGTGGCAACGCACGTCCACGTCCTCCTTCATGATGCGCACCATACGCGCGCCTTCGAGAATCTTCCTTCCGGTCGTGCCCGCGGCCTGAAAGCCTACGAATAGCACGGTCGCGTGCGCGTCCGGCAGAATCCTGCGCGCGTGATGTAGCACGCGCCCGCCCGTCATCATCCCCGACGCGGAGATGATTATGCGCGCGCCGCGCTCTTCGTTCAGGCGCTTCGACTCGTCGCGCGTCGCGGCCGTCAGCATCGAGCGCGTGCGTAAGGGGTGACGGTGCTGTTCGAGCAGCGCCTCGTACTCATCGTCGTGCTCGTCGCGGTTGCGCTGATAGATTTGCGTCGCGGCGGCGGCCATCGGCGAGTCAACCCGCACGGGCAGGATGGGTATGCGCCCCTCGTCCTCAAGCTCGCGTATGTAATAGACAATCTCCTGCGTGCGGCCGACGGCGAAGGCGGGCACGAGCAGAGGGCCGCCTCGCTCCGCAGCCTCGTTGATGACTCGCGCCAGCGCGTCCTTCGGGTCTTCGGCCTCGTGCAGGCGGTCGCCGTATGTTGACTCGACGAGCATGTAGTCGCTCGTGGGCGGCGCGAAGTTGTGTTGTTTGTTGTGTTGGTATTTATTGT
>JBJMGQ010000108.1:0-3592 GCA_045807845.1 Pyrinomonadaceae bacterium | reverse complement strand
GCGCCTCAAGCACCTGCTGCCCGACGCCGAGCTGGTCGAAGAGATCAAGCGGCTGGACGGAACGCCGCCCGAGCTGCTCGAAAACCCCGAGGTGGTGGAGATGATTCTGCGGCTGTTCCGGGCCGACCTCACCGTCGTCGAGACCTACCCGTATGCCGAGCGGCCGCCGCTCGGGTGCCCGATCACGGCCTTCGGCGGCGTGGACGACGAGGACGTTTTGCGGGAGGAGTTAGAGGAGTGGGAGGCGCACACGTCGTCGCGCTTCCGGCTCCAGATGATGGCGGGTCACCATTTCTACCTTTACGAGGCGAGGTCGCAGCTCCTGCAAGCCGTCAGGAGGGATTTGAGTCTCGCGGCGCAGCGCTGGACGGCACACGTCTAGCAGAACATGCGGCGCCGCGTGGCAGGCGGGCCGCCGACAACAAGTCAGCACGAAGGAGTTGAAGAAGTGAGCGAAAACATGGTGGTTGAAGTTCAGAACTTATCAAAGAGATACGGGTCGCTTCAGGCGGTCAAGGATGTCTCTTTCTCTATCCCGGAGCGGTCGATCTTCGGCCTGCTGGGGCCGAACGGCGCCGGCAAGACGAGCATCATCGAGATGATCGAGGGGATCAGGACGCCGGACTCGGGCACGATCCGCGTGGCGGGGCTCGACCCCACCCGGCAGGGGCGCCAGGTGCGGGAGATCATCGGGGCGCAGTTGCAGACCACGGCGCTGCACGACAAGATACGCGTCGGCGAAGTCTTCCGCCTCTTCGCCTCCTTCTACAAGAAGCCGAAGAAGGTGGGCGAGGTGTTGGAAATGGTCTCGCTCGTCGAGAAGGAGCGCGCCTTCTACCAGACGCTCTCCGGCGGCGAGAAGCAGCGCGTCGCGCTCGGGCTCGCGCTGGTGGGCGACCCGAAGGTCGTCTTCCTCGACGAGCCGACGACGGGGCTCGACGCCGAGATTCGGCTCCAGCTTCATAAGTTCATCCAGCAGATTCGCGATGAGGGCAAGGTCGTCCTCATGAGCACGCACTACATCGAGGAGGCGGAGAAGCTCTGCGACCTCGTCGGCGTGTTGCAGAAGGGAACGCTGAAGGCGGTCGAGCCGCCGCAGGAGTTGATTCGCATGAGCGGGATCGAGGAGCGCGTTCAGGTCGCGTTCGTCGAGCCGGTCAGCGCCTCGGAGCTGGAGACCCTGACGGGCGTCTCGCAGGTCTACTCCCAGAACGGGCACATGATTCTGCACGGCCCCGACGCCGGAAGGATCGCGGCCTCGGTCACGACCTACGCCGACAGCCAGTCGAACAAATTGAAGGAACTGAAAATCTTCCACTCGACGTTGGAGGACGTTTACTTAAATCTGATGGGGGAGGCAGAAAGCAAATGAAAACCATTCTCAGACTAATGTGGATCTACGTGCTGCTGATCGTGAGGCTGCCCGTGTCCCTGCTCTTCAACGTCATCATCCCGCTCGTCTTCTTCCTCTTCTACGCCGTGCTGGTGGCGCACGCGTCGGGGCCGGCCGTCGGCGGGCTGCTCGTGCGAATGGTCACGCTGGGCGCACTCAGTAACGGGCTGTTCGGCCTCAGCATCTCACTCGTCGTGCTGAGGGAGCGCGACATCCTGCGGCGTTATCACCTCTCCCCGATCTCGGCCTTCCACCTCGTGGTGAGCCGCCTGCTCGCCAACTACCTACTCTTCCTGGGCGTCACACTCGTGGAACTCGGGCTGGCGAAGGTGATGTTGGGCTTCGAGGTCGGGCCGGTTCTGCTCCCGCTCCTGCTGGCCTTCAGCCTCGGCTACCTCTCCATCGCCGGCATCGGCTTCCTGATCGCGTCGATTGTGAACAACGTCAACGACGCGCAGGTCTACAACCAACTGACCTTCTTCGGGCTCCTCTTCCTCTCGGGCATCGCCATTCCGCTGTCGTCCATGCCTGTGCTGTTGCAGCGCTTCGCGGCCTTCATCCCGTCGGCGCTGACGGTCGTGGCCGCCAACGAGGTCGTGAAGTCCGCGCCGCTGCCGTGGCCCGAGATGCTCTGTCTGGCCGTCATCTCGCTGGTCACGCTCGGCGTCTCGACCGTGATGTTCCGCTGGGAGAAGGAGGCGAAGGCGCAGGGGCGCGACCGGCTGAAGGCCGCCGTCATCCTCGTCCCCCTCATCCTGGCGGGGGTCTGGCTGAACACCGCGCAGGGCTTCACGCAGAAGATCTCGATGACGACCGAGAACCTGCGCTCCCCGCTACAGCAGCTCGCGCCCAAGGGCACGGGCCAGCAGCAGCAGTGACGAGCTACAGAGAGTGACTGAGGAGGTCAGCATGTTTCGTGTGTCTCTTGTGAATCCGCCGTTCGCCGCCCTGTCCGCGCCGTCGTTCGCCGTGACGCAGCTCCGGGAGTTGCTGAGGCAGCGCCTCGGCACCGGGCGCGTCGAGGTGACTGCGCACTACCTCAACATCGACTTCGCCAAGTATCTCGGCTACGACCTCTACACGTTCATCGCCAACACGGTGGACGCGCTCAACTGCGGGGTCGGCGAGTGGATGTTCCGCGGCGTGGCCTTCCCCGGGGCGGCCAACAACGCCCGGGAGTACTTCACGCGCTACGCGCACATGCTCCGCCGCGCCGACGGGCAGTCCTGGGCTCAGGAGATCATGAACAAGCTGCCGGGCATGGACGCGCTGCTCGATTCGATGCTCGACGAGCACGGGCTCGCCGACTCCGACATCGTCGGGCTCACGTCCATGTTCGCGCAGAACATGCCGAGCTTCGCCCTCGCCCGGAAGTTGAAGGAGCGCAACCCCGGCCTCCTGACGGTGATGGGCGGCGCCAACTGCGAGTCGCCGATGGGCGAGGAGATCGCGCGGAACGTGGCGGCCGTGGACTACGTCTTCTCCGGCCCGGCGCTCGTCAGCTTCCCGCAGTTCGTCGAGTACGCCCTGAGCGGCGACCTCGCGAGGTGCGAGGAGATAGACGGGGTCATCCCAAACCCCGCGCGCGTTTCGAAGCGGGGGGCCGCCTCGCTCCCCGTCCTCGGCCAGACGGCGCCGGCCGCGACGACGAAATCGCCCTACGGCAAAGACCTCGATATCGACACGAAGATCGAGATGGACTACGGCCCGTTCCTCAACACGGTGACCCGCGCCTTCCCCAGCAAGGTCAAGCCCATCCTCTTCTTCGAGACCTCGCGCGGCTGCTGGTGGGGGCAGAAGGCGCATTGCACCTTCTGCGGTCTGAACGGCACGTCGATGGCCTACCGCGCGATGAGTGCGGAGCTGGCCGTCGAGCAGTTCGACGCCCTTTTCAAGCACGCCGACGCGGTCGCCGAGCTGCACTGCGTGGACAACATCATGCCGCGGGAGTACCTCAAGGATGTGCTCCCGCGGCTCGACACGCCGCCCGACATGGAGATCTTCTACGAGGTGAAGGCCGACCTCACGGAGGAGGACATCCGCACGCTCGCCCGCGCGCGCGTCCGGAAGATTCAGCCGGGCATCGAGGCGCTGGCGACCTCGACGCTGAAGCTGATGAAGAAGGGGACGACCGCCCACGGGAACGTCAGGTTCCTGATGCACTGCGCCCTCCACGGCGTGGAGCCGATGTGGAATCTC
>JBJMGQ010000107.1:0-12698 GCA_045807845.1 Pyrinomonadaceae bacterium | reverse complement strand
GCGCAGCCGGGGGACGCAGGCTCGAAGGTGAGTTTGGGGGAGGCAGGACGAAACGGCGACGTGAAGGTCGCCGCCGCCGCGCATCCGAATCTACAGTCGCATTACGAGGCCAACGTGCCGGGCCTTTTGAAGACGGGCGCCGTCGCCGGGGCGAAGGTGGCGACCGAAGAGGCAGAGTCAATCGAAGAAGTAGAGGCGGGCGCGCAGTCGGAAGATGAGCAGTGGGCCGCGCGCGTGCTCGCGCTCGAAGCAGAGTCGGGGCAGACGCAGATAGAGGACGAGCCTCTGCTGCGCGAGCGCGGTTGGGAGGTCGCGTATGCGCTCAAGCGCGATGAGCGCGTCGTCGGGCTCATGCTGGTTGACGCGGCGCCCGAGGCTTTGACCTACGAAGTGCGCTCGTCGCTCGAACTGCTCGCGGGGCAGGTCGCCATCGCCATCGAGGACAGCCGTCTGGTCGAAGAGAACGTGCGGCTCGAACTTCGCATCGCGCAGAGCGAGCGTTTGGCGGCGCTCGGGCGGATGGCCGCGACCGTCGCGCACGAGGTCAAGAATCCTCTGTCGGCAATCAAGTCCATCGCGCAAGTGCTGCGTGAAGATGACTATCTCAAGCGCGAGTACGCGCGCGACCTTGAGCTGATTGTCGGCGAGACCGACCGCCTCTCGCGCAGCGTTACGCAGATGCTCAGCTTCGCGCGCAGCGCGCCGCGGACGGACGAGCCGCGACGTGCGGGCGAGCTGCTCGACTCCGTCCAGATGCTCTTTCAGAAGGAGGCCGCCGCACGCGGCGTCACGCTCAAGGCCGACTTCGGCGCGCGCGACGAGGAGCTTGACGGCGCGGCAGCGGCTTCCTTAAGAGACGCTTTGACGAACCTCCTGCTCAACGCGCTCCACGCGACGCCCGCGGGCGGACGTGTGAGCCTCTCGGCCGTTGCAGAGGGCGGCCGGCTGACGGTCACGGTCACGGACACGGGCAACGGCGTCGCGCCCGACCAGCGCGCGCGCATCTGGGAGCCCTTCTATACAACCAAGCAGCGCGGCACCGGCCTCGGCCTCGCCATCGTCCGCAAGCGCATCGAGGAGGTCGGCGGCCAGACAAGACTCGCCCCCTCCCGCCCCGGCGAAGGCGCACGTTTTGAATTGACTCTGCCTCTCCGGCAGTAGATCGTGTGGCACGTGGCGTGCTTCTGAGGTTGACATGGAAAACGAGATGACTTCAGAGAGAAGAGGGAAGTGGCGCGTGCTCGTCGTGGACGACGAGGAGGCGGCGCGCTATGGGATGCGGCGCGCGCTCGGCGGTTTCGACTACGAGGTCGAGGAGGCCGGGAGCGTCGAGGAGGCGCGCAAGGTCGTCGGCGCGCGCCGGCCCGACCTGCTGCTGCTCGACGTGAACCTGCCGGGCGTGAGCGGGCTCGAATACCTGCGCGAGCTGGCCGCAGAGGGTGAGGGCGCGCCGCTCGTCGTGATGGTCACGGCCTACGGCTCGGAGCGCGTGGCCGTCGAAGCCATCAAGGCCGGCGCCTACGACTATCTCTCGAAGCCGTTCGAGATTGACGACCTGCGGCTCGTCGTCAAGAACGCTTTGGAGACGGTCGGCCTTCGGCGCGAGAACAAGGTTCTACGCGAGCGCATACAGCTCGAAGGCGCGCAGCGCGGCGCGCTCATCGGCAGCTCCGAGTCGATGCAGCGCGTGCGCTCGATGATTGAGAAGGTCGCCGAGACGGATGCGACCGTGCTCGTCCGCGGCGAGTCCGGCACGGGCAAGGAGCTGGTCGCGCGCGAGCTGCACGAGCGCAGCTCGCTTCGACGGCGCGGCTCCTTCGTCGCGGTCAACTGCGCGGCGCTGCCTTCGGAGCTGATTGAGTCGGAGCTGTTCGGCCACGAAAAGGGCGCGTTTACGGGCGCGGCGGCGCGCAGGCGCGGGAAATTCGAGCAGGCCGACGGCGGTACGCTCTTTCTCGACGAGATTGGCGACATGAGCGCCAACGTGCAGGCGAAGCTCCTGCGCGCGCTTGAAGAGCGGCGCATCGAGCGACTCGGCGGCGGCGACTCAATCCCCGTTGACGTGCGCATCGTCAGCGCCACGCACCGCCCGCTCGAACAGGACATCGAGAAGGGCAGCTTTCGCGCCGACCTCTTCTATCGGCTTCAGGTCGTCACCGTCGAGATACCCGCGCTCCGCGACAGGCGCGAGGACATCCCCGTCCTCGCCGACACCTTCGCGCGACAGGCCGCGGAGCGCTACGGCCTTCCGCCGCGCACGCTCGCGCCGTCGGCACTGCGCAAGCTCGTCGAGTATCACTGGCCCGGCAACGTGCGCGAGCTGCGCAACGCCGTCGAGCGCTCGATGATTCTGGCCGAGGGCGACGAGGTCACAGCCAAGGACTTGCCCGAAGAGGTTGGCGGGGCTTTCAACAAGGTCGCGAAGGAGCAGAGCGCGCCCGTGGCCTTCGAGCCGGGTGCGCTGGCCGTGCCTTTCACGTCGGACTTCCGAGAGGACAGGCGCGAGTTCGAGCGCCGCTACATCGCGCGCTGTCTCGAAGAGACGGGCGGGAACGTGACGCGAGCCGCGGCCATTCTCGGCATGCACCGCCAGTCGCTCCAACACAAGCTGCGCGAGTTGGGCCTCGCGCGGCGTTACGTCAGCGTCGCGGACGCGGGCGACGATGTGCAGGATAATTCCGACAACTGAAAAGTGAATTTGCCTGCCCCGGCCTTGAAGCGCTAGACTTGCCCGCCCGAAAATTTCAACAGCGGAGTCAGATAAATGAAGGCGCGTCTCGACGCCATCGTCAAACTCGAACAGGCTGAGTACCTTGACCGGCTGCTCCCGGCGAACGCAGGTGTGTTGGCTGAGATGGAGGAGTACGCAGAGGCGCACCGCGTCCCCATCGCCGACCGGGAGGTGGCAAGGTTCCTTGAGATCACCGCGCGCTCAACCAAAGCGCGCCGCGTGCTCGAAATCGGCATGGCCATCGGCTACTCGGTCATACATCTCGCGCGCGGGATGGGTGAGGGCAGCGAGGTCGTCACCATCGAGCCGAGCGAAGAGATGATTGCGCGCAGCGAAGAGTTCGTCGGCCGCGCGGGGCTGCGGGAGCGCCTGAGGATTGAGCGCGGCTACGCGCTCGAAGTGCTGCCGCGTCTGGCGGGCGAGACGTTCGACATGCTCTTCCTCGATGCATTGAAGGAGGAGTACGCACAGTACCTCGAACTCTCTCTGCCCTTGTTGCGCGAGGGTGGCGTCGTGCTTGTCGATAATCTTCTGTGGGGCGGTCAGGTGGCGGGCGAGATTCGCTCGCCCGACCAGACGGCCTCGACACAGGCGCTGCGCGAGTTCAATCAGATGTTCGTTCGCCACCCGCAACTGCTCGCGGTCGTGCTGCCCGTGGGCGACGGCCTCGGCTACGCCGTCAAGGTCGGCTGAAGCCTACGCATCGACGAGGTTAGGCTTTCACCACCGCAGACACAGAGGCACAGCTTAAAACATTAAAGCTGTGCCTCTGTGTCTGCGGTGGTGAATCGTTCCTGAGTAAATCAATCGTCACATGCCTGAACTCTTCCCCGACGCGGAGCTTTTCCGACACGCAGCGGTTCGTCCCGAACACGAGCTGCTGCTGCTCTGCATCCACCGGGGAGGCCCCGCGAACATCCACGAACGTCTCCTCGAAGTCGCGCGAGCAGAACTCGACTGGAACTATCTCTACCTGCTCGCGCGTCGTCACGCCGTGCTTCCGCTTCTGTATCGCGGGCTCGAAGACGTTGATAGTTTACCCGGCGAGTTTCGCGTAAAGCTGCGGGATGATTTTCGCAAGAACGCGACGCGCAACACGCTCCTTGCCGGAGAGGTGGCGCGGCTCGCGCGCCTGTTCGAGGCGGAGGGCGTGCCGCTGCTCGCCTACAAAGGCCCCGCGCTCGCGCAACAGGCTTACGGCGACATCACGCTGCGCCGCTTCGTTGACCTCGACGTAATCGTCCGGCACCAACACGCGCGGCGCGCGGGCGAGTTGCTTCAGTCGCTCGGCTACTTCAAGCCCGAGGGGCTCACGGAGTCGCACGAGGAGTTTCTACTGCGACGGCAGCACAACCTCGCCTACACGCGCGACGGCGGGCTGATGATTGTCGAGCTGCATTGGGAGGTCGCGCCCGCGCACTTCGCGGCCGTCCCCATCGCCGAGGGCGTCTGGGAGCGCGCCGCTTCAGTCACACTCTTCGGGACTGAGGTGCGCTGCCCCTCGCCGGAAGACCTGCTGCTCGCGCTCGCCGTGCACGGGACAAAGCACCTCTGGGAGCGCCTCGCTTGGGTCTGCGACGTGGCCGCGCTTGTGAACTCACAGGCGGCCTTCGACTGGCCGCACGTCCTCCGGCGCGCGAAGGAGTCCCGCGTCGAGCGGATGCTGCTCTTAGTGTTGCGCCTCGCGCGCGGGCTGGCAGGAGCGAAGTTGCCGGAGGGTCTTCTCGACAATTCTGACGACGAAGTCCTTTCGAGACTCTCGGCGGAAGTGACGGCGGTCATGTTCTCGGGCACGGAGTATGTACCCATCGGTTTCGCTAGAAATCTCCGCTTCAATCTGCGCGCACGCGCTCGTTTGAGGGAGAGGCTCGACTATCTGCGCTTCATCCTCACACCGACCGACGGCGACCTCTCAGCCGTGTCGCTCCCGGCCGGAATGTCTTTCGCGTACTACCTTTTGCGGCCCCTGCGGTTGGCTTTGAAGAAGGAGGCCGGGCATTGAGTTAAGTGAAGGTGTGAGAGGCGTGGACAGGGGTGTTAAATCTTTCTACGGCGTTGACCTTGATGTTCATTTATGTTAGTTTCCGCTTGCCCGTTGGAATCTGTACGTTACTGGGTTTTGCCTTCTCCGCCCGAGCTGCCGTCAAGGGCTTTTCTTTTTTGAGATCACTGACATTCGAGGCCAGAGCTTTACCGATCAGGGACTTCTGTGTTTTTATGTTAGAAAGTATTTTTAACTGGCGACGCGCAGTTTACGTTGCCGGTTTCGCGCTTGCAGTCGCGTTCACGCCCGCTTCGATCTTTGCAGCTCAGCAGGCAGGGGCCGAGCATAAGCCCGCCGATTCGACGCAGTCTCCGGCGAAGCCGGGGGCGAAGAGTTGGAGCGTCCGGATGAGCAAGGACGCTCCGTACACCTTCACTGTGAAGGCGAAGGAGTCGCCGCTCTCGGAGATTGCGCAGGAGCTGGCGCGGCTGACGAAGGTGCCGGTTACGCTGAGCCCGGTCATGGCCAAGCAGAAGGTGTCGCTCGACTTTGCAGGGCTCAACCTTGAGGCCACGATCCGCATGCTCGCGCCGCAGGGCTTCATCGATTACGTTGCCGGCGGCGAGGGTGGCGACGAGCCCAAAGCTCTGGCCCTCTACCTACAGGCTGTCAACGAGAAGGCGCCGGCCATGACGGCCGCCGTTCGCGGCAACTCCGAGGCGATCCTCATCGAGGGCGACACGGAGGAGGGCACGGACAGCGACGCACAGAAGAAGCGCGAGGAGGAAGACCCTTTGCGCGTCACTTGGGCCAACAACCAGCTCAGCGTCCGCGCGCGCAAGCAGCCGCTCTCGGTCGTGCTCTTCAAGATTGCGAGCGAAGTGGGCGTGCCCTTCGAGATGCGTTACGAGTCGGCCGAGCTGGTGGACGTGGAGTTTCAGAACTATCCGCTCGATCAGGCGTTCAGGAGTCTTTCGCCGGGTGTAAGGTTCTACTACCGGGTCGATTTGCAGACGTTTCAGGTGCAGCCGCTCCGTCTTGCGCTGATACCGCCGGCCGTGCCCAGAACATGATGGAAGTCGAAACAAGGAACAAGGAAGGGGGAAGCTTGAAGACAAAGACCGAGCACCTGAACTCAGTGCCGTTTCCCGAAGTCAACGAGACGGATGAGATTGCAAAGGCCGGCGCGCCCTCTTCAAGGAGGGCTTTCGTAGAGCCGGAAGTCTCTTTCCCGGTCGATGTGCTTGAGTCCACAACCTTCTTTCAGTTCACCGAGAGTGGAGTGACGAATCCGTAAGACGACTGCCCGGGCGCCTCGCCCCATGCGCCAACACAGCCAGAGGAGACACACAACTTGTCAGTGAAGACCGAGAATCTGAACCCCGTCCAGCTTTCCCGCGTCAACGAAATCGAGGATAACCCGGCAGAGGGCATCGACCATCCGAAAAAAATGTTCGTGGAGCCGCAAGTCTCGTTCCCTGTGGACGTGCTCGAAGCCACGACCTTCTTCCAATTCACTGAGAGCGGCGTTACCAACTAGCCATCGGCATTCATTAGGCTCTTATCAACGCCCAGTTTTGTTTAAGCCACAGGAGGCATACGACTTGAAAACGAAGACCGAGAATCTGATCCCCGTGCAATTCTCACGGGTCGAAAACGAAGACGCCGTGCGGCCGTCCGAGTTGGCCGCGGAGAAGAAGCAGTTCGTCGAGCCCACCGTCTCTTTCCCCATCGATGTGCTTGAAGCCACCACCTTTTTCCAGTTGACCGACAGCGGCTCGACCACATAAAGCTGTCCCTCAGACTACATCTCGCGGCACGATGGAGAATGTGATTAGCCCCGAACAGTACGCCGGGGCCTTAGCGAATTCTGGACGGCCGGCTCTCGCGGATATTTACGCGGTCGCCGGTCGTTTCGTTTACGTTGAGGCGGGCGACCCTGAGGCGGCCGAGCTCTTCCGGCGCTTCTACGCCGGCTGGCACTTCGCACGGCTCAAAGCCACGGAAGCGCCCGCGCCTGACGCGACCATTCGTGTCAGCCCGGACGCGCCGCCCCCCCCGCCTCCGGAGTTGGAATCGTTCGAGACCGCGGGCGGCGGTCTCTGCCACACGGACGGTCGCACGTACATCTTCGAGCGGGACGGGTCGGCCGTGCGTGCCGACGGTGGCCGTCGCGGCGTCGAGGTCTGGGTCGGGCAGGGCGCGGCCTCGCGCGAGCGTTCGGCGCTGGCGCGTCTGGTCTTCGAGGCGACGATGGTCGCCCTGCGCCGCTGCGGACTCTTCGAGCTGCACGCGGCCGGCGTGGTCGAGCCCCGCTCGGGCGGCGGCTTCCTCGTCGTCGGCCCCTCCGGCAGCGGCAAGTCAACGCTCGCGACGCAGCTCGCCTCCGCGGGCTGGCGCTATCTCTCAGACGACGCGTTGCTGTTGCGCGGCAGCGCCGAGTTGGTCGAGGCGTGCGCGCTGCGCCGCGAGTTCGCCGTCACGGAGCAGACCGTCGCCGCAGGCGTTCTCGAAGGCTTCGAGGAGATGCTGGGCGAGCCTGTGCCCTTCGACCCGCTCAAGCGCCGCTTCAAGCCCCACACCATCTTCCCCGAAGGCTTCGCCGAATCCTGCGTGCCCCGCGCGCTCTTCTTCCCGGTCATCACGCACGAGACGGCGAGCCGCGCGCGCCGTCTCACACAGGCCGAGACGATGCGCGGGCTCCTGCGGATGTGCCCTTGGGCCTGCTACGACCGGCCGGCGGCGGCAACGCATCTAGGTCTACTCGCGCGGCTCGCGCGACAGGCCGCGGGCTTCGAGTTGTTTGCCGGACGTGACCTGTTCGGCGAAGCGGAGCACTCGTCCGACTATCTGCGCGGGCTTGTGGAGAGGGGAAGCGTTTGAGCCCTCTGGCTGAACAGGTGAAGGCCGAACGGTCGCGCGCGCGCGACTACGGGTCGCCGCGCCTGATCGTCGAGCTGACGAACATCTGCAACCTGCACTGCTCTTACTGCCTGCGCGATGAGGACGCGCTCTACCACACGCCCGCGAACTTCTTCCCCGTCGAGCTTCTCCAACGCGTCGTGCGCGAGGCGCGCGAGTCGATAGGCGCACGCACGGTGATGTTCACCGGCGGCGAGACGACGCTCCACCCGCGTTTCCGCGAAGTGATCGAAGCGGTCGGCGCCGAAGGGCTCACGTGCAGCTTCGTCACCAACGGTTGGCACTTCGAGCGCGTCTGGCCCGCCATCGCCGCCAACCGCGAGACGGTCAGCCACGTCTCCTTCAGCCTCGACGGCCCGACGCGCGAGACGCACGACCGCTGGCGCGGCGAGGGCTCGTTCGTCAGGCTCGTGCGCGCCTTCGCGCGCTGCAAGGCCGCGGGGCTCCCCTTCATCTTGAAGCTGGGCTTGCGCCGGGACACGCTCCCGCTCCTCGAACAGACGGCGCTCTTTGCCGCGCGCATGGGCGCCGCTTCTCTGAGCCTCGGCCACAACCTGCCGACCGACGGCGCGGCCGATGACGAGTTGTCGCTCAGCTCTGAAGACCGCATCGCGGCCGAGCAGGAGATTGCCGTGCTCGCGCACATCCTAAAGATGCGCGTCACGCTTGAGGTCGGCTACAACAACTTAGACCCCGAGCCGCCCTGCTCAGCGCTGGCCGGCGTGAGCTGCAACATCGACTACCGCGGACGCCTCTCGCTCTGCTGCAACCTCTCCGGCTATCGCGGCGCGACCGGCGAGCAGGACGTGGTCGCAGACCTGAAACAGGAGAGCTTTGCGGAAGCCTTCGCGCGGCTGCAAGACGTAGCGTCGGCGCAACTCTCGCGCAGGCGCGAGGCGCTGGCCAAAGCCGAGCGCGCGAGCGCCGAGCCCGACATCTATCTCGGCTCGCCGTGTCTCTTCTGCCTGCGCAGCTTCGGCAAGATACCCTGGCACGCGGGCAGTGCTCACGCTTCGACGCGCTCTCTGCCCGTCTTACAGGCCGTGTAGCGCGCTCGCAAAATATCTTCTGCCGACGTGCAGATTTTTTTAACTTGGGAAGGGAATTATTTACTTGATGGGCACGACCGGCCTTCTGCCGCATGAGCATGTTGTCTTTACGGAATTCGACGCGGGCGAGGGCATCCTCGTCGATCTCAACACGAAGAAGTATTTTCAGTTGAACGAGACGGGCACGCTCGTCTGGCGCGGGTTGGAGAAGAATCAGACGCTCGAAGAGATTGTCGGGCAGATCACGGCCGCATACGACGTGACGCCCGAGCATGCCTCCGAGAGCGTGCGGAAACTCCTCGACAACCTGCGCGCCTTCAAGCTCGTCCGCACAGCCTGACGAGAAGATGACCGGAGACATCCGGGAACCCACATCCGGCGCCCGCGCGCGCCGCGACCCGGCGCGGCGCGTCAAAGTGCGCTACGCTCTCTTGACGGCCGCGCTCTTCGCGCCGCTCCTCTACTCCTTCCTCGTCGTCAGGAACGTCTACCCCTTCGCGGCTTCGACGATGATGATGGCCGGCGGCGACATGGGCCGCGGCGCGAGCTACTTTCGCATGCGCGGCGAGACCGTCAACGGCGAGACCATCGACCTGCCTCCCGCCGAACTCACCGATGCGCTGAGCTGGCGACACTGGTCGCTGGTCGGCGCGACGGTCGAGAACAAAGAGTTCACCAACTACAATCCGCACCCGTCCAACGTCGCGCTCGCGAACGCGGCGGGCGGCGTCGAGCGACTCCCGCGCGCCGCAAGGCTCCCGGAGCTTCTGCGCGCGTGGGGCGCGATCTACAACTCGCGTCTGCCCGAAGGCTCAACGAGGCGCCTGCGCGCGGTCAGGCTCGACGCATACAGGTGGGAGGGCAGAGACTACGGCGACTACGAGCGCTTCGTCGAAACGTGGAGAGCGGAGCTTTGAGGAAGACCGTGCCGGACAGCGCCGAGGCGCTCGGAATGGTGCGTACGGGCGCCTTCGGCTTCGTGCTCTGCGAAGTTCTGCTCACGTCCTTCTCAGACCTCGGTCGTCTGCCCGTGACCGTGCTGCGGCCGACGGGCGTGATGCGGCTTTTGCCATGGGGCTTCTACGAACGGCTGTTGACGCCCGCGTCGATGACTGCCTTCAAGTGGCTCTTCGTGGCGGCCCTGCTCGCGGCGACGGCGGGCGCGCTCACGTCCGCTTCGACCAAGACGGCGGCCGTGCTCTTCATCTTCTATCAGGGACTCCTGCGCAGCTTCACACACTTCAATCACGACGAGATGCCGGCCGCGTACATCCTCCTCGTGCTGGCGTTCACGCCGTGCGGCGACGCGTTCTCGTTCGACGCGCTGCGCCGCAGTCCAAGTGAACGCGCGAGCGAGTCTTGGGTCTACGGCTATCCGATTCTGCTGATGCGTCTGCTGCTCGCGTGGTCGTATTTCACGTCGGGGCTCATCAAGCTGCGCGTCGCTGGCGTAGGCTACCTGAGCGCGGACAACCTACCCGCGCTCGCCGTCTCCAACTCGCTCGACAACATGCACGACACGCAGTTCCGCGCGGGACTGTGGCTGCCGCAGTACCGCGAGTACACGCCGCCCTTCGTCGCGCTCGCGCTGCTGTGGGAGCTGCTCTTTCCGCTGGCCGTCTGGTTCCCACGGGCGCGCGTCGTCATCCTCACGGCCGGGCTATTCTTCCACCTCGGCACGCTCGTCTTCATGAACATCTTCTTTCCATATCATCTCGCGATGTACCTCGTGTTCGTGGACTGGCCGAGCGTCGTGCGTTGGCTGCGCAGACACCTTCCACGGTTCGGGGCGTTGGAGCCGGACAGTGCCGCGGGTTGAACGGAAAATCATTCCCGGCGCCGTTGCCGCTCGTGTAAAATCGGCGTGACGTAACAACAACTCCCCACGGTTCATTCCAACACGCTTCCGTATAGCTGCGTGCGAACTTCGCCGATTCGCTTTGCGAAAACTTCCGGCCGTGCCCGACACGCGCGGCCGAGGACTTGGCCCCTTTCTTTTACAGGAGACTCCTCAATGCGTAAGCGTTTCCTGCCGCCGGCCGCCTTCGCGCTGGTCTGCCTCTTCTCGGCGACCGCTTCGGCCACGGCGAACTTCGTCTACCACGAGCAGACCGCCAACTTCGTCGCGACCCCGACCTGCCCCTCGGGCGGCACAGACTCTTCGTGCGGGCGCTACGTCGAGAACACAGACCGCAGCGGCTCCGCGGGCTTCCAGATTTACTCGCCCGAAACCTACTCGCTGCACTACAAGGTCGAGTTCCAGTTCTTCACCAATCAGGTGCGCGTCTACTACACGACCGACGGCTCGAACCCCTCGGGCTCCTTCGGCACCGGCTTCGGCACGACGCAGGTGGCCGTCGCCAGTTACACGTGCACCTACTCCGACCAGACACAGGGCTGCCAGATTGTGGACGTGGTCACGGCCGGCATCCCACCGCAGGCCGCGGGCACGACCGTCAAGTACATCGTCAGCGCGTGGCACTCGGGCGGCGGCGACGAAATCTTCGCCAACTCCGGAGCCTGCACGGGCTGCTTCTCCTGCACAAACTCGACGACGGGTTGCGCCACGGTCTTCCAGTACAACGTGATTGCACCGCCCGCGACGCCGCTCATCATCTCTGAGTTTCGACTGCGCGGGCCCGGCGGTGCGGGTGATGAGTTCGTAGAGATTTACAACAACGGCGACGCGGCCGTGACGGTCAACGCCTTCGACGGCTCGGCCGGCTTCGCGCTCGCGGCCTCGGACGGCGTCACGCGCTTCACCATCCCGAACGGGACAGTCATCCCGGGGCACGGCCACTATCTCGGGACTAACTCGACCGCCTACTCGCTCGGCGGCTACCCGGCCGCATCCACGCCCGCGACGGGCGACAGCGCGGGCTTCAACGGCGCGCCAACCTTCGAGAGCATTGACGCACCCTCTGCGAAGTCGAGGCTGAAGGCTCAGGCCGCGCGCGCGACCGTGCAGCGCGGTACGCGTGCGGCCGAAGGTGACGACGTGCCCGGGCCGAACGCGGCGACGGGCGACGCCACCTATACGACCGGCATCGCGGACAATGCCGGCATCGCTCTCTTCAACACGTCGAACCCTGCGAACTTCACGCTCGCCACACGGCTCGACGCCGTCGGCTCGACGAGCGAAGCGAACACGCTCTACAGAGAGGGGACAGGCTATCCGGCCGTCGTGCCCGTCAACAGCGAGTTCAGCTTCTACCGAGACATGTGCGGCAAGGGCGGCTCGACCTCTGCGTTGGGAGTGTGCCCGAACGGCGGCTTTCTGAGCGACACGGGCAACAACTCAAACGACTTCATCTACGTCTCCACCAGTGGCGGCGACATCGGCGCGGGCGAGCGTCTGGGAGCGCCCGGGCCGGAGAATCTGACCTCGCCGATTCAACGCAACGACATGCTGCCGGGCTCGCTCATCTTCCCGTGCGTCACGTCGAGCGCGCCGCCGAACCGCGTCCGCGTCTTCACGTCCGGCTCGCCCCAGACATCGACCTTCGGCACGCTCTCCATCCGCCGCCGCATCACCAACAACACGGGCGCCAACGTCACGCGCCTCCGCTTCCGCGTCATCGACATCTCGACCTTCCGCGCGCCGACGGGCACGGCCGACCTGCGCGCGATAAGCTCTTCGACCGTCATCGTCACGAACCCCTGCACGTCGCTCCCGACCCCCGTACAGGGGACGACACTTGAGGAGCCGCCGACGCAGTCGAACGGTGGCGGCTTCAACTCCACGCTCTCGGCGGGCACGATCACGCTGGCGACGCCGCTCCTACCCGGCGCCACATACGACTTCCAGTTCCTGCTCGGCATACAGCAGACCGGCAGTTTCAAGTTCTACGTCAACATCGAAGCGCTACCGTGAGGGGAAGTAGGCAGTAGGCAGTAGACAGTAGGCAGTAGAAAAGAAGAGGCGGCGCGTCCGAAGCCTTGAGGTCGAGCGCGTCGCTTTGTCTTTCTACTGCCTACTGCCTACTGCCTACTGCCTACTTGCCGGAAAGCT
>JBJMGQ010000106.1:0-5974 GCA_045807845.1 Pyrinomonadaceae bacterium | reverse complement strand
GGGTTCTTCTAACACGCACGCATCCCGTACAAAGATATTTTCAAACGACAGGAGATGAGCACGATGGCAGAACAGCGCGAGAGCGGCGAGAGTTTTCCGAAGAACGAGTCTACCGGCGAAGGCTCGAACTCAGACAACGCGGGCGAGGGCCAGCCGCGCACCGGCGAAGACAACTACGGCGACGGCTCCACCGAGCCCAACGTCGCCGGTCAGGGCACCGGCCAGATAAGCGGCCCGTACGGAGACAGAGAGACGAACAGGTGAGCAAGTCTCGGAAGCGGGTTTAGAGCATGGAGGGACGCGCGGCGTTCGTCTGCGCGCGCCCCTCCATGCTCATCTCATCTCTTATCCCAAGCCACGGGCACGCCGTAGAAGAAGTCATCCGGCCTGCTGCACTTGAAGACAAGCTGCGCGCCTTTGAGAGTCCCGACGCAGTGAGTTTCAAAGCCGCCCCGACTCCCGCCGTAGACATGCACAAGCTCGCCCTCGGCCTTCCATCTTCCCTTCCTGGGGGCCACGCTTAACTCGTGCTTACTTTGACAGCGTACCATTCCGCCTTTAGACAACTCGCAGTGCGCGCCGTCGTCAAGGTCTTTCAAGTGCCACTCCGTGCCTTCGAGCTTCTTCTCCGTCTCGGCGCTCAGCGGCACAGCCTCGGCCTGTCGCGCGCGTAGCGTCTGCGAGAACTCTTTGTACGCGGCCACGTCGGGCGCGAGCGCGACGGCCTTCGCTATCTGCTCCGAGCCCTCCTCGTACCGCCCGCGCGCCGCGAGGTAGTAGGCGAGAGTCGCGTACCACGCGGGGTCTTGCGTGTCACCCGGCTTTATCCTGTCGAGGATGCGCGCGGCCTCTTCGTCGCGCCCCGCGCGGAGCAAGGAGCTTGCGAGATAGAATTGCAACTGGCCCTCGGGCCCGGAGAGTCTGTAGCTCCTGCTCGCATAATATTGCAAGTGCTCGACGCTCCGGGGCCTACCGCCTCCCGGGCTCGGGTTGTTTGCTCTTTTGTGCGGCAGCCGCGGAACGTCCTCATGCGGCTTTGGGGGCGGAGAGCCTTTCTGCTGCCCGCCGCCTTGCGCCTTCGCGGGCGGGGCGGGCGGGGAATAGACTTCCACCTCGGCGGGGTCTATGCCCGCCCCCTCGGCCACGAACTTCGCGAGCCGGTTCTTGTCACGCACACTCATGGCGGCCCTATACTCGGCCGCCGACTGCTCGAACTGTTTCTGGTCGTAGTAGATGTTAGCGAGGCCGACGTGCGGGCGCGGGTCGTCCGGGTCGAGCTTGAGCGCGAGCCTGTACTGATGCTCGGCTTCCTGATACCGCGGCGGGTCGGAATCGCGCGCCCCGTTCCCCCGCGCGAGTGCGTTTTCGACCTCTTGGCTGAAGTCGTTGGGCGAATAGGCAAGGCGGTCTTCCTCAGAGGGCCGCGCGGTGATCCGGGCGCGGCGCCCGACCGCCTCGTCCTGCACGGACTTCGGCGCGGCGGGCTGCACCACGGTCGCCTCGTCCTTCCGCGCGCCTGCTGGCGCCTGCGACCTCTTAGGCCCGCGGCGCACGGGTGGGTTGGCCGGGCGCGAGACGAAGACGCCTGAGTTTGAAGTTATGTCCTGGGCGGGCAGCACGCCCCCGAGGGCCGACGTGAGCATGACTAAAACGGCGGCGGCGCGGACGTAGAGGCTTGGCGCTGGTGATGACATTCGAGGGACTCCCGGACGGTTTCGGCGACCTCGGCGCGGCCCCGCGAATGTCCACTCGCCTGTCGGTGAGGCGGCGCGCAGGGCGCCGGAAAGATATGCGCTGCGGGGCCACGTGTCAACGCAACCCAGTGGGTCAGCGGCTGGAGTTAAGGTGTTTGAAGTGAGACGTAAGAGCGCGCGGCCTTCATCGACGTTGGTTGATGAAGGCCGCGCCGTTCTACTCCCGACTACCGGCATCTAGCATCCGGCGTCTTCCCTCACGGATTGGTGCCCGCGAGGTTGGCTTCGCCGCGACCCTCCCAGAAGAAGGGCGCGCGCGGCTTCTGTTCGGGGTAGACCTCGTCCATGTTGTCGGTGCTGTAGAGACGGCCGTTCGCCATGACGTAGCGAATCGACTCGGAGTTGCGTATGTCTTCGAGCGGGTTCTTGTCGAGCACGACGAGGTCGGCGAGCTTGCCCGGCTCGACGGAGCCGAGGTCGCCGTCGAGGCCGAGATACTGTGCGCCGTAGAGCGTCGCGCAACGCAGAGCCTCCAACGTCGTTAAGCCTCCCTGCTGTAACATCCACAGCTCCCAATGCGCGCCGAGGCCCTGCAACTGCCCGTGTGCGCCGAGCTGCGCCTTGCCGCCCGCGCGCACCACGTCCCGCACCGACTTCGCCAGCTCGAAGTGGTAGAAGTCGTCTTCGGGTGCCTGCATGCGTCGGCGCGCACGCGGGTCGATGTGCGCGCGCGGCGTGAAGCGCAGGAGCTTCTGGTTCTCGTAGACGTTCGTGTGCTGATACCAGTAGTTCTCGCCCCACAGGCCGCCGTAGCCGACGATGAGCGTCGGCGTGTACCCGCTATGACTCTTCGCAAAGAGCGTCACCGCGTCCTTGTAGAGCGGCGCGATGGGGATGGCGTGCTCGATGCCCGTGTGGCCGTCGAGAATCATCGTCATATTGTGGGCGTAGGTCGAGCCGCCTTCGGGGACGACCATCATGTTGAGGTCGCGCGCGGCCTTGATGATGCGCTGGCGGTTGTCGCGCCGGAGCTGGTTGTAGCTCTTGACGGAGAAGGCGCCGACGGCCTTCAGGCGTTCGAGGTGCGCGCGCGCGTCGTCGTAGGAGTTGATGACGGCCTTCTCCGGATTCTCCGCGCCGTAGAGGACGAAGCCGGTCGAGAAGATGCGCGGCCCGACCATCGCGCCCGACTTGACCATCTCGGACTGCGCGAAGACGGTCTGCGTCGCGGCCGAAGGGTCGTGCGTCGTCGTCACCCCGTAGGCGAGGTTGGCCCAGTAAGGCCACTGCTTCTCAGGGATGATGTCGAGCGTGTCATAGCTCATGTGCGAGTGCACGTCGATGAGGCCGGGGATGATTGTCTTACCGGCCATGTCGATACGCTTCGCGTCGGCGGGTATCTGGACGCGCGCGCCGACGGCCTTGATGCGGTTGTCTTCGACGAGCACAGTCCCCTTCTCGATCACCTCGTCGCCGCGCATCGTGACGATGCGTGCGTTCGTCAATGCAACTACGCCGTGAGGCTTCGCTGTTTCAAAGTCGAAACCGATTTCAGTCTTGTGCGGAGCGGGCGCCTTCTCGTCTTTGGCGAGCGAGCGCAGCACGTTGTCGAGCGACTGCTCGTAAAAATTCTCGCCGAGCGTCCACTCGACCGTCTTGCTGTCGGCAGACCACGCGAGCCAATCGCCCGAGTTGGCGGAGACGGGGCGCACGGGCACGCCGGTCTCGGTCGAGCTAAGGCGGACGGTCTTGCCGACCTTCGGGAAGGGCGCGACGTAGAGCTTGTGCTGCTCCTTGAAGAAGACCCAGTTGCCGTCGGGCGAGGGCACAATCTCAGTGACGTAGTTGCCCTCGATGTGGCGGCGCGCGTCGTCGCCGTCGAGCTTGACGCTCGAAAGATATGTGATGAACTTGGCGGGCTCGGTCGGGCCGCCGCCGGGGCCGCCGCCCGCCTCCATGAAGTAGATGCGCTCGCCCGTCTGGTCGAAGCTGAGGACGGGCATGCGGGCGTTCGTGCCGCGGCTCTGCAAGTCCATCACGTAGTGGTGTTGCGAGCCGTCCCAGTAATGAATCTCGAAGGTGGACTCGCTCGCCAAATCCTCCTCGTGATAGACGCTACCGCGCCCCTTGAGGTAGGCGACCTTCGTCCCGTCGGGCGAGAAGACGGGGTTGGCATACTGGTCGGGGGCTACGGTGAGCTTGCGCCGGTTGGTGCCGTCCGCGTTGGCCGTCCAGACGGCACCCTTCTCGGAGTCGCTCCACGTCACAAACGTCAGCTTCGTCCCGTCGGCGCTCAAGCTCGGCGCATACTCAAGGTAGTAGGTGTCGAAGAGTCGGCACGGCGCGGCGTCGCCCTCCTTCACGTAGATTTTGCCGAGGGCGCTGTAGACGACGCGGTTCGCCCCGCGCTGCCCCCAGCGCAGGAGCCGCGCGCGTTCGTGTTCGGGCGCGACCTTGACGGGTGAGCGGACGGCCTCCGTCACCTTCTGCGAGACGTGCGCGTTGAAAGGAATCGGCGTCGCCTTCTTTGCAGCCACGTCAATGTTGACGAACTTGCCCGCGGCGGTGATGACGATTGATTTGCCGTCGGGCGTCCAAGCGTAGCCGGGGTATGTGCCGTAGATGGCCCAAGTCTCCTGCTGGTCGTGCGTGAGGCCGTCGTAGATGGGCCACTCGCGGCCTGTGTCAATCTCGCGCAGGAAGAGCGTGGTCTTCAAGCCGACGCGGCGGATGAAGGAGAGATATTTTCCGTCGGGCGAGACGGCCGGGCGGATGGCGCCGCCCGCGCCGCGGACGAAGGTCGAGCGTCTACCTTTTTGCGTGTCGTAGCGGTCGATCCAGTAGATTTGGTCGTAGACGTTCTTGTTGTAGTCGAAGGCCGTGCTGGCGACGAAGTAGACGAAGCGCCCCTGCGGGTCTGCGACGGGCTCACCGATGTTGGCCGTCCAGTTTGGGCGCTCGGTCAACTGCACGCCCTTGCCGCCGCCATTGATGTGATACATCCAGATTTCGCCCGCGCCGAGCGAGCGCGTGTCCACGAAGTGTTTGCGCGTCAGGATGTACTGCCCGTCGGGCGTCCAGTCGGGCGTGTTGAGCAGGCGCTGCGTCTCCTTCGTCACCTGCCGCCGTTCACGGCCGTCGGCGTCCATCACCCAGATGTTGTCGCCGCCGTCGCGGTCGGAGGTGTAGGCGATCCACTTCCCATCGGGCGAGTAGCGCGGCTGCCACTCCCAAGAGGCGCCGCCCGCGAGCAGCTCCGCTTTGCCTCCCGTGATGGGCATGCGGTAGATGTCGCCGAGGATGTCGAAGACGATGGTGCGCCCGTCGGGCGACACGTCGCAGCTCATCCAGGTACCCTCGTCGGTGTCGAACTCGACCGTGGTCGTCGGCCCGTGGTCGCCCTCCACGTCCCAAGGCTCGGGCTTCTTCGACGCCTCCTGCAACTGCTCGATCTTCTTCTGCGCGTCTTGCAGTTGCTTGTCCTTGTCCTGCTGGCTCTGCGCCCGCGCAGGCACGAACGTCGAGAGCAGGACGGAGAGAGTCAGGAGGAGTGCGGGGAATCTTCTGGACACAGTTTCACCTCAAGGGGCGGATTCGGACTTCGAGCTAATTCAGGTCGCTGGAGAGAACGGCTGGCCTTACGTTCGCGGCCATTGTAGCCGAGCGCGCGCGGCGGGGGCAAAGGCCCACAAAGACGCGCGAAGTGGCGCGGCCAAGAGGCCTGCGCCACTTCGCGCTTCGAACTCTGTAGCTGACGGCTCTGAGGCTAGAAGCTCAGGTTGCGGTTGACGGGGCCGCGCGGCGTGCCGGGCAGGCGCCCGCGACCGCCCTCGCCCGTGTTGTCGTTGCGGTTCGTGTTCCCGTTCCTGTTCATGTTGCCGTTCGAGTTCATATTGCCGTTCGAATTCATGTTGCCGTTGGTGTTCATATTGCCGTTGCCGTTCATGTTCCCATTGGCATTCATGTTCCCGTTGGAGTTGGTGTTCGTGTTGGTATTGCCGTTGGTGTTGGTGTTGCCGTTCGTGTTGCCGTTAGTGTTGCCGTTACCGTTCTGGTTGCCGCCGCTGCGGCAGCCGGCGCGGCAGGCGTCGAAGGCTTGCTTGCAGGCGGCCTGATTGGCGTTGGCGCCGCGCCGGCACTCCTGATACTGCCGCTCGCAGGTCTGCTGGCACTCGCCGCGCTGGCTCTGCCCGCCCTCCGTCCTCGGGGCCAAGGCGAAGGCGAAGGCCAGCCCGAAGGCCAGTATCGAAAGCAAAACGTTCACGTCTCTTCTCTCCACT
>JBJMGQ010000105.1:0-7723 GCA_045807845.1 Pyrinomonadaceae bacterium | reverse complement strand
GAGACCGGCCGCCACGCCGAGCTGCTCGCACACGGCGGCGCGTACCGCAGGCTCTACGAACTGCAATTCGCCGACGAGGAGGAAGATGAGTCAGTAGTCAGTAGACAGTAGTCAGTAGCCGGTAGGCGCTCCGCGTCGCTTATGCTTACTGACACATCCAGACCGCTCGACGACAAAGGTTTTCTACTGGCTACTGACTACTGTCTACTGACTACTTATGAAATCAATGACCGGGTTCGGCCGAGGCACGGCGCAGGGCGATGGATACAGCGTCGCCGTGGACTTGAAGACCGTCAACAATCGTTTCCTCGACGTGCATATCCGCGCGAGCACTGAGATGTCGCAGTTGGAGGCGACCGTCAGGCGCCGCGTGGGCGAGCGCCTGTCGCGCGGGCGCGTGGACGTGAACATCTCGGTCGAGCGGACGAGCGAGATCAGCTACGAACTGAACCGCCCGCTCATCGCCGGCTTCATCCTAGCCATGCGCGAGATGCAGAAGGAGTTCGGGCTGTCGGGTGAGCCCGACATCAACGTCCTCGCGCGCCTCCCCGGCGCGATGCAGACCGCGCGCACGAGCGTCTCCGAGGAGGCTTTGAAGGGGGTCGAGCAGGCGCTCTCTCAAGCGCTCGACGAGCTTGAGGCGATGCGCGAGCGCGAGGGCGCGGCGCTCGCCGCCGAGATGGCCTCGCGCCTCGACGAGATAGAGCGACATCTGCCCATCATCGAATCTCTCTCGGGCGAGCAGGTCGAGAACTACCGCGCGCGCGTCTACAAACGCATCTCGGAACTGCTCGCGCGCGATGGGTTAGAGATTGTCGAGCTTGATCAAGGAAGACTGTCACAAGAGGTCGCCTACCTCGCCGACCGTAGCGACATCACAGAGGAGACGGCGCGGCTGCGCAGCCACGTCTCGCAGTTCCGCGCGGCGCTCACAGAGACCGCAGACACGGGCAAGCGGCTCGACTTCCTGCTACAGGAGTTCAACCGCGAGGCCAACACCGTCCTCTCCAAATCGACCGACCTCGCTATCAAAGACGCGGCGCTTGCCATCAAGGCCGCGGTCGAAAAACTACGCGAGCAGGTGCAGAACGTTGAGTGAAGTCCGAGGGGACAGCGGCGCCGGCGCCGACGTTGGGAAGGACGGCTATCAGGGCATCCTCTTCGTCATCAGCTCGCCTTCGGGCGGCGGCAAGGGCACGCTCATCAAACGGCTGCGCGAGACTGTCCCCGGCGTCGGCTACTCTGTCTCTTGGACGACGCGCGCGCCGCGACCGGGCGAGGTTGACGGCGTCAACTACCGCTTCGTCACTCAAGAAGAGTTCGCGCGCAAGCGGCATGCGAACGGCTTTCTGGAATGGGCCGTTGTCCACGGTCATCTCTACGGCACGGTGCGCGTTGCGGTCAGGCAGGAGATGGCGAGGGGTCGCGACATCATTCTGGAGATCGACGTGCAGGGCGCGCGCGCCGTCCGCAAGGCGATGCGGTCGGTGGTGTCCGTCTTTATCCTCCCGCCCTCTTTTGAAGTCCTGCGCGAGCGTCTGACGGCGCGCATGACCGAGCGCCCGGAGGAGCTTGAGCTGCGGCTCGCAAACGCGCGCGGTGAGGTCGAACAGTACAGGCATTTCGACTATCTCATTCTGAACGACGAGGTGGAGCGCGCCGCCTCACAACTCGCCTCCGTCGTGTGGGCGGAGAGGGCACGGCGCAAACGGCAGGAGTGGCTTGCACGGCGCGTGCTTGCCTCGTTCGGCGCCCCGCCACGCGTTGAATAAATGGCGCGGAAAGTTTATAAAAGAGTGTTCATCTAACCACTGAATTTATGAGGAGGCCGGCCATAGAGAACGAGCCGGCCGGAGAGAGATATGGCGAAACCCGCAGACGCGACGACAACCATCGAAGAGCCGAACGAGCAGTTGCACGAGAATCCGACCCTCGACTCGAAGTACCGCCTCATCCTTGTCGCCGCCCAACGCAGCAAGCAGTTGCAGAAGGGCGCGCGCCCGCGCGTCGAGCTGGACACGCAGGGGCACAAGCCGACCCGCATCGCCCTCGAAGAGGTGCAGCGCGGGGTTGTCAACTTCTCCATTCTCGAAAAGGAATAGGCGCGACCCGCGCGCCCAAACCCTTCGCTCACGGAGTCCCACCTCAAGGCTGCGGCCTGTGCCACGCGGGCGTCTGCGCCGCGTAGGCTTGCTCGGCCACGCGCGCTTCGCGCTCCTCTTCAATCGCCATGTAAGCCGCCATGCGCCCGGCCGCGTCCCAGCGCCCCATCTCGCGCAGCGCCCGCCAGTAGCCGCGCAAATAGCCCCACAGGAAACGCACGAAACCTTTCTCCGCATACTGTAAGACGTGCGCCGCCTCGTGCACGACGAGCCATCCCTCTAGCGTCACACGCCTCCGCACGTCCCTCCGAAACAGCTCCGGCCTGACGAAGACATGACGACCCAGAGTCATCGCGCTCATACCCGCCGTCAGCATCAACAACCAGGCTAAGACTCCCCCGTGGAAGTGTATCCGCGGCAGCGACAACCCCGCGTCGTCCCTGTGCGCGCGGAAGAATTGTTCGACGTGTGTGTGAGATTCGTCTGAGAGTTGCATCGCCAGAAAGCAGTAGGCGGTAGGCAGATGGCAGTAGGCTGTTAAGTCAAAATCTTTACCAGCCTACTGCCAACTGCCTACCGCCTACTATTCGTCCTTCCTCTACATCCCCTTATAGTCAGGGCCGCCGCCGCCCTCGGGCGTGACCCAGTTGATGATCTGGTAAGGATCCATGATGTCGCACGTCTTGCAGTGGACGCAGTTGGAGAAGTTGATCTGTAGCTTACGCTTGCCTCCGCCGTCCTCGACCATCTCGTAGACGGCCGCCGGGCAGAAGCGTTGACAGGGGTTGCCGTACTCTTCGGCGCAGCGCGTCGAGCAGATGTTGGTGTCGAGGACGTGCAGGTGCGCGGGCTGGTCTTCGTCGTGCGAGACGGCCGCGTGGTACACGTCCGTCACCTTGTTGAAGGTGAGCTTGTTGTCGAAGCGGAGCTTGCCGTAACGCTGCGAGATGTCGTCGCCGCGGTAGCCGTAGTCCTTCAACTGCTTCATCGCCTCGTGCCCCGGCTCCGAGCTCGCGCGGTCGAAGATTCCCCACGAGCGCCCGCCCGTAATGAACTGCAAACCGGCATTGGCCAGCCCGAGCCAGCGGCCGTGCTTGAACGCCGCGTGGAAGTTGCGCACGCGCCGCAGCTCCTTCGTGATCCAGCTCTCGCGTATCAACTGTCGATAGCGCTTGAGCTGCTGCTTCGAATAGTCCTCTTTGAGCAGCGCCTCGAAGATGGCCTGCGCCGCAAGCATGCCGCTCTTGATGGCCGTGTGGATGCCCTTGAGGCGCTGCGCGTTGAGAAAGCCGGCCGAGTCGCCGACGAGCAGAAAGCCGTCGCCGTGGAACTGCGGGATGGCGTAGAAGCCGCCGGCCGCGATGGTCTTCGCGCCGTAGCGAATCATCCGCCCGCCTTCGAGCAGCTTCGCTAAGTAAGGGTGCTCCTTGAAACGCTGAAACTCTGCGTGAGGGTCGAGCAGAGGGTCTTGATAGTCGAGCCCTGTGACGTAGCCGATGTTGATGATGCGGTTCTGCATCCCGTAAATCCACCCACCGCCGTACGTGTTCGCGTCCGAAGGATAACCGAGCGTGTGCGTCACGCGCCCCGCGGGGTAGCGGTCGTCGGGCAACTCCCAAAGCTCTTTGACGCCGATGCTGTAGACCTGCGGCTCGCGCCCGTCGTTGAGCCCGAGCCGCTGCGTCAACTGCTTGGTGAGCGACCCGCGCGGCCCTTCGCCGAGCACCGTCACCTTCGCGAGGATGTCCACGCCCGGCTCGAAGTTGGCCTTGCGCTTCCCCTCTTTATCAATCCCTTTGTCGCCCGTGCGCACGCCGACGACGTGGTCGGCCTCGTCGTAGAGCATCTCTGCGCCGGGGAATTCAGGGAAGACGTTGACGCCCGCCTCCTCACATTTCTCGCCGAGCCACGCCGTGAGCTTGTTGAGCGAGACGACGTAGTAGCCGTGATTCTTCAAAGGCGGCGGCGTGACGGGCGACTTGATGGCGCGCGTCTTCGTGAGATAAAGAAAGTAGTCTTCATTGACCGGCGACTCAATTGGCGCGCCCTGCTCAAGGAAGTCGGGGATTAACTCTTTGAGCGCTTTCGGATCCATCACCGCTCCCGACAGGATGTGCGAGCCGACGGTCGAGCCCTTCTCGATGACCGCGATCTGAATCTCGCCGAGCGACTTGCCCTTCCGAGTCCCCTTCTCCACCGCCTCGTTGTGCTCGCTCACCAGCCGCGACAAGTGCAGCGCCCCGGCGAGAGAGGCCGGCCCGGCCCCGACGAACAGCACGTCCATCTCGATGCTTTCACGTTCCATCACACGCGCTCCTGAGTTAATGCTTTTGAGAAAAATGAATCACCATTCAGTTTATCGGCACGACGTAAAAATAGCAAAAAGGGTCGGGCTCCTCCCTTTGCCGTTTCCGCCCGGGCGGCACATAATCCTCCTCAGGAATTTCACAAACAACTCAGACAAGGGGAGAGCCCGATGGCCGAGCACAAGCACACGAACCGTCTCGCGCAGGAGTCAAGCCCGTATCTCTTGCAGCACGCGCACAACCCTGTGGACTGGTACGCGTGGGGTGAGGAAGCACTGGCGCGCGCGAAGAGTGAGGACAAGCCGATTCTCTTGAGCATCGGCTATTCGGCCTGCCACTGGTGCCACGTGATGGAGCGCGAGTCGTTCGAGAACGAAGAGATCGCGCGCCAGATGAACGAGCAGTTCGTCAACATCAAGGTTGACCGCGAGGAGCGCCCCGACCTCGACCAGATATACATGAACGCCGTCCAGATGATGACGCGCCACGGCGGCTGGCCGCTCACAGTCTTTCTCACGCCCGACCTCGTCCCCTTCTACGGCGGCACGTACTTCCCGCCTCAAGACCGCCAACAGATGCCCGGCTTCCCACGCATCCTCGCCTCCGTCTCGGAGGCGTATCGCACGCGACCAGACGAGGTGCGACAGTCGGCGTGGGAGATTCTATCTGAGCTGCGGCGCATGAGCGTCGCGCAGGAGTCTTCTGAGGTCATCAACACTCAACTCCTCGACAACGCCTACCGCGGGCTCGCGCGCTCGTACGACCCGCGCTTCGGCGGCTTCGGCAGCGCACCGAAGTTCCCTTCGTCGATGAATCTCGACTATCTGCTCCGCACCTACAGACGCACGGGCGATGCGCGCGCGCTTGAGATGTTGACGCACAGTTGCCGCATGATGGCCGAGGGCGGGATGTACGACCAGCTTGGCGGCGGCTTTCATCGCTACTCGACCGACGCGCGCTGGCTCGTCCCGCACTTCGAGAAGATGCTCTACGACAACGCACTCCTCACGCGGCTCTACCTCCACGCGCACCAAGCGACGGGCGAGCAGTTCTTTCGCCGCGTCGCAGAGGAGACGCTCGGCTACGTCAAGCGCGAGATGCTCGACGCGTCGGGCGCGTTCTACTCGACGCAGGACGCGGACTCGGAAGGTGTCGAAGGCAAGTTCTTCGTCTGGGACAAGGAGGAGGTCGAGAGCCTGCTCGGCCCCGAGGACGCGCGGCTCTTCTGTGCATATTATGATGTGACGGAGGGCGGCAACTTCGAGGAGCAGAACATCCTCCACGTCGAGCGTTCCGCCGAAGAGGTCGCACGCGAGCTGAACGTCACAGTCGAGCGTTTGGCCGAAGCGGTCGAGCGCGGGCGCGGCCGTCTCTTTACCGAAAGAGAGAGACGGATAAAGCCCGGGCGTGACGAGAAGGTCATCACGGCTTGGAACGGCCTGATGCTCGAAGCATACGCGGAGGCGGCGGCCGTGCTCGAACGCGACGACTACCGAGAGATGGCCGAGCGCAATGCGCAGTTCATCCTCGACACGCTCGTCAAAGACGGTCTACTCCTGCACGTCTACAAGGACGGGCGCGCGAAGCACGTCGGCTTCCTCGACGATTACGCGTTCGTCGTCTCCGGCCTCGTCACGCTCTACGAGACGACGGGCCGTCTGCGCTGGCTCGAAGCGGCGTTGACGCTGACCGACAAGATGGTCGAAGAGTTCTGGGACGAGGAGGGCGGCGGCTTCTTCTACAACGGCCGGAGCGGCGAGCAGCTCATCGTGCGCAGCAAGGACTACTTCGACAACGCGACGCCTTCTGGCAACTCCGTCGCCGCCGAGGCGCTGCTCCGCCTCTCCGTTCTCACCGGCAACGAGGACTATCGACGCAAGGCCGTCAACGTCCTGCGCCTCGTCCGCGACGCCGTCGAGCGTTACCCCTCGGCCTTCGGCTACGCCCTCGGCGCGATTGACTTCTACCTCTCGACGCCCAGAGAGATTGTCGTCGTCGGAGACGAGACGCAGGCGCGCACGCTCCTGCGCGAAGTCTGGGGGCGCTACCTGCCCAACAAGGTCGTCGCCCTCTCGACGAATGTTGACGAGGCTGCGGCCCGGCTCGTCCCGCTTCTGCGCGAGCGCACGGCACAAGGGGGTCGCGCGACCGCGTACGTCTGCGAGAGCTACACGTGCCTGCAACCGGTCAGCACGCCTGAAGAACTGGCAGCGCAACTTGACGATGCGACGGGGCGTGCGGCCGAAGGTTAAGAGGGGCTCAACTGCACGAATCGCGTAGGGCGCGGAGCAAGTCTTCGCCGAACTTCTTTATCTTGGACTCGCCAAGGCCGTAGATGTCTGCGAGGGCTTCGAGCGTCTCGGGGCGCGCGCGGGCGAGGTGTTCAAGTGTGCGGTCTGCGCAGATCATGTAGGCCGGCACGCGCTGCGTGTTCGCGCGCTCAAGCCTCCAACTCTTGAGAGCCTTGACCACGCGCTTCTCTTCGGGTGTGAGAATGATTTCCGGCACGGCCGGCTTCCGCTTCTTACGCGGCTCCGCGCCCGGCTCTTTCGGCTCCGACGGCGCGACCTCCGACACGCGCAGCGCCAACTCCAGACGCCCCTCCTCCGCAAGCATCCGGCTCAGCTCGCCGTAGAGAAGCAGAGCCATCCGCGCGTCGAGCGCCGCATACTCTATCTGCGAGCGCGTGAGCGGACGGCGGCGCCAGTTCGACTTCTGCAAAGTCTTGTCGATGGGCAGCCCGAACAGGTGCTCGGACAAAGAGGCGAGGCTGTGCGAGCCGAGCGTAAGCGCCATGCGCGACATGCGCAGCGTGTCGATGAGCCCTTCGGCGCGGACGCCCGCGCCGCGCAACACGCCCTCGTCGAAGCGCGCGTTGTGCGCGACCATCTTCGTGGCAGGCGATTCCAGTAGCGGCCTCAACGGCTCGACGCCTGCGGCTAAAATGTCAGCCACGAGCACGTCGCCCGACGGCGGCGCCAACTGCACGAGCGCCAACTGCTGGCCGTTGGTCTTCACGTCCCAGAACGTCTCCGTGTCCAGCCCGATGAGCCCCTCGCAGCTCAACGCCTCGGCTGCTTCAAGGAGTTGGGCCGGGTCGTCAATGTAGCGCCAAGTAAACCGGCTCGACTGCTCTATCCAGCTCAAAGCCCCTCCCCTTCGACCCAAATTCAACGACGAGACCACTTCGGCAAGTCTCGGCGGAAGTCACTCTCATTCAACAAGATAAGCCTGAACGACCGGCCAAATTTTAGCTTGACTAAAGCCTCTCCAAAGAGATACTTTAGATGCGGCCAACATTGTTGGCCGCGCCCG
>JBJMGQ010000104.1:0-32482 GCA_045807845.1 Pyrinomonadaceae bacterium | reverse complement strand
CGCCGCGAAGGCTCGGACGCGCTGAGCGGCCACGCATGGCTCGAAGCGGGCGGCCAGCCCATCCTCGAAAAGACACCGCCTGATTACACAGTCACCTACAGCTTTCCGGCAAGTAGGCAGTAGGCAGTAGGCAGTAGGCAGTAGAAAGACAAAGCGGCGCGCTCGACCTAAAGGCTTCGGACGCGCCGCCTCTTCTTTTCTACTGCCCACTGTCTACTGCCTACTGCCTACTTGCCGGAAAGCTGTAGGTGACTGTGTAATCAGGCGGTATCTTTTCGAGGATGGGCTGGCCGCCCGCTTCGAGCCATGCGTGGCCGCTCAGCGCGTCCGAGCCTTCGCGGCGGACGCCGAAGAGGACGCGCGTGTCGATGCCGCTCAAAGCGAGGTAACGGTGGAGCACGGGCGCGCGCTTCCAGCAGGTCGGCGTGAAGACCCAGAAGTCGGCCGCAAGCACGGAGTCGAGGAGACGCGCGAGCCTGTCCTGAACAGACTCGGCGTCGGCCGGTGCTTCACGCGCGCCGCGCCGTGGAGCCACGAGCTGCATCGCGCGTGGCAGCGACATCAGTTTCACCAGCAGCGAGAGCGCGATTACCCACACGCACATCCGCGCGGCGAGAAGCGCCGAGCCCGGCTCGCACAGGACAAGCCGCGCGGCTCGTGAAGGGAGCGCGGCGTAGGCTTTGAGTCTTGGCGCGAGTGCGGGCATACGCTTTCCGTTGGCGGAGAAAAAATCCCGCGCCTCTGTTAACATCGCGCGGGAGCCTTTGAGCCTTGTTAATTTACCCCGACAGCCACGAGGCGCGCGAGCGCGCGGCGCGCATCACGTCCAGCGGCGGCCTCATCGCCTTCCGCACGGACACCTTCTACGGCGTCGGCGCAGACCCCTTCAACCCGGCGGCGCTCGAACTCATCAACGAACTCAAGGGGCGCGACGGCAAGCCCATCCTCGTTCTAGCAAGCGACGCAGAGGACGCTGAACGTCTGATAGCCGAGAGAACGCGAACCTTCGATCTGCTCGCCGCGCGTCACTGGCCGTGTGCGCTCACGCTCGTTGCATCGGCACGCACGGGGGTGCCCGAGCTTCTGACGGCGGGCACGGGCACGGTCGGCGTGCGGCTCCCCGACGATGCGGAGGCACGTGCGATTGTGCGCGCGTGCGGCGGGCTGCTCACGGCCACGAGCGCGAACCCCGCGGGGCGCCCGCCCGCACGGACGGCCGCGGAGGTCGCAGCCTATTTTCCTAAGGGACTCGGGCTCGTCATCGACGGCGGCGCGACCCGCACAGAGCTGCCCTCGACGGTCGTTGACGTAAGCGGCCCCACCCCGCGCCTCATCCGCGAGGGAGTCGTGACACGCGCGGAGCTTGAAGAGACTTTGCGCGCCGCCGGAATCGAATTCTGAACTACTGTCCTGCCTTGTAACCCGCTTCGTCCAGAATCTTTTTGGCGCGCTCGGGGTCGTAGTTGTAGACCTGCCCGGGCGAATAGGCCCAAGACTGTTCGGGAAGGATCGAGTTGGCGACGCGCGCTTGGCCGAGCAGAAGCTCTTTGACGATGGACGGGCGGTCGATGGCGTAGGCGATGGCCTGACGCACGCGCGGGTCTTTGAGCACTTCGTCGGTGGCGTTGAAGTTGAGATAGACGACGTTGACGCCGGGGAACTGCGCGATCTTCAGGTTTGCGTCCTGCCCGAGCTGCTGGTATGCGTCGGGCTGTAGGTTGGCGACCTGCGCGAGGTCAACGCCGCCGCTCTTCAACTCGGCCTGCAAGGTGTTGGCGTCGAGGATGGTGCGCACGCGGAGTTGTTTGACGGCGGGCGCGCCGCCCCAGTATTCGTCGTTGGCCGTGAGGTCTACGACCTGCTGCGACTCGTCGTAGTGCGCGAACTTGAAGGCGCCGGTGCCGATGGGGTTCTGCTTCTGCTGATCGGTCGTGTAGTCCTGCGGCATCATGCCGACGGCGACGAGCCCCGAGAGGAACTTGGTCAGAGGCTTATTCAAGCGCACGACGAGCGTCAGAGGGTCTGGAGTCTCGATGGCTTTGACGAGCGACTTGCGTTCGGCGCCCGTGCCCTCGAAGAAGTCGTTAGCCTTACGCGAGTCGGACTTGAGCAGCGTTTCGAGCGTGTACTTCGCGTCGGCCGAGGTGAAGGCTTTGCCGTTGTGGAACTTCACGCCGTCGCGCAAGCGGAAGGTATAGAGGAGGTGGTCGGGGCTCTGCTGTATCTCCGTGGCGAGGTCGCCGACGTAGTCGAACTTCTCGTCCTTGCGAACGAGCGAGTTGAACATGAGCTGGCGGAAGCGCTCGCTCGAAGCGTCGGTGCCGCGCAACTGGTCGAGCGTCACAGGGTTCGATTCGAGGACGACGACGAACGGCCCCTGTTTCCCGCCCTCGACCGTCACGTCGCGCAGGAAGCGCCAGTCGCCGTCCACGGGGACGTTCAGGTTCTGCACGCTCTTGCGCGCGACGACCATCTGGTCAACGTACCAGAGCGGGAACTGCGGCACCTCGCGGCTGATGACATCCTGCGCGTGCGTGTAAAGCTCCTTGGCCTGCGCGCGGTCGAAGGTGGCGGCGGCCTCTTCGAGAATCTTATCCAGCTCGGGGTTGCTGTAACGGCCGCGGTTCTGATAGGCGCCGGTATGGAAGAGGTCGAAGAGGTAGATGGGGTCTTGATTGCCGCCGACCCAGCGGCCCGTCGTCATCTGGAACTGCCCCTTCTGCTGCTGGTCGAGCATCACCGAGAACTCGACCTGATCGATCTCGCAGGGGATGCCGATCTGCTTCAACTGATTCTGGATGATGCTCGCGTACTGGCGCGTGGGTGCGCTGGCGGCGTTGATTTTAAGGAAGATGGGCGCCTTGAAGCGCGTGGCCTTCTGCCCCGTTGTCCCGCCGCCGCAGCCGTTCAGAAGTGTGGCGACGAGGATGAAGAAGGCGAAGAGGGTTCGTAGTGTTAAGCGCGCCATCATTAAAACTTACCTCCGTACGCGTAGTTCAGTTTGCGGTTCAGCTCGGCGACTTCACCCGAAAGCTCCTGGAAGCGTTTGGGGTCGAACGTCAGCGGAGGTTTCGTTAAGGACTTGAAGGCGGCGATGCGCCGGAGCGAAGCCTGTATGCGGCCGCGCGAAAGCTCGCCGCTCCGCGCAGCGTCGAGCAGAGATTGATAGCTGCGGCGGATGAGGTCGGGGCGAGCGCAGACGAGCAGCATGTCCTCGCCCGCGAGCACGGCGCGCAGGGACGCCTCTTCAATCTCGCAGTGCTTGGCGATGGCGCCCATCTCAAGGTCGTCGGTGACGACGAGGCCGTCGTAGCCCAGCTCGTCGCGCAGAAGGTCGCGGACGATGGACGGGTTGATTGAGGCGGGGACGAGTCGGCCGCCGGCGGTGCCGCGATGGATGTCGATGTTGGGGAAGCCGCCGTGGCTGACCATGACGGCGCGCACCATATTGTCTTCACGTTGAAAAAGCTCGATGTAGGGGGCGAGGTCTTGCGCGATGAGGTCGTCGTGCGTGAGGTGGATGACGGCCATCTCCTCGTGCGTGTCCACTTCGCCCGCGCCGATGCCGGGGAAGTGCTTGGTGCAGCCGAGCGTCCCCGTCCCCTGCAAGCCGCGCAGGTAGACCATCGTGTAGCCCAAGACCTCGCCGGGAGAGCGGCCGTACGAGCGCGAGTAGAGCCCGTTGGAGAGCAGGTCGCGGTCATCCGTCATGATCGACATCACGGGCGCGAAGTTCATGTTGAAGCCGAGCAGGCGCAGTATCTCGCCCGTGAGGCGACCGTGCGTGCGCGCGGCGGCGAGGTCGCCGTGCTGGCGTATGACGCGCGCGGCCGGCATCGGCGTGCAGATTTTTCGCAGGCGGTCAACGAGCCCGCCCTCCTGATCGATACCGAGCAGAGGGTCTACGCGCAGCGTCAAGCGGACGCCGTCGAGCAGTCCGCGCAGTTGCTCCGGCGCGGCGACGTTGCGGCCGAAGATGATGACGCCGCCGGGCTTGACCTCTTCGAGAAGCGCGCGCGCTTCCGTGTCGAGCTCGGTGCCCGGAAGACCTATGAAGAGCAGTTGTCCGATTTGGTGTTCGAGCGGGAGCGACTGAAGGGTTTGGAAGTCGGTCATGTATTAGACGATTCTCTTCTTCAAGCCGAGTAGGAGTTGGCGCGCCTCGTCCCCTGTGAGGGTTTCTACATCAAGGCCGCGAAGCTCGTCAAGGAGACTCTGATTGACGGAGTCGAAGAGGGTTATCTGTGCCGCCAGCGCGCGGCGACCCAAACGCGCCGCTGCGCGCCCGAGCGCATCCTTACTGCCTGCGCCGTTTTCGTTCGAGGCGGGCTCCGCCGTCGAAGCATTGACGACTGTTGCACCCTCTTCCGCGAACACGTCCAGCTCGTAACGTTCGAGCTTCGCAAGGACTTCACGCGCGCGTGCGAGCACGGCGGGCGGGAGTCCTGCGAGACGCGCGACCTCGATGCCGTAGGACTTCGACGCGCGTCCGCGCTCAATCTTATAGAGGAAGATGACCTCGCCCTCACGCTCGGCCACGCGTATCTGGTAGTTCTGCGCGCCGGGCAGACGCTCGGCCAATTCGGTCAGCTCGTGATAGTGCGTGGCGAAGAGAGTCTTCGCTGAATGCTCCGGCGAGTCGTGCAGGTGTTCGGCGACGGCCCAAGCGATGGAGAGCCCGTCGAAGGTCGCCGTGCCGCGTCCTATCTCGTCAAGCAAAACGAGCGAGCGCGGCGTGGCGTTGTGGAGAATGGCGGCCGTCTCCGTCATCTCGACCATGAAGGTCGAGCGCCCTCGGGAGAGGTCGTCGGAAGCCCCGACGCGCGTCCAGATGCGGTCGAGCAGAGGCAGGCGCGCGTGCTCCGCAGGCACGAACGAGCCCATCTGCGCCAGAAGACAGATGAGCGCCGTCTGCCGCAGCAGAGTGCTTTTCCCTCCCATGTTGGGGCCTGTGATGATGAGGAGGCGCTCGTTCGAGCCGTTCATGTAGAGGTCGTTGGGAACGAAGGGCGTGTCGCCGATGGCCTCGATGACGGGATGCCGGCCCCCTCTAATCTCAAGCTCGTCGCCGTCGTGGAGAGAGGGTTTCTGATAGCGCCGGCGCGCGGCAATCTCTGCGAGCGAGGCGAGCACGTCGAGGATGGAGAGAGCGCGGGCGGTGGTCTGAAGTCTGCGCGTCTCGTGCGCGACCTGCGCGCGCACCTCGCCGAAGATGCGCGTCTCGATTTCGAGGATGCGCCCTTCGGCGCCGAGAACCTTCTGCTCCCACTCCTTCAACTCGTGCGTCGTGTAGCGTTCGGCGTTGGCGAGCGTCTGCCGCCGCTCGTAGTCAGAGGGCACGCGCGCGGCGACGGACTTTGAGACTTCGATGAAGTAGCCGAAGACGTTGTTGAAGCGGACGCGCAAGGAACTGATGCCGGAGCGCGCACGCTCGCGCGCTTCGATGGCGGCGATGGTCTGCTTGGCGTCGCGGCTGATCGAGCGCAGCTCGTCCAGCTCCGCGTCGAAGCCTTCGCGGACGACGCCGCCTTCCGAGAAGTTGACGGGCGGGTCGTCGCTCAAGGCGCGCCCGATGAGTTCGCGCACATCCGACAGCTCGTCTGCGTTCTCGACGATGACTTGCAGGAGCGACGCCTTCGCATCCGATAAAGCCTTGCGGATGGCGGGGACTTGATTGAGGGAGCGGCGCAGCGCGCAGAGATCGCGCGGGGTGGCCGTGCCCATGTTGATGCGCCCCGTGAGGCGTTCGAGGTCGGAGACATCTTTGAGGAGCGTGCGCGCGCGGTCGCGGCGCATCTGCGAGCGGTGCAGGTCTTCGACGGCCGCGAGCCGCGCCTCTATCTCTCCACGTTTGACGGAGGGGCGCAGCATCCACGAGCGAAGGAGACGCGCGCCCATCCCTGTGACCGTCGCGTCGAGCACGGCGAGCAGGGAAGCGCCGCGGCCCCCGCCGCCCTGCGACTCGACGAGTTCGAGGTTGCGGCAGGTGATTGCGTCAATGACGAGGTGGTCGTGCGTCTCGAAGAAGCTGATGTCGGTGACGTGCGCGGCGGCGGCGCGCTGCGTCTCACGCGCGTAGCGCAGGCACGCGCCCGCGGCGCTGACGGCCGCGACCTTGCCCGCGAGGCCGTAGCCTTCGAGCGTGCGCGCGCCGAACTGTTCGAGGAGCAGAGAGGCGCAAGAGGTCGGCTCCCACAGCCAGTCTTCGAGCGGTGTGAGCGGAAGCCCCTCGCCCCTCAAAGCGTCCTGCTCGGCCGGCATGATGCGCGCGACGGGCGCGGCGTCGTCAACATCCTGCGACTCCGTTTCGAGCGGGAGCGGCGCAGTGTGCGCGTGGGCGTTTGCGTAAGCCTCTCTGACGAGAGGGGCGAGGGAACGCGGGTAGAGCAGCTCGCGCGGCGCGTAGGATTCGATGTCGGAGCGCACGCGCGCCCAAGCGTCCGGGCCTGAGACTTCGGTCGAGCGAAAGTCGCCGGTCGAGAGGTCGAGGAAGGCAGCGCCGTATGTGTCGCCCGCGCCGCAGAGGGCCGCGAGGTAGACGGTCTCTTTCGCTTCGACGAGGTGCGGGTCGATGGCCGTGCCGGGGGTGATGACGCGGACGACCTCACGGCGGACGAGCTTCTTCGCCTTGGAAGGGTCTTCGGTCTGCTCGCAGATGGCGACGCGGTAGCCTTTGCGAACGAGGCGCGCGACGTGAGCCGAGACGGCGTGGTGCGGGACGCCGCACATAGGGACGGGCTGGCCGCGCTCCTTGTGCCGAGCGGTGAGCGTTATCTCCAACTCGCGCGCGCCGGTGATGGCGTCCTCGAAGAAGAGCTCGTAGAAGTCGCCGAGCCGAAAGAAGAGGAGCGCGCCCGGGTGCTGTCGCTTAAGCTCCTGATACTGCCGCAGCATGGGCGTCAGCGCTGAGTTCGTCGTCGTCATGTTCGCGAAAAGTGCCTGCGTGAAGGGCGGATTTATGCGACCGCAGGTTCGAGCGTAAAACTATCACAGACGGCGTGGACATGCACGAACGCCGCGGCGGCGGCGAGAGGCGATCCACGCGCCCGCGAGGGAAAATCCTCACCTGTTCGGGATAAAACCGTGACAGCGTTGCGGGAGAGTTCGGCGTTCGAGAGGGTCGAAAGAGTTTTCGCCGATGAGTCTTGGCTTACAGGTCGCCACGCTCTTCCTGCTCGCAATCCCTATCGCGTGCATCGCATGGACGGTGACGCACGAGGAGATCTTTCGCGAGCCGCGAGAGTTCTGCGTGCGCCGGAGCAAGGGATGCCGGCGGTGGTATCAGAGGAAGTTTTTCTATCTCTTCACCTGCGAGTACTGCTTCAGCCACTACATCACCGTCATCTTCCTCTTCATCACGCGCTACCAACTGCTCTACGAAGACTGGCGCGGCTATCTCGTCGGCGGCTTCGCACTCGTCTGGGTCGCCAACCAGTACATGAGCCTCTACAACCGCCTCCGCCTCGACATCAAGAGCGAGAAGCTTGAGACGAACATCAAGGAGAAGATAGTTGAGAAGGTGAAAAGTGATAAGTGATAAGAGAAGACAAGGCCCGCCCTTCCTTCTTATCACTCATTACTTATCACTCGTCACTAACCAAAGAAGACTTCGGCGACGTGGTAGACCTCTTCGTCGAGCTGCTTGATGCGGCTGACGGCGTCGTCGAGGGGGACGGAGATTACCTTGTTGCAGCGCAGCGCGACCATCTGCCCCCACTGCTTTTCAAGCACCATCTCGAAGGCTTTGACGCCGAAGCGTGTGGCGAGGACGCGGTCGAAGGCTGAGGGCGAGCCGCCGCGCTGGACGTAGCCGAGGTTGGCGTGGCGCGTCTCGATGCCTGTCTGGTGCTCGATCTCGACGGCGAGGTGGAAGCCGATGCCGCCGAGTCGCCCCTTGCGATAAATTTGCTCGCGCGCCGCATCGTCGATGAAGTTCTCTTCGGGGTGTGGGTGGGCGTCTTCGGCGACGACGATGATGGAGAAAGCGCTGCCCTGCATCTCGCGGTGGCGGAGCATCTCGCAGATGCGCGTGAGGCGGAACGGGTGTTCAGGGACGAGGATGATGTCGGCGCCGCCCGCAATCCCTCCGTAGGCGGCAATCCAGCCGGCGTGGCGCCCCATCACCTCGATGACCATGACGCGGTGATGCGACTCGGCCGTCGAATGCAGGCGGTCGACGGCCTCCATCACCGTGTTGACCGCGGTGTCGAAGCCGAAGGGGAAGTCTGTGCCGTCGAGGTCGTTGTCGATAGTCTTGGGGATGCCGACGAGCGGCAGCTTGTGCTCATGCCACATGTCGCGCGCGGCGCGCAGAGTTCCTTCGCCGCCGACGACGATCAGAGCGTTGAGGCCGTGCCGCTCCCAAGTGGCGCGGATGAGCTGTGGGTAGTCGGCGCCGTCCTGCGGGTTCGTGCGCGAGGTGCCGAGGATGGTGCCGCCGCGCGGGAGGATGCCCGTCACAGAGAGGCGCGTGAGCGGTTGCACGTCATCCTCGATGAGCCCGCGCCAGCCGTTCGTCACGCCGAGGATTTCAGCCCCCTCGACGTGCATCGAGCGGCGCACGACCGCGCGGATCACAGCGTTCAAGCCCGGCGCGTCGCCGCCCCCCGTCAGAATGCCTACGCGAAGACCCATCAGAACACCCCTGGAACCCTCGGACGAAACTAATCTAATTGATTTGGTTTGCTGACCACGCCTATAATCTCGCGATAAATCACGGCATGTCAAACAACAGAACTTTTATCAACGAGGGGCAGCGCCGTTCGGCGTCGCAGTGTGGGGAGGGGAATTGGAGAACGAGTTGCTGACGCTCGGCGTCGATACTTCCACGGAGCGCAGGAGCGTCGCGCTCGTGCGCGGAGGGCTCGTGCTCGCGGAGACTTCGAGCGGACTGCGCGAGGGCGGCTCGGCCAACCTCCTTTCCGACATCGACCGCGTGCTCGGCGCGGCCGGCGTGAAGTTGAAGGAGGTCGGGCTGTACGCCGCCGCCGTGGGGCCGGGAAGTTTTACGGGGTTGCGTGCGGGGCTCGCGACCGTCAAAGGGCTCGCGCTGACGAAGGGGAGTCCCGCGGTCGGCGTGCGGACGCTCCACGCTCTGGCCTACTGCGTCAGGCCGGCGCCGCGCGTCGTCTCCCTCATCCCAGCGGGGCGAGGCGAAGTCTTCGCGCAACTGCTGTCGGTGACGGCCGAGGGCTTTGTGACGGAGCTTGAAAGCCCCTCGCACATTCCGCCCGAGCATCTGTTGGAGAGGATGGCGGGCTTTGGCGGCGGGTTGAAATGGACGGGCAGCGGCGCTCTTAAATTCCTTGAGATGATTCGGGAGAGGGCTGTGGCTGTGGGGATCGACTTCGCAAGTCCGGGCGCGCCCGGTGTCGCGGAGAGAGACGTGTGGGTTGTGTCTCCGGCCGAGGAGGCGCTCGCCAAAAGTGTCGCGGAGATGGCCCTGACGGCTTACGTCTCCGGGGCATATACGGAGGGGCTCACGGCCGTCTACGTCAGGCCGTCGGACGCGGAGCTGAAGGGTTTATGTCACGCGCAGAACTGAGGGTTGAGATGGAGGGGGCCGGGTGCGTCATCGTCCCGATGACGGAGCACGACCTGCTGGAAGTCGTCGAGATAGAGGAGACGACCGGGCTCAGCCAATGGGGCTGGGAGGCTTACCGCGCGGAGCTTGAGAAGCAAGAGGCAGTCATGCTCGTCGCCAGACGCAGCGCGCCGGACGCTTTGACCGGGCGGAGCCTGAGCGGCTACATCGCCGCGCGCATCAACGCGGACGAGCTGCACGTGAACAACATCGGCGTCTGGCCTGAGTCGCGCCGGCAAGGCGTCGGCGGCGCGCTGCTCGGGGCGGCGCTGGAAGCGGCCGTGCGCCGCGGCGCGTTCGAGGCGGTGCTGGAAGTGCGCGCGAGCAATCTGCCGGCGCAGAGGATGTACGAGCGCTTCGGCTTCCGTGTCGTCGGCGAGCGCAGGAACTACTACAGGGAGCCTGCCGAGAACGCGAAAATTATGACGAGGCGGCTGGCACCAGCCGCTTGAAAGGGTTTGGGAATTGGGCTAACATTTTCTAAACGGAACGGTAACGCGTTGTCAGGGAGAAGGGGCCGCGCGCTGCCGCTCGAACACACCACTCCACGCATCTGAAAGGAGAACTTTCCGCTATGGAAACGACCAACACGGACGGCCTGAAAGAGCAGTTGATCGCGGGTGACCCGGAGTTCCGTGAGCTGGCGCGCGAGCACGGGCGCTATGAGCAGCGACTGAGCGAGCTGTCTTCGCTTCAATATCCAAACGACGAGGAACAGCTCGAAGAGGTCACGCTCAAGAAGAAGAAGCTGGCCGTGAAGGATCAGATGCAGGCAATCATTTCGAAACACCAGAGCGCGGAGAGCACGGCGCACTAAGCGCGCCGCGGCGGCGGGCACCACACGCACGGAGCCCGCATGCACTCTCCCAAAGCATTTAAGTGGACGGGGGACGCTTCAAAGTTTCTTGGGCGCCCCCGTCTCCTTATAAGGGGAAAAAGTCCCGAAGGCGCGCGGCCGTGTGCGAGCCTCTCGACAGGGTGAGAGATGGTCAAAGAAGGCTACCCATGGATTCTCGTCCCGCTCGCGGCGGGTTTGGCGGCGGGGCTTTGGTACCTGTTCTGGCCGGCGCTGCCGCTGCTGGCGCTGGCCTTCGTGCTGCTGCTCGTAGCGGCCTTCATGGCCTACTTCTTCCGAGACCCGCAGCGCACGGTGCCTTCGGAGTCGGGGCTGGTCGTCTCGCCAGCGGACGGGAAGGTGACGCGAATTGAGAAGCTTGCGGGCGGCGGCGCGGATTCGCCGACCGTCGTCAGCATCTTTCTGTCCCCCTTCGACGTGCACGTCAACCGCGCGCCCATCGCCGGCGAAGTAATCGACGTGACCTACACGAAGGGTCGCTTCGTCGCGGCCACGAGCGATAACGCGAGCCTCGTCAATGAGCAGAACGCTTTGACGATTAAGGGCGAGAGGATGACTGTGGTCTGCAAACAGATCGCGGGCGTGCTCGCGCGCAGAATCGTCTGCTGGAAGCGCCCCGGCGACAGCCTTGAGCTGGGCGAGCGTTTCGGCCTTATCAAGTTCGGGTCGCGGACAGACCTCGTTCTGCCCAGAGGGGTCGAAGTGCTCGTCAAGGTGGGCGAGCGCGTGAGCGGCGGCGTCACGATTATAGGGAGGTGCCTCGATGGCGAGTGAAGCGAAGGGGGCAGTGGAAGCTCCACCGGAAGAGGTCAGGGAGCGGCGGGGAATCAAGAAGGGACTATATCTTTTGCCCTCCGCCTTCACGGCAGCCAACATCGGCATGGGCTATTTCGCGGTCATGGCCGCGCTGCGCGGCTTTCAGATGCTTGACGGAGTTACGCTGGGGCAGCCCTTGGATGGGGTGACGGCGCATAAGATTGCGTCGGCCACGGTGCATTTCGATAACGCCTCGCGCGCCATCGGCTGGGCGATTCTGTTCGACACGCTCGACGGGCGTATCGCGCGGCTCACGAAGACGACGACGGAGATCGGCATCCAGTTTGACTCGATAGCCGACGTGCTCACCTTCGGCATCGCGCCCGCCGTACTGGTCTACGCATGGGGCTACGGCTCGACGTTCCCCGACGGCAGCCAACTCCACAAGCTCGGCTGGTTCCTCTCCTTCATGTTTCTGATCTGCGGCGCATTGAGGCTCGCGAGGTTCAACGTGCAGGCGACGAGGCCGCGCACCCTCGCGGAAGGAAGCGCGAAGGTCGATAAGAAGAGTTTCTTGGGACTCCCGATTCCGGCAGCGGCCGGGCTGCTCGCCGCGCTCATACATTTCGCGCCGCGCCCGCTGCTGACCTACGGGAGTGATTATTCGACCCTCTATGCAGGCATCCTGATGGGAGTGGTCGCAGTGCTCGGGGCCTTGATGGTGAGCACGATTCGTTATTCCAGCTTCAAGACTCTCGGGGCGGGGAAGCGGAGCACGATAAAAGTCATGCCCCTCATCGCCGCCGTGGGGATGCTGGTCTGGCTCTTCTCTCGTTACGTCCTCCTGACATTAGTCCTCGTCTACGTTCTGCACGGGATTCTCTCCCGCATCTTTGCGCTGTTCCGTTCGCGCCCCGCAGAGGATTGAGCATGTTCACAGAGAGTGTGCCCCTTCAAGGCGAGTCCGATGTCTGCGCGATGTTCGTTAGCGCCAACAAACCTTCGCGGGTGGTCAATAGAAGTGCGTCCTTTGTGAGCAAGGGCGCGGCCTCCGTGTTGTTATCTTCGCCGACGTAGATGCTATTAACCTTCTTCCCATCCTCAAGATTGAGCACCACACACTCGTCGCCAACAATAGGCGCGAGCAGCACGTAGTTGTTTAGCACGAGAGGGGGGGCGGTGACCCTGCCCGCCAACTGTCGTTTCCAGACCTTCGCCCCATTCTGCGGCGAGAGACAATAGACGAAATTATCCAAAGAGGTCGCTAAGACCCACTTCTCACCTGCCGACACGGCCTGAATCGCGGCCCCCGTCCTTACACGCCAACGAAGCCGCCCGGATGTCCTGTCGATTGCGTAGATGAATCCGTCCGCGGTACCCGCATAAACCATATTCCCGTAAACGGCTACGGGGGCGCGTAGCCGTTTACGCGTCCGATAACGCCAGAGTGTTCTTCCGCTCTCCAATTCAATGGAGAGAATGTCTCCGTAGGTATCGCTGGCGTACAGTGTTTGACTGTCGAGTAAGTTAATGGTGTTGAATGGAGATGAGCTGTATTTAATCCATCTGATTTCACCGGTCTCCTTGCTGAGGGCATATAGGCGCCCATCGGAGGAGGTGACGAAAAGGCTCTGGGCATTCAAATTAATAACCCCTCTGACAGGGGAAGGCAACATGCGCATCCAAGAGGTCAGGCCGCTTTGACGGCTCAAAGCGCGCAGGATACCCGTGGCTTGCGGGTAGACTGATTTGGGTGTCGGAAGGCTTTCCGACGCGACGAAGACATTCTTGTTATCAACCGCAGGCGAGGCCGATAGAGCCCCCCCGACCTCACTCTTCCAGCTTAGCCCCCCGTCAGATAGCCGCACTGAAACGATGGAGCCGTTACTCAGCGCCATATATGCGCGTTCGTTGTCGGCAGCGGGCGTGAGATTGGTTACACCTTCAACCTTGAAGAGCCAACGGACATAGACTGGTCTAGCAAGGTCAGCTAAATCCTGTCCCGCCGGCGAATCCGATAACAGAGACAATGATAATGTCAGAAGGAGCAGTGTCTTCACAAAAATGTTCAAGCGACTGTGGTTTAATCTTGGAGCAGTATCTTCTCTCATTGGTTTTGATGAAAGCGTTATCAGTATGCTTGGCTAATAATAATTCGACAAACTATAATCACGCGCGAACCACAGAGCCACAAGTACAGTAGGCGTTAGTCTACGAAGGAGGCCGACTTTTGAGCAAGCAACCCTTGCAGCATGACACCATCCTGATATTAGACTTCGGTTCTCAATACACACAATTAATCGCTCGGCGGGTGAGAGAATCCAATGTCTATTGCGAAATTTTGCCTTTCGACACCTCGGAAGCGGTGATACTCGCACGGGAGCCGAAGGGAATTATTCTTTCTGGGGGGCCGGCCTCGGTTTACGACGCGGATGCACCCAAACTCTCCTATAACTTGGTTGATGTGTTTCGATGCCCGGTCTTGGGTATCTGCTACGGTCTACAGGTAATTGCATCAGAGCTAGGCGGGGACGTGCAGCCCTCTGCGAACAGGGAATATGGGTACGCGCGACTACAGGTCACCGATCAAAATAGCCCTCTTTTCAATGGGTTGCCGGCCGAGATGGATGTTTGGATGAGCCACGGTGATCATGTCATCAGCGTCCCCGAGGGCATACACGTCACAGCACGAACGGCCGATGCGCTTAACGCATTCGAGGGATTAAGCGGGCGCATATACGGTGTCCAGTTTCACCCAGAAGTAGCGCACACGCCCTTCGGAAAGGAGATTCTGCGAAACTTTATCTTTAAAGTGTGCAAGGCAAATGGCGACTGGTCACCGCAAGCGATAATTGGTGAGCAGGTCGCCAAAATACGTGCTCAGGTCGGTACAGAGAAGGTCATATGCGGGCTCTCGGGCGGGGTCGATTCTACGGTTGCGGCGGCACTAGTGCACGAGGCGATTGGCGATCAGCAGACCTGCATCTTTGTAGACACAGGGCTTCTTAAAGAGGGGGAATTTAACAGTACATGTGCCCTGTTCCAACAGAAGATGAGTCTCAATATCGTCGGCGTGAAGGCCACGACGGAGTTCCTCGGCGCGCTAAAAGGCGTTGTCGACCCCGAGGAGAAGAGGAAAATAATCGGCAGGGTTTTTATCGAGATTTTTGAGCGCGAGGCGAAAAGGCTGGGTGGGGTTAAATATCTCGTCCAAGGTACTTTGTACCCTGATGTTATAGAGTCCATCTCCGTGCGCGGGCCTTCGGCTGTGATAAAAAGCCACCATAACGTTGGCGGGTTGCCCGAGCGTATGAATCTTACGCTCATCGAGCCTCTCAGGGAACTCTTCAAAGACGAGGTTCGAACGATAGGCCGTGACCTGAGGATACCCGAAGATTTCCTCCGTAGACATCCTTTCCCGGGTCCCGGTTTTGCAGTCAGGATACTTGGTGAGGTAACGGAAGAGCATTTGAAATTGCTTAGAGCCGCGGATTTGATAATCGAAGAGGAGTTGAACCTCGCACAACTGTACGACAGCGTCTGGCAGGCATTTCCGGTGTTATTACCAGTTTCTACAGTAGGCGTAATGGGAGATTTCAGGACATATGAGCGTGTGCTGGCGGTTCGGGCAGTGACGAGCGTTGACGGGATGACAGCCGATTGGGCAAGGCTTCCGCACGATGTCTTAGGCCGTATTTCCACACGTTTGATTTCTGAGGTGAGAGGAATTAACCGTGTAGTTTTTGACGTGAGTTCAAAACCGCCGAGCACGATAGAATGGGAATAAAAGACAGGCCGGCTTAATCTCTTAAGCTCTTTCTTAATAAGAAAGAGCTTAAGAGATTAAGCCTTGAAGGTGACCTTGTCGCCGCCCCTCAATCAACGGCTGAACTTTATCTCCTGCCAACAATTAATTCTGATAAACTGAGGGCAGAGGTTCATAAATGAGTAAGTTGAGCGTCCACATTGAGACTTTCGGCTGCCAGATGAATGTGTCTGATTCTGAGCGTGTGGCCACGAAGCTCCGTGCATACGGATTTGAATTAACAGGTGCTGCAGATTCGGCAGATGTCGTCCTACTCAATACCTGTTCAATACGCGAAAAGGCTGAGCAGAAAGTATTTCGGAGGGTGAATGAGATTAGGCGTGAGCGAGCCGGGAGACAGCCTCTGGTAGGTGTGATGGGATGCGTCGCTCAGCTTGAAGGTGAAGCCATTTTTAACAGCTCTCCTTCAATCCAGTTTGTGGCAGGCACAGGGGCCACGGACAGGATTCCGATTCTTTTGGAACGCGTGAGTGGAGGCGAGAGGCATGTAGTCGATCTGGACGAACGTGAAGAGGGAGCGGCTTTAGAAATATCGCCGGCGGTTCGTCATTCTCAACACGTCGCTTTCGTTCCAATCATCGAGGGGTGTAATAAATTCTGTACCTATTGTATCGTACCGTATTCGCGTGGGCGCGAGCGAAGCCGCACGGCATTTGAGATCGTCGAAGAGGTAAAAAGGCTTAGCGCTTCCGGTTTTAAGGAGGTACAACTCATAGGCCAGAATGTTAACAGTTACCGTCCGAAGGTTGAGAAGGGGCTGGAAGGCTTTTCAGGGGCTACGCCCTTCTCAAGACTGCTCCGCGCAGTCGCCGCGACCGGTGTGCCGCGCGTAAAATTCACTACTTCTTTCCCGAGAGATTTTCACGCGGACATCGTGAAGGCGATTGAGGAGTTCGAAAATCTATGTAACTGGGTGCATCTGCCCGTTCAGTCTGGAAATAATCGAGTCTTGCGGGCGATGCGCAGGGGGCATAAGGTCGAGGAGTATCTGGAGAGAGTAGCGGCCGTTAAAAATTCTCAGAGAGAAATATCGTTAACCAGTGACATTATTGTCGGCTTCCCGGGTGAGACGGGCGAAGAATTCGAGGACACTTTGAGGCTTGCAGAGAAGTGTGAGTTTCATGGTCTATACATTTTCAAATATTCCAAGAGGCGCGGCACACCTGCCGCTAAATTAGTTGACAACGTCTCCCGGGATGAGAAGTCACGACGCTTTCTTGCTCTTGAAAATTTGCAAACATCAATTCAGAGTAAAATTTATAGGACTTATGTTGGTAAAGTAGTTGAGGTTTTGGCCGAGGGTTTCAGCGCGAGATCGGTGAGCGACCTCACGGGGCATACGACCTGTAACAAAGTTGTTAATTTCAGCGGAAGTGCGGAGCTCATAGGAAAGATCGTGAAGGTTCGTGTTACGGAGGCGAAAGCACACAGTCTCTTCGGCCAGGTTCTGCGATAAGTTTAGATTTGTGTAGAGGTCTCTATGGAGATAGAAGTTAAAATCAGGGGTTTAATGATGGACCCGAGCAGCGGAACCCCTATCATCATTCTCAAAGACATCAATAGTGACACGATGTTACCCATCTGGGTCGGCGCTTACGAAGCGAACGCTATCGCACTCGAAATAGAGAAGATCTCTCCGCAGAGGCCGATGACGCACGACCTCCTGCGTAACGTCATACTAGAGATGGGCGCGAGTGTCGAGCGGGTCGTAGTCACGGAATTGCGCGATAACACTTTCTTCGCCACGATTAACATGAAAGAGAGAGGGGGCGAGCCGGTCATGATCGACGCGCGGCCTTCGGACGCCATAGCGCTGGCTTTGCGGGTCGATTGCCCCATTTTTGTGAACGAAGAGGTGATTAGAGCCTCACGGAATACTGTCGAGAGCGGGGAAGAGGAGAGCGTTCCGGGCTCCGAAGAGGAGTGGCCTGATGTAATAGGCGAGGCCGGAGACCTGCCAATGTAGTTCTTGTATCTTCTGACCGGGACAACCTTCCTTGAGCACTGTCATCGCAATAGCTAATCAGAAGGGCGGGGTCGGAAAGACCACGACCACGATCAATCTCGCCGCCGCTTTCGCACAACGCGGAAAACGTGTACTCCTGCTGGACTTGGATCCGCAGGGCAACAGCTCCATCTCATTCCTTGACCCACTTTCAATCAGGGGCTCTGCATACGAGCTCATGGTTGATGGGCAGGATGACTTGTCCGCCTACACATATCCGACGCCCGTCGGGGGCTTGGATATAATTCCTGCAAGGATTAGTCTGGCGAAGTTGGAATCGAAGCTGGTAGGTGATTTCGACGCGCCATTTCGTCTGAAGGATCGCCTGGAACGTATCGAGGGTCGCTACGACGCAATCTTCATCGACACGCCGCCGACTCTGGGTCTGATAACGGTCAACGCATTAGTAGCCTCCACGCACGTCTTAATACCTATACAGTCTTCATTTTACGCTCTGGAAGGTACGGATGACCTCTTGGAGACCATTGAGAAGGTGAAGGCACGTCCGAATCCGAATCTGCGTGTGCTGGGTGTGCTTGTGACCCTTTTTGATAAGCGCACGACTCTGGCGAGGGAAGTCTACGAGCAGATTAGAAGTGTCTTCGGTGAGCAGGTCTTTCAGACGGTTATCACGAAGAGCGTACGTCTCGAAGAGGCTCCCGCGTACAAGGAATCGATCTTTACGTTTGCACCGCAATCAACCGGCGCCAGCGAATATGCAAAACTATGTGAAGAGGTGATGCAACGTGTCTAGAAGAGGACTTCCCGCGGGAGTGCATATGAGGCACGATGCGCATTATGTAGAGGAGTTGTCGAGCCAGAGCCCGACCACCATCGGCCGTCTAATCTCGGTCGAAGCCCTCGACCCGAATCCGGAGCAGCCGCGAGTCGAAATCGGTGACTTGACGGAGTTGACAACATCCGTCCGGGAGAAGGGTGTTTTAGAGCCGCTTCTGGTCAAGCCAACCCAGCAGAAAGGGCGCTGGATGATCATCGCGGGTGAACGCAGATGGCGAGCCGCCTGCGCCGCGGGACTGAGGGAAGTCCCTTGCATCGAGATGGATGTGGACGAGGCGGCCGTCGCAGAGATTGCGCTCATTGAGAATATGCAGCGGAAGGATTTGACGCCCTGGGAAGAGGCGGACGGGCTTGCAGCTCTCTGTCAACGATATGGTTACACGCACGAGGAGGTTTCAAAGAAGGTTGGGAAGAGTCGAACTACCGTAACAGAGGCTATTTCGCTGGCCTCAATACCTGAGGGGATACGTGAGGAATGTCGGCGCGCCGACATCAATGTCAAATCTCTGCTTCTGCAGATTGTCAGACAGCCTGACACGGATTTGATGCGTGAAATGATAAACGCTCTTGCGAATAAAGATTTTACACGGGACGAGGCGCGCGCGTTAATTCGAGAGAGGAAGTTGAAGGAAGGGAATACGGAAATTAGTAAGCCCTTTACCTTCAAATATCACCTGCCGTTACCTAATGTGAAAGTTGAAGTGAGATTCCAGAAGTCGGAGGTGGAAAAGGGTGAGATTATAGAGGCACTGAAATCGCTTTTAAGAGAGTTGGAAAGTTCTCAATGAATGTGCAGAGTCTTAACTATTCTCCATCTTTCTCATACTAGGAAGTTCGCCCACTCTTTTTTGCCCTCCGTTGTAGACTCTGTGCCCAACGTTCGAAAGTCGGCTGAAGTGGCTTGAAGAGTCGAGCCCGGAAAGTGTGCTCCTTCTCATTCCATTTCTTCAGATGTCTCTCCGTGTAGGTTCTGATGGAAGACTCCAGTTGCCCCTTTTTCACAGAGTGGCGAAGCGTCAGGTAGTGATGCTGGCCGACGAGTGAGAAGATCACTGCGGCCATGTTTGCCTTGAATGAGAGCCTCGGGATGAGTCTTTTGTGCAAAGGCGCATCTTTCGGTAGGAGCACTCCGAGGGCGATTTCAATCCAGGCTGGCTGTGAGCCTTGCCGCGGGTGATAGAGACCCGGTAGTTGTGTCGGCTTCAACTGCGTGTTGCGTAGCCTTGGGTCAGAAATCGAATCGACGAGGCGCAAACGTTCAAGCCCTCTCAGGTGTTCTTTGGGAAGGGTAGACAGAATTTTTTGGATATTTGCTTCTGTCCCGGAGGGTAATTTCTGGCGACTGGAACTGTTTTCGATTTTATTAACCATGAGCGAAAGCATCCGAGCCGGGTGCTTTTAGAGTTTTAAAGAAGAAACGGTAATATTGCAAGCGACGCCGTAGGTATAAGACGAGGCAGGTTATTACTCAAGTCTATAAAAGCAGATAAAGTTCGAGTCCGATAATGAATCTTATGTCTATAAGCTATTTGACCACTCGAGACAGACAATAGGCACAATCCCTAAGACATCCGGAGCGATTCAGAAGCCATGAGGCCAAGGGACATCACATAAAACTCCGGTTCCTTGACATTGTTCAATGCGTGTTGCTACATTACGCGTTCTTTTGTCTTGGGCTACACTTTCCAAACAGACCACAGGAGGCATTTAGCAATTGAGCAACTCCGGCAGTTATCTGTTCACCTCTGAATCGGTTACAGAAGGACATCCAGATAAAATAGCAGACCAAATTTCTGACGCTGTCCTCGATGCAGTCCTCGCAGAGGATAGCAAAGGGCGTGTCGCCTGCGAGACGCTCGTGACGACGGGACTGGTCGTCATCGCAGGCGAGATTACAACCAACGCGCAGATCGATTTCTCGCACGTGGCACGTGAAACCGTTAGAGAAATAGGTTACACACGCGCCAAGTACGGCTTCGATTGCGACACGTGCGCAGTCCTGACGGCGGTCGATAAGCAGTCTCCTGATATAGCAATGGGCGTGGACACGGGTGGCGCGGGAGACCAGGGGCTTATGTTCGGATTTGCCTGCAATGAGACCGCGGAGCTGATGCCCCTCCCGATCCAGTTGGCACATAAACTCGCGCGCAGGCTTGCAGAGGTCAGACGCTCAGAAGCGCTCCCATATCTACGCCCCGACGGCAAGTCTCAGGTCACAGTCGAGTACAGAGACGGGCGTCCTTTCCGCATCGACGCCGTCGTCATCTCTACACAGCACTCTCCTGACGTTTCGAACGAACAGTTGCGCGAAGAGATTGAGGAACAGGTCATACGCGCGACTGTCCCCGGCGAACTACTCGACAAAACCACGAAATATCACATAAACCCCACCGGACGCTTTGTCGTGGGCGGCCCACAGGGCGACGCCGGTCTGACCGGCAGAAAGATCATCGTCGATACATACGGCGGGTATGCACCGCACGGCGGCGGCGCCTTCTCCGGCAAAGACCCGACCAAAGTTGACCGCTCCGCCGCATACATGGCGCGATATATCGCCAAAAACATTGTAGGTGCGGGGCTTGCCGAACGCTGTCTGGTGCAGTTGGCCTACGCGATAGGCGTCGCGGAACCCGTCTCTGTCCTCGTAGATACGAGCGGCACAGGGCGCGTAAGCGAGTCTGACCTCTCAAATCTCGTGCGAGAGCACTTCCAACTGACACCACACGGGATCATCGAAACTCTCAAGTTAAGGCAGCCAATTTATAGACAGACGGCAGCTTATGGGCATTTCGGCCGTGACGAGGAAGGCTTTAACTGGGAACTTACAGACAGAGCTCAGGAGCTGCGTGAAGCTGCAAAAATCTAACCCCTGAAAAGGCTCCTGATTCTCCAAAGGCAAATACAATGAGCACAAAAAGCGCCGCAGAGTTCGATATAAAGGATATAGATCTGGCCGCAGAGGGTAAGAAGCGTATCGAATGGTCAGAACGTGAGATGCCTGTCCTCCGCCTCATCCGTGAGAAGTTCGCGTCTGAGAGACCCTTAGAGGGCGTCCGCGTCGTCGCGTGCGCGCACGTGACGACCGAGACTGCGAATCTCGTGAGAACTCTACAGGCAGGGGGGGCCGAGTCGATTCTAATTGCCTCGAACCCTCTCTCGACGCAGGACGACGTCGCTGCCTCGCTTGTGGCGGACTGGGGAGTCCCCGTCTACGCAATCAAAGGGGAATCTACGGAGACCTACAACAGGCATGTGCGCATAGCTCTAGACTCCCGCCCGCAGATCATCATCGACGACGGCTCGGACGTTGTCGCGACGCTGCTCAAGGAACGCGGCGAACAGAAAAATGAGATCATAGGGACGACCGAGGAGACTACGACCGGCATCGTGCGTCTACAGGCGATGGAGCAGGCGGGCGTCCTCCCCTTCCCCTCTATCGCCGTGAACAACGCGCAGACAAAGCACTTCTTTGACAACCGCTACGGCACGGGCCAGTCCACCATCGACGGAATCATACGCGCCACGAACATCCTTCTGGCCGGTAGGACTGTCGTGGTCGTCGGTTACGGCTGGTGCGGCAAGGGGGTCTCGATGCGCGCCCGCGGCCTCGGAGCCAACGTGGTCATCACGGAAATCAACCCAATCAAGGCCATCGAGGCAGTGATGGACGGCTTCCGTGTAATGCCCATGAACGAAGCCAGCGCCATCGGCGACATCTTCATCACAGTGACCGGGAACAGGCACGTCATCGACGGCGCACACTTCGCCAGAATGAAAGATGGCGCCATCGTCTGCAACAGCGGCCACTTCGACCTGGAACTGAATCTGGTCGCTCTGCGCGAGATGTCGAAGCCCCCAGCCACCCTTCGCCCCTTTGTGGAGGAGTATGCAATCAACGAGAGCGGGCGTCGAGTCATCGTCCTCGGAGAGGGACGTCTAATCAACCTCGCCGCGGCTGAGGGTCACCCGGCCAGCGTGATGGACATGAGCTTCGCGAACCAAGCATTGTCGGCCGAGTATCTAGTGAAGCACAGGGGCGAACTCAAGCCGGGGGTGCATACGCTTCCCGAAGAGGTCGATACAGAGATCGCCAGCCTCAAGCTGAAAGCACTCGGGATCGACATCGACACACTCAGCCCCGAGCAGGTCGAGTACCTCTCTAGTTGGGAGACCGGAACTTAAGGAGAAACGGCCAACCTTAGATTTGGAAGGCTTTCAAGAGGGTTCTTCAGGTACGCGTTCGTGAGAGCATGTAGAGCCCTGCGGCGGAGAAGAGTGCAGGCGGGGCCCAAGCCGCGATGTGGGTCGAGATGAGCCCACTCGACCCAACCTGCTGTGCTACGCTCATCAACCCCAGGAAGAGGAGTCCCACCCCTATTCCGAAGCAGAGGGCAAGAAGTGTCCCCCGTCTGCCAAAGACGAAGGCAAGGGGGGAGCCGACTAAAATCATGACGAGAGGGAGAAAAGGCTCGACAAGGCGTCGCTGAAGTGCGACGGCGAGCGGCTGGACATTGACCCCGCGCTCCTTAAGCGCTTTTATGTAAGCGCTTAAGCCGTCGAAACTGAACTCCATCGGCCGGTTAAGTCCGGAGTTGAATGCCTCAAACGCCCCGGCCTCAACCGAAGCTCGCGACTCGTGCGCATACGTAACCCCTCCGCCCCCGAAATCTATCACCTCCGCCTCACGCATCTCCAAAGTCATGCCGTCGGCCGGCGAAGCCGACGGCGCCAGGTAAATCCTCTCCAGATGAAGAGCCTCCCGGTCGAAATTAAAGACCACAAGGTCGGCCAACTCACCACCCGGCCCCGCGGGGCTGTAATTGTAGATGCGACTGGAATCGGCGCTCGAAACCCAGCGACGCCCTTTCTGTGCCTCTGCCTGTGCCCCTCCGCTTCGAATCACCCCGCGCAGAGCGTTCTGCCTGCGATTGGCCTCGGGCATGACCTTATCCTGCAACAGCCAGACACAAGCACCGACGAGAATCGCGAAGAACAGGCAGGGTAGAAGAAATCTGTAGACGCTCTGCCCGCTCGACCACCAAGCGACCGACTCGTTCCGCCTCAACATCAGCGCGAACGTGACGAGCGAAGATAAAAGTGCCCCCACAGGGGTCACCGCTATACACGCGAAAGGCAGTAGGTAGAGGAGGTAGCGTAGAACCAGACCCGGAGCGGTATTGTTGGCGGCGATAAATCTGATCAACTCAAAGAGCGTGAAAATCAGGAAGATTGAGACCAGCGCCGATACAATCAGCAGAAAGTTGGTCGCGAGCGACTTAAAGATGCTCTTATCAAGCAGGCCGAGGAGCGCGACGTACCGCCCGCCTCCCTTTGCTTCAACTACACCCTCCGATGCTCTGAGAAGCTTGCCCGCAGGTCTATACATTGGGAAGGTGAAAGACCAGCGCCTTGTAAAAAGCAGCAGAAAACCCGCGCATACGGCCGTGAAGAAGGCGAGCCAGGAGCCCACCAGCGGCGGAACGGTTCCTGCACGCCCGAGCTGCTCCCCCGCGAGCGAAAGCAGATAGTAGAGAAGCATCGCCGTCAGGGAGAGCAGCACGCCCTTCGAGCGCCCCCCGCGCACGACCTTCAGCCCGAGCCCTGCGCCGAAAAAGGCGAAGATGATGGGGCAGAGCGCCAGCGTCAACCTCCTGTGTAGAACGATCGACGCTTCCCTGCTGACCAGAGGGTTTTTCGAGCTTTGCGCCTTCTCCAGAAGTCCAGTCCATCCCAACTCGTCCAGTTCCGGCTCGCGCTCGCGCATGCGCCTTGTGAGAGAACCCCGCCCAAGATCGAGCCGCTCATCCCTCAGACGCATATTCGCCGAGCGCTCTATCGTGACGTGTGCGCCTTTCGCGAAGGCCTCGAAGCCACCGGGCGGCAGAGTCGTCAGCAGGGCGTCCTCCAAGACCAGCTCCGCCTGCTCGCCTGAGAAGTCGAGACGGCCATTTCTGGCCGTCACGAGACGCACGATCCCCCCCTCCTCCTCCCATTGTATGAAGATCTTCCCCCAGAGCCCCTTCTCTTTATCCCCCTCACGCACGTATACGACCTTGCCGGGCATCCCCGTATAGAAACTTCTCGGCTCGACAGGAGACTCCAGTTTATAGAGCGCCGCCTGGAGCGCTATGTCTCTCAGGTTTTGCGAAGAGGCCGGCGAGACACTGAAGGCTACGTAGAAGTTGAAAAGGCTCAGGATAGCCCCCAGAAACAATAGAGGGGCAATGATTCTCAAAGTCCCCACGCCGGCCGCTCGAATTGCGACCAGTTCGCTGTCCTGCCCCAACTGCCCGAACCCTGTGGCTGTCCCCACCAGGACGGAGGTCGGTAGTGTGAAGATGAGTATGCTCGGCAGAATGTTCGCGGCGACCTGTAGGGTAAGGTGCAGTGGAGTCTCTGTCGAGCCCAGCACCTCCGCAAACTTAGATGTCTGCTGTATCAGGAGGATTGCGGAGAGAATCGTGAGCGACAGCAGCACGTAAGGCAGTGCGGCACTGACGAGGTATCCGTCGATGGCTCTCCAGGGTCTGTTCAACGAAAAACTCCGGTTCGACACACACTCGCGGGACACAGAGAATCGGTCTAGATACCAGAGGCGGAAGCCTTCCCTCCGCGCGTCTCCCTCTCAAGAGCCCTTCTGACAAGTCTGCGCGCCGTCTCCGACACGACACGCCGACTTTCCGCACCTGCGCCTACAAAGTTCTCAGACCAGCCTTCGGGGCCTCTGTGACGTGTCGAGGAGAGAAGTTTATAAGATTCCGTGTCGAGCGCCTGCGCCCCTCCCTTTCGGCAGTTCTGGCACCACAGAACGCCTTCGTGCGAGATGTATCTCTGCCCGCGGAAGGTTTCGCCGAGAGGAGTGTTACAGTCGCCACAGGTTCTAAACTCCGGCAGAAACCCCGTCAGTTTTAAAGTCCAAAGCTCTGCATAGACAGAGACAGAGGCCGCACGCTCGGGGGCGCCGGCCAAGAAATCTATGCAGGCACGTAGCATTTTGAAGAGTTTCTCGTCGGCGTGGTGCGGGGGCGCAAACTCTTTGACGAGCTCAAGAATGTATACGAGCCCCTCGAAGGCTTCTTGACTCCCTGTAGCCTTGAAGTACGATTTGACGATCTCCGCGCCCTTGATTGTGACGAGTTCGCGCGTCTCCTTCTCGAAGAAGGTCAGATGTATGAGTGTGAAGGGCTCAAGACTGGCTCCAAACTTACTCTTCAGGCGCCTTGCGCCGCGCGCGACGCCGCGGACGAGCCCCGCCTTCTCCGTCATGCACAGGACTATCTTGTCTGCGTCGGCCAGTTTATACGTCTGTAGGACGATGGCCTGAGTCTCGACTAAACCCATTACCTTTGTTCGCAGTGTACCGAAGAGACTTACCAGGGCACCCAGTAGAGCAGCCAAGCCAGTGCGAAGCCGACGCAGACGAATTCGAGAAAAATCTTCAAGCCGTAGCGCAAGCGGCCTTGCTCTCCCTCACGGCCGACGACCCCGAAGACAACCGCGACGAGGAGCGCGAAGAGGATCATCAGTGTGAAATGTATCAAGCCTTCCTCCCAGCCCTTATGTCGAATGCATCGAGCGCCAGAATGAGGTTGAGCAGTCCCGCGACCATCAGAAAGACGCTGCCGTACTCGGAGGTGGCCTGCTCGGGTCGCTCGTTGACGGCCAGCCCTATGAATTTCGATAGAAGGTACAGAATCCCCGAGCCCATATCACAGAGACCGAAGAGGCTTGAGAGCAGCCCCTCGCCCGTCTCTCTCAGGCCGTAGATGTGCCCCCCAATGGAGACGCCCAAGATAAACATTAAAAGGATGGTCAGAGAGCTGACAGCACCTCGCAAGATACGACCCTGCATGAAGTGGCCGAGTCCCGGAATTAGCCAAGCTAGAAAAACAATCAACCAAGGGCTCATATTGAAAAACGTTCTCCTCCCCCCATCTCAGACGTACCTCTTCAAAGTCTTTAGAGAATAAGGAGCCACAGTCAACTCTATATTATCAGACGCGTAGATAGTTATTAGTAAATCGTTTGATAATAGCCGCCGAAAGCACAGGAACGGCAGACTCTTTGATTAAGGGCGTTGGACAGATCCCGCCCGTCGTTAATCCCCTCGCCACATTGTGCGCAGATTATACGCCTGCGAGGTCTTCCTGGCATTTCAAATTCGTCCAGTTCGACTCGCACAGACTCAACCTTAAAGAGTTCAGACACGTCAGCCTCTCTGTAGGTTAACATCTGCCGCTCTTTTTTATCTGCAATTGCCGGAAAGAGAGTGTCTGCCAGTTCCCTCGATTCTTCCTTCGCCAAGACCCTAAAAGCGAGATTCTCTGAGAGATTTAGAAAAGTCGCCGCAACCTTACCGTAATCCAGAAATTTAAGACTTCTCTTCCCCAATCTGACACCCGTAACGGCTGTAATTGCGTCTGTGACGCACCGGTCAATCTCCACCCAGACGAAAAGTTTTTTGCGTTCGACGCCGCGCGGGTCTTCAATCCCAACCAATTGGCATCCGAGGATTGCCATTCTAACACCCAGCACCTGCCCCGGGCAGATATGTCCATGCAGACTCCCGCATTCGTCTATCAGACCATCCAGATTCGCCAAATAAACAGCCCGCATTTCGCTTTCCCGCCACCTGGATTACAGTTATTTGTAAATCCAGACGTACCGTTCGAGTTTTACTTTAAGTGTCGGCGCGTCGACAAACTTAAGACTTCAGTTGAACATGCGCGGATCACAGGTCAATACATCAGGTACTTTTGACGCGTCTCCTCAAACCTTAAAAGCTCTGTGCGCCAGGAGCGCTCCAACTCCTCCAGAGAATCGCCCCTCTCAATCGAAAGCCGCAGACGGTCTGTGCCAGAGATAACGTCGAAAGGGTTCTTATCGAAAACGTACTCGTATGGCGGCTCCTTCCAGCGAAAATCCTCTCCGTAAAGCTCGAAACAGGTCTTCACGACCGCCAGCCCAGTGATGACCGTGCGTAATTCCAGACGGTCGAGCACATGTATCTGCACCCCGCCACAGGTCGCGCCCGCGTGTTTCTGAAACGTCGGTTGAAAGTTCGTGGCACGGAATCTGACACCGGGCAGCCCTTCCGATTCGAGTCTGCGTGCGAAATGTCCCGCCTCTATGTATGGGGCTCCGACCAGCTCGAAGGGGCGCGTCGTCCCCCTCCCTTCTGAAATCTGTGTGCCTTCGAGGTGCACTGTGCCCGGAAAGATGGTCGCAGAGTCGAGCGTGGGCATGTTCGGTGAAGGCAGAACCCAGGGCGCGTCCGTCTCGTCGAACCAAAGTTCGCGCGACCATCCGTCCATAGTCAAGACTTCAAGATCACAGCCGATGCTCCAATGCTCGTTGAACATCTTGCATAGTTCGCCCGCCGTCATTCCGTGACGCGTAGGCAACTGAAACTGCCCCACGAACGACTCGAACCCGGACTCCAGCAGATTCCCCTCAACTGCAAGACCACCTATCGGATTCGGCCTGTCACAGACAATGACGCGCTTGTCGAGCCTACGCGCCACGCGCATACAGTTCGCGATGGTGTAGACGAAAGTGTATATGCGGCAACCGACATCCTGTAGGTCGCAGACGAGAACGTCCACGTCCTCCAACATCTCCTCTGTAGGCTCACGCGTCTCGCTGTAGAGTGAATATACCGGAAGCCCAGTTTCCGCATCACGCGTATGCGGCGTCTCGATCATATTGTCCTGTACGTCGCCCCTTATCCCGTGCTGTGGGCCGAAGAGGCTCTTCAACTGCACACCTTCTACGGACTTGAGTACGTCGGCGGAGTGTCGAAGCTCATGATCGACCGACGCCTGGTTACAGACCAACCCAACCCTTCTGCCCTTTATTAAATCGACTCGCTCCTCACAGAGCTTCTCAATCCCTAAGACAATCTTGCGCCCGCTCTTCAAAGTCTTCTCCTCCAACTTTTAAGCATGAAATGTTCACCTATAACTCGAACTCGCTGCCTTATCGGACGCGTGGGAGGCTGCCGCTCGGAGAAATGATTTGAAGATGTTAGACGAGAGCTTGTCCCTCTCCCAGCCTATCTCCGGATGCCATTGCACCCCCAGAGCCCAGCGTCCCTCTCTAGTATCCTCGACCGCTTCGCACAGCCCGTCGGAACTCCAGGCCGAAGCCTGTAAACCCTCGCCTATCTGCCCAAGCGCCTGGTGGTGGTGGCTGTTGACCAGTGCCCCAACCTCCCCCGCGAGGCTCTTGAGAAGGCTCTCCGTTTCTATTTCGACGTGGTGTGATCGTCTGTCACGCGGCGCGCCCTGCTCGTGTTTGTGCGCCTTCGGCACTTCGGAGGCTATGTCCTGAATCAGGCTCCCTCCCCTGTATACGTTCCAGACCTGCATCCCGAAACAGATGGCCAGAAGCGGCAGACGCCTCTCTTCGACCTCCTTCAAAACGAGGAGGTCTGTCTCGTCCTTGAGAGGGTGCACGGGCCCCAGCAACCTGTGCGGCTCCCGCCCATAGCGCAGAGGGTCTACGTCCGAGGCGCTGCCCGGTAGAAGCACACCGTCCAGCCTTTCGACGAAAGCACTGATAAGCTCAGGGTCTGGGATAAGTGGGATGTGTACGGGCACGCCCCCCGCCGCGGCCACTGCCTCACCGTAGTAACGCGCAAGGTAGAACCTCTCCGTCTCCAACTCATGGCGCATCGTGATGCCTATGAAAGGTCTCTGAGTGCCCAAGCTCCCTTACGTCCTCCGTGTCAATATGATAACCCAAATCTTCCCGCGTGTCCGTTCAAGCGCGCTCACTCATGGATTCTGACCCGGAGGTGCTGCCAACGTGTCCCGCTTGACTTCACTTCTCGCCACTTTCTATAGTGCTACCCTTACATTTATGAGCCGCTCTTCAAGAGAGATACGCAGCACCACCATCCTCCTCGTGCGCCGTGACGGCCGCGTCGCGCTCGCGGGCGACGGGCAGGTCACGCTCGGCGACACAGTCATGAAGAGCGGGGCACGCAAGGTCAGGCGTCTCTATAACGAAAAGATTCTTGCAGGCTTCGCCGGCGCCTCAGCAGATGCCTTCTCCCTCCTCGCGCGCTTCGAGAGCAAGCTCGAACAGTTCCACGGCAACCTTGAGCGCGCCGCCGTCGAGCTGAGTAAGGAGTGGCGGACGGATAAGATTCTGCGCCATCTGGAGGCGCTTCTCATCGTCACAGACGAGAAGAGCTCTTTTCTACTCTCCGGCAACGGCGACGTAATCGCGCCCGACGGGGGCGTGCTCGCCATCGGCTCCGGAGGGCCTTACGCGCTCGCTGCGGCGCGCGCTCTGCTGGAGCACACGGAGCTGTGCGCCAGAGATATCGCCGAGCGCGCGCTCCGCATCGCAGGCGAAATCTGCATCTACACGAACCAGAACATCGTCATCGAAGAGATTTGAGCTGCCCGCGCGGGCTTCGTCAACCGCGAACCCGCGGCAGAGTTAAGACACGAGCGTTTTTGTCAATGGTGATCTATCTTTCAGGCGAGATTGAAGAGGAGTCGAGGCTCGACGAGTTGACCCCGCGGCAGATCGTCGCGGCGCTGGACAAGCACGTCATCGGGCAGACGGCGGCCAAGCGCGCCGTCGCCATCGCCCTGCGCAACCGCGTCCGAAGGCAGAAGCTCCCGCCCGAGATGGCCGCCGACGTGATGCCCAAGAACATCATCATGATCGGCTCGACCGGCGTCGGCAAGACGGAGATCGCGCGCCGCCTCGCACGCATGTCGAACTCGCCCTTCCTCAAGGTCGAGGCTTCGAAGTTCACAGAGGTCGGCTACGTCGGCCGCGACGTGGAGAGCATGATTCGCGACCTGACCGAGATCGCCGTGGACATGGTGCGCGAGGAGAAGATCGAAGAGGTCGCAGAGAAGGCGGAGAACAATGCAGAGGAGCGCGTGCTCGACCTGCTACTCCCCCCGCGCTCGGGCGCTGGCTTCTACGACTTCGACGCGGACGCCAGCCCAGACGCCAACGCCGCGGGCAACGACCGAGACGAGCAGTTTCAGAAGACGCGCGAGAAGCTGCGCGCGCAACTGCGCGAGGGCAAGCTCGACAACCGCCTCGTCGAGATGGAGGTGCGCGAGAAGAGTTTTCCGACCATCGAAGTCGCAGGGCCGCAGGGCGTGGAAGAGATGGGTATCAACATGAAGGACATGCTCGGCAATCTCTTCCAGGGGCGCACCAAGCGTCAGCGTATGCGCGTGGACGAGGCTCTGGAATATCTCATACAGGAGGAGGAGGAGCGGCTCGTGGACATGGACGCCGTCGCGCGCGCCGCGCTTGAGCGTGTCGAGACATCCGGCATCATCTTCCTCGACGAGTTGGACAAGATTGCCGGCCGCGAAAACTCCGGCTCCGGGCCCGATGTCTCGCGCGAGGGCGTGCAGCGCGACCTCCTGCCCATCGTCGAAGGCACGACCGTCAACACGCGCTACGGGATGGTGCGCACAGACCACGTCCTCTTCATCGCCGCGGGCGCCTTCCACGTCTCGAAGCCCTCCGACCTCATCCCGGAGTTGCAGGGGCGCTTCCCCATCCGCGTCGAGCTCGACTCGCTCACGCTCGAAGACTTCAAACGCATCCTGACCGAGCCGAAGAACTCGCTCGTCAAACAGTACAAGGCGCTTCTGGAGACGGAGGGCATCGAGCTCGATTTTACGGAGGACGCCATCGACGCGCTCGCGCGCTTCGCCGTCCGCGTCAACGAGCAGACCGAGAACATCGGCGCGCGCCGCCTGCACACCATCATGGAGAAGGTCTTAGACGAGATCAGCTTCGAAGGCCCAGACCTTGAGCCCAAGCGACAGCTCATCGACGCGGAGTACGTCGGCCGAACCATCTCCGACATCGTCAAAGACCAAGACCTCAGCCGCTACGTCCTCTGATGAATCCAAAAGGCAGCAGGCAAAAAACAGTCGGTGAAGAGGTGGACGCGCTCCGCGCGAAGAGCTTCTATGTAAGCTCTCTTCACCTATGCCTTTTGACCCTCTGCCTTTCTACTTTCGCCTTGACGTTCAACGCTTGCGGGAAACGTCGCCCGCCGCAGCCGCCAATCGAGAGCGTCCCGCAACGCACGGAGCTTCTCTCCGGTGTCCAGCGCGGGAACCGAGTCATCCTGAGCTGGCCCGCGCCGCGCCGCAACGCCTCGGACGAGAGCGTCCAGAGCATTCGAAGGGTCGATGTCTATCGCCTCGCGGAGGCTGTGGACGACCCTCTGCCGCTCACCGAAGAGGAGTTCTCCGCGCGCGCGAACCTCATCGGCTCGGTCACTTCGGAGCAGATCGCCGAGGCCCGTGAGACGCTCGCATACACGGACGAGCTCTCTCTCTCCGAGCCCGTGCGCCTGCGCTACGCCGTGCGCTACGTGAACGCCGCGGGACAGCGCGCGACCTTCTCGAACTTCCTGTTGATTGAGCCCGCCGCCAGCGTCAGCCAGCCGCCCTCCGTCGCCGCGGCGCCCGAACTCAGGGAGAACGCCGTTATCGTCCGCTGGGAGGCGCCCTCTGCGAACGTCGATAACACGCGCCCCGCGAACCTGCTCGGCTACAACGTCTACCGTTCCGCGCGCTCGCAGAACGAGCCGGCGCAGACTCCTCTGAATTCGCGGCCGGTCAACGCCTTGAGCTTCGCCGACCAGACCTTCGCCTTCGGCGAAGAGTATGTCTACGTCGTCCGCGCCGTCTCGCTCGGCACAGGCGGCGAGCCGGTCGAGAGCCTCAATTCCAACTCCGTCGAGGTCAAGCCCTTGGACACCTTCAAGCCGGCCCCGCCCACCGGCCTGACCACCGCCGCGGCCCCCACGCCTCTGCGCATCTCCGTCTTCTTCGCGGCCAATCAGGAGCGCGACATCGCGGGCTACAACCTCTACCGCTCCACAGACCCCGATCTGCCGAAGGAGCAGTGGACGAAGCTCAACCGCAACCTCCTCGAACGCACGACCTTTCAGGACGAGGCGGTCAAGTCCGGGCAGAAATACTTCTACTACGTCACGGCCGTCGATAAGGCCGGTAACGTCTCGAACCCTTCAGAAGTCCAGTCCGACTCCGTCCCTTAAGTTACAACTTCAAACAGTAATGAGAATCTGCCGTTTCATAGACCCTGAGACACAGCGCCCGGCCTTCGGCGTCATCGAGAATGAGGAAATCTTCAGGCTTGAAGGTGATCTATCCGCGGGGAATCTCTCCCTCGAACGTACCGAACCTTCCCAAAGGCTCTCGGGCGCAAAGCTTCTGCCCCCGGTCGCGCCTTCTAAAATCGTCTGCGTCGGGCGCAACTACCGCGAGCACGCCGCAGAGCTTGGGAACGCAATGCCTTCGGAGCCGCTCCTCTTCCTCAAGGCCCCCTCAACGATTATCGGGGACGGCGATGTGATAGAACTCCCCGAGCTCTCCCAGAGGATCGAACATGAGGGTGAGCTTGCAGTCGTTATCGGACGTAGATGCCGGCGGCTTCCAAATGTTGTAGACCCGCTCGCGTACGTCCTCGGCTACACATGTCTCAACGACGTGACCGCGCGCGACCTGCAACGCAGAGACGTGCAGTTCACACGCGGCAAATCCTTCGACACCTTCTGTCCCGTCGGCCCTTACATCACCACGGGCCTCGACCCGTCCGACCTTAAAGTCGAGACCCGTGTCAACGGACAGG
>JBJMGQ010000103.1:0-4667 GCA_045807845.1 Pyrinomonadaceae bacterium | reverse complement strand
TTCGCCCCCCGGCTCGCGTTCTACATCGCGCTCGCCGACAAGCGCGGTATCGCCCGCGACAAGATCGGCGGCACCGTCCAGAACGACTGCCTCAAGGAGTTCATCGCCCAGCACGCATGGCTCGTGCCGCCGCGACCGGCGATGAAGCTCGTCATAGACACCTTCGAGTTCTGCACGCGTCACGTCCCGAAGTACAACCCGATTTCCGTAAGCGGTTACCACATCCGCGAGGCGGGCGCGACGGCGCTGCAAGAACTTGCCTTCACCTTGCGCGACGGCGTCGAGTACGTGCAGTGGGGCGTGGACGCGGGGCTTGACGTGGACGAGTTCGTCCCGCGCATCTCATTCTTCTTCAACGCGCACAACGACTTCTTCGAGGAGATTGCCAAGTACCGCGCGGCACGCCGCATCTGGGCGCGCGTGATGCGCGAGCGCTTCAACGCCAAGAGCGAGCGCACGCTCCAACTGCGCTTCCACACGCAGACGGCGGGCGTCTCGCTCACCGTGCAGCAGCCTTTGAACAACATCGTCCGCGTCGCGATACAGGCGCTCGCCGGTGTGCTCGGCGGCACGCAGTCGCTCCACACCGATGCGTACGACGAGGCACTGGCGCTGCCGACCGACCGCGCGGCGCTCATCGCGCTGCGCACGCAGCAGATCATCGCGGAGGAGACCGGCGTCGCGAACACCGTAGACCCCTTGGGCGGCTCCTACTTCATCGAGTCTTTGACGAAGAAGATGGAGGACGGTGCGCTCGACTACTTCGACAAGATTGACGCGATGGGCGGCATGGTCGAATCAATCGAGAAGGGTTTCCCGCAACGCGAGATACAGGAGTCGGCCTACCAGTATCAGAAGGCCGTCGAGCGCGGCGAGCAGACCATCGTCGGCGTCAACAAGTACTCGATGGAAGGTGAGCACACCGAAGTCCCTACCCTCGTCATCAACGAAGAGGTGCGCGAACGGCAGGTGGAGCGACTCGAACGCGCGAAGTCACAGCGCGACGGCGGCGCCGTCTCGAACGCGCTCGAAAAATTGAAGAAGGCGGCCACCGCGGGCGACAACACGATGCCCGCCACCATCGAGGCCGTGCGCGCCTACGCCACGCTCGGCGAAATCTGCGACGCGCTCCGCGACGTTTACGGGCTTTACGAGGAGCCGGCTTTCTAACGACATGAGCGAAAGAAAAATCCGCGTCCTCGTTGCGAAGCCCGGGCTCGACGGCCACGACCGCGGGGCGAAAGTGATTGCGCGCGCGCTGCGCGATGCGGGGATGGAGGTCATCTACACGGGGCTGCGCCAGACGCCCGAGATGATCGCGGCGGCGGCGTTGCAGGAGGACGTGGACGCCGTCGGCGTCTCAATCCTCTCCGGCGCACACAACACGCTCTGCCCGCGCATCGTCGAGCTGCTGCGCGAGCGAGGGATGGACGACTGCCTCGTCATCGTCGGCGGCATCATCCCGCAGGAGGACATCCCGCGTCTTAAGGAGCAGGGCGTCTCCGCGATCTTCCTGCCCGGCACCTCCACCGAAGAGATCGTTAAGTTCCTCCGCGAGAACGTCGGCCAGCGCGCGTGAGCGGCGCGCCGCCCCCGGTCGTCGTCGAAGAGCGCGGGGCGCTTGCCGTCTTGCGCATCAACCGCCCCGAACAGAGAAACTCACTCTCCGTCGCCACACTCTCAAACTTAGACGAAGCCTTCTCCACTCTCTCCGCGCGCGCAGACATCAATGCCTTCATCTTCACGGGCACCAATGCGGTCTTCGCCTCCGGCGCCGACATCCGCGAGCTCCAAACGCTCACCCCCGGCTCCGCGCGCGCGTTCGCAGAGCGCGGCCAGCAACTCTTCCAGAGAATCTCTGAAGCGCGCCAGCTTACAATCGCCGCCGTCAACGGCTTCTGCATGGGCGGCGGGCTCGACCTCGCGCTCTCCTGCCGCCTGCGCGTCGCCTCGCCCGCCGCCGTCTTCGCGCACCCCGGCGCGCGCCTCGGCATCATCACCGGCTGGGGCGGCACACAGCGCTTGCCCAAACTCATCGGCGCGACCCGCGCGCTTGAGATGTTCACCACAACCCGCCGACTCTCCGCCGACGAAGCACTTGAGTTCGGCCTCATCTCCAACATACACGCCGACGCCCTCGCCTGCGCCCTCGAACTCGCCGGCCGCGAATGAAGCTTGAGAGGCAGCGTTAACGCCCTCTCATTTCGTCTTCGACAGGAAGCGGGCGATGCCGGCGCGGCAGTCTTCGGTCATGCGGGCGATGGCGTTGAGGTCGGCGCCGGTTTGGAGGGCGGCGTCGAAGGTGAGGCCGTCCATCTGGTAGAGGAGGCGTTTGGTGAGTGTGACGGCCGTGCGACTGACGCGCTCGTAGTCGGCGACGTAGCGCTCGACGCGCGACTCGAACTCCGCGTCTTCGTAGACGTGATTGACGAGGCCCACGCGCTCGGCCTCTGCGGCGGAGATTTCGGCGCCGCGCGTGACCAGCTCGAAGGCGCGCTTCTCCGAGACGTTGCGGCGCAGGATGGCCATGACCATCGCGGGCACGAAACCGATCTTCACCTCCGGGTAGCCGAAGCGTGCCGACGCCGCGGCCAGCACCACATCGCACGCGGTCGCCAGCCCGCACCCGCCCGCCAACGCACGCCCGCGCACGGCCGCCACGACGGGGACGCGCACGCGCCTGATGAGCGCGTACAACTCCATCAATGAACGCGCGTCTTCGAGGTTGTCGGAGACAGACCCTTCGGAAATTTTTATGAGCGCCGAAAGGTCTGCGCCCGAACAGAAGTCCGCGCCCGCGCCGTTGATGAGCACGGCGCGCACCTCCTCGCGCGCGTCCGCATCGCGCAGAGCCTCTTTGAGCCCGCCGACCAGCTCGTCGTTCAGAGCGTTACGCTTCTCGGGCCGGTTGAGCGTGACGAGTGCGACGTGGCCTTCGACGGCGTAGATGACCGGACTCTGTTCCATCGAGTTCAACTGACTATTCTTCTAAGAAAGTGAGCAAGGCAGCGTTGACTTCGGCGGGCGACTCCTGCTGCACCCAGTGGTTGCTGCGGCCGAGGCGCAGCTCCGTGTAGGGCGCGTCCACGTAGTCGGCGACGCCGGCCACCGTCTCGGGCAGGATGGCGAAGTCGCGCTCGCCGTAGATGAAGAGCGTGGGGACGCGCACGCGCTCGTGCGGCCGAATCTCCTGCTTGCCGAAGCCGCGGCCGAGGAAGGCGCGGAGGTTGGCGCGATAGTAGTTGATGCCGCCCGTGACCGCACCCGGCTCGCGCAGTGCCGCCTTGAGGACTTCGATCTCCTTGTCGTTGAAGGTGCCGGGGCGCGAGGTCGCGCGCAGCATCCGACCCAGCCGCGCGAAGTCGCCGCGTCGCATCAACCACTCGGGGATGGAGGGGAGCTGGAAGAAGAACATGTACCAGCTTCGCAGGAGTTGCTTGAGCGTCAGGTTGCGCCCCCAGACGGCGGGCGGCGGCGTCTGAAGCGAGGCGAGTTTCCAGACGTAGTCGGGGTAGTACTGCGCGACGGCCCAAGCCACCGCGCCGCCCCAGTCGTGGCCGACGACGGCCGCCTCGCGCGCGCCGAAGTGACGTATGAGCCCGGTCACGTCGTCCACCAGACGTTTCATCTGGTAGTCCTCGACGCGCCCCGGCTTATCGCTCAGGTTATAGCCGCGCATGTCGGGCGCGACGACGCGGAAGCGACGGCCGAGCACCGGTAACTGTCGGCGCCAGGAGTACCAGCACTCGGGGAAGCCGTGGAGCAGGAGGACAAGCCGCTCGCCCTCACCGCACTCTGCGTAGTGCAGACGCACGTCGCCGACCTGCGCGTAGCCGTGGCGGATTTCCGGCTCGAAGCTCTCTTGATTTTCACTCATCTGCTTTTCGCAGCCTGCATAAATATCCAGACCCATGCGGGCAGCCCGACCAGAACCCCAACGGCCCCGGCGATGATGCACCACCACGCCATCTTCATCCCGACGACACGGCCGCCCGCCTCCCTGATGAGTCTCCGCGCGCGGAGGCCGATGACACAGGCGATGAGCGAGCTGACACCGCCCGTCCATGCGAGCGACAGCGCGAACCCGAAGCCGAGCATACGGCTGACGCGCATCTGTAGAAACAGCGTCGGGTCAAGCCGCTCCAGTTCAGCCAAGTCCGAGTCTGTGCGCCTCCTCATCGGGTATCTCGACCTCCATCCTGAGCAGCGCCGTCGAAAAGGTCTTGCCCTGCGCGTCGGTCATCAGCGAGAGCGTGCCGCCGCCGCCTAAGCTTTCATGCAGAAGGAAGTTGAGCGCGCCGAGGTTCGGCAACTCGAAGCGCTCGACGCCGCCGTGGACGAGCCCGCGGTAGTGCTCTTTGACGCGCTCGGCCGTGACCTCGCGCACCAGCAACGCGTAGAACTCTTCGCGCAGCGCGATGAGCCCGACGTTGGCCGTGTCGCCCTTGTCGCCCGAGCGCGCGTGCGCGAGTTTCAGCAGTTTGATTCGCATCTCTCTTTACTTAACTTGCCTCGCCCGCCTCTGGGTGCTCGATGAAGTAGCTCATGACCTTCACAACTCTTCGACGAGCCCCGACAGCGCGAGCCAGTGAAATCCTACCACGACGAGCGCGTGGTCTATCGCGCCCTCTTTGATAAGCGAAGGTATCCGTTCAAGCGGTTCGAGC